>CALUFQ010000018.1 GCA_944319925.1 uncultured Paraprevotella sp.
GGAATCTTCTTGATGTCCGTGTCCAGTCCCACGCAAAGGAAGGATTGTTTCTTCTTGATGTTCTCGAAAAGTTGTTGTTTGTTCATGCTGTTATGTTTGGATGTAGTTGTAACTATTTCATGAGATAATAGCCCCAAAGGGCGAAGTGCCGGAAGTTGTCGGACGGGTTGTCGTAAAAGTTGAAACCTGTCATGACGAAGCGGTTGCCTTTGCGGCGGGTGGATAGCTCGCGGGGCGTGAACTCCTCCCCGAAACCCCATTGGCGCAGGGAGTCCGACCGCACGTATAAGGTGTCGTCCATCAGGCTGTCGCGGCAGGTGATGGCCCACCATTCGCCGTCCTTTCCGCTTGGACGGATGTCGCATTCTTGGTTTTCATACAGCCTTATGGCCTTGTAGCCTTCTTCTAACGGCAGGGTGAATGGGCGGATGGAAGACGTGGAGTAGTTGCGGATGTCCTTTACCACCACCTGTATCCGGCCGTCTTTCCCTTTGGTATAAGTATATTTCTCCGGCTCGCTGATGGCGTTCCGGATGCCCCAGAAGTAGATGTCCGGGCTGATGTAGCGGGCGACAGCGGGTTCGTCCATTTCTTCTGCCAGGTAGCGTAGGCGGTCGTTCGTGTTGAGGGCTTCCTGGCGGGGCAGGGTTTTCAGCCAGTCCAGGTAGTCTTCGTCGCTGAGCGGCAGGGGCTTTTTGCACGATGTGTGGAACACCTCGTCCACCGACCGCAGCAGGTAGCGGCGCGAGAAACTTGTAAGGTTCCAAGGCAGCACGGACGTGAGCAGGAAAATCGCGGCGAACGACACCGGAATCCACCGAATGCGTTTCCGCGAGAGAAACAGTCCGCCGCACACGAAGTAGAACCAGAGATTGAGCGTCAGCAGGTAGAGCCGGCTAGGCGTGTAGCCGTAGTCGCCGATGCGGCGGGCGATGCCCACCGTCATCAGTACCAGCAGCGGGAGGATGGCCACGGGCAGCCAGCGCGCCACGCGGCGTTCAAACTGCGGTGCGCCTTGGCGCAACAGAGGGTAGAGGCAGAACTCCACGGCGATGCAGCCGCCCATGAGGGCCGTCACCAGCCGGGAGACCCACCCGTCCGGCAGTTCCCATTGTGCGAGTATCTTGGCCAAATAGGCATAGAGCACCAGCAGGTAGCACCCTATCAGCGGAAGGAACAGATAGCGGATGACTTTCTGCACGAAAGCCGAAGTGCGGCTTGTGCGGACGTGCTTGCCGTCTCCTTCCGGAATCCGTCCCAGGAACAGCAGGGCGGGAAGCCACAGGCAGCACACGATGGCCCATGTGCTGTACCAGCCCGGGTTGATATCCCATCCGAACAGGCCGGAAAGCGAGGCCGTCAGCAGGCAAAGCCCACCGCACAGGAGACCGCCCACCGCGCCGTTGATGATGAGATTGCGGAGCGACTGCAACGTGAAGTGCCACGTGGCGGAGTCGTCCTCGTCCCGCAGGAAAGACAGGATGGGGACGCTCAGGCACAGTGCCGTGACAAGGGCGGCGTGGGACTGTCTGGCTTCCAGCGGGAGCGTGTCCGCCGACAACAGATACAGGTAAACCGCATCGGCGAGGAGAGCCACATGGCACAGCGCGTTCACGATGAGCCGTCTGCGGCGGCTTTTCACCTCTTCGCCCCATAGCCGCAGGGTGAGCGTCAGTACGCTGCCTACGGAGAGATAGTAGGTGGACACGAAAATCTGCCGTTCAGTCAGTCTGTCGTCCAGCCCCCAACATAGACATACCAGCAACGCGGCCAGCGTGGTCACGAAAGCCGTGACGGCGGGAAAACGTTGCAGGCTGTGCCGGAACGTTTTCATGAGGGGCTGCCGGGTGAAAAACCGTCTCATCTTATGTCGTTCTTACAATTCGCTCTCCTTCATTCGCTCGGCGTTCTCGGCCACGGTCAGCTGGTCGATGCAGTCCTGGATGTTGCCGTCCATGAACGACGGCAGGTTCTGCATGTTGTAGCCGATGCGGTGGTCGGTGATGCGGCTTTGCGGGTAGTTGTAGGTGCGTATCTTGGCCGAACGGTCGCCGGTGGACACCATGGTCTTGCGCCGGCTGGCGATGTCATCGATGTATTTTTGGTGTTCCTTATCATAAATGAACGTGCGCAGGCGCGCGAGGGCGCGTTCCTTGTTCTTGGGTTGGTCGCGTGTCTCCGTACATTCGATGAGGATTTCCTCCGTCTCGCCCGTATTAGGGTTCTTCCACAGGTAGCGGGCGCGTACCCCGGACTCCACCTTGTTCACGTTCTGTCCGCCCGCCCCGCTGGAGCGGAACGTGTCCCATTTGATTTCGCCTTCGTTGATTTCCACGTCAAACTCCTGCGCCTCTGGCAATACGGCCACGGTGGCCGCCGAGGTATGTACCCGTCCTTGCGTTTCCGTGGCCGGGACGCGCTGTACGCGGTGTACGCCCGATTCATATTTCAACGTGCCATAGACTTTTTCGCCCGTCACGCTGAAGATGATTTCCTTGAAGCCGCCGGCAGCGCCTTCCGTGTAGCTGGATACGGCCACTTTCCAACCTTTCATTTCGCAGAACTTGGAATACATGCGGAACAGGTCGCCTGCGAACAGGGCTGCCTCGTCGCCTCCTGTCCCCCCGCGTATTTCCATGATGACGTTTTTGTCGTCTTCTGGGTCGGCCGGCACGAGGAGCAGTTTGATTTGTTCTTCGATTTCGGGGATGCGTTTCTCTGCCGCGGCCATTTCCTCGCGTGCCATGTCTTTCATTTCCGGGTCGTCTTCCGTGGCCAGCATGTCTTTGGCGTCCTGTATGGTTTGCAAGTTGTCCAGATAAGCCTGGCGGGCTTTCATGATGTCGCCCAGGTCTTTGTATTCCTTGGTCAGTTTCACGTATCTCTTTTGGTCGCTGATGACATTCGGGTCGGTAATCAGCGTTCCTACTTCTTCGTAACGGCTGACCAAGCCTTCCAATTTTTCCAATATCGGGTTGTTTTCTGCCATACTTCCATTTTTTTTTCGACTTGCAAAGATAATGCAAACCGAGCGCAGGACAAAACAAACTCGTTTGTTTTTCATGCCGAGGTGCCGCTTATCTTATGGAAAGATAATGCAAACCGAGCGCAGGACAAAACAAACTCGTTTTTTTTCATGCCGAGGTGCAGCTTATCTTATCCAAAGTAATGCAAACCGAGCGCAGGACAAAACAAACTCGTTTGTTTTTCGTGCCGGGGTGCCGCTTATGCTTCCTCCACCAGCCACTTTTCGATGTTGCGGGTCTCCTGCGAGAAGTTGATGCCGATTTTATAGACTTTTCTTCTATCTGCGGCGAACGGCCGTGCGTATCCTTTCTCTTCGATTTGTTGCATGGCCTCCTCCGCGCTTCCTTCCAGCTTGAATTCCATGACATAGACGTAGTCCGTGGTCTGCAACACCAAATCGACTCGCCCTTGTGAGGTGTGGTATTCGGCCTGCACGTAGAAGCCCATGAGCTTGAAAACGATGAAGAGCACGTTCTGGTAGTGCAGTTCCACGTTCCGTGCCAGTTCGTAGGGAGTGTCCGCGAGGAAGCTTTGCAGGCGCCGGAAAAAACCTTCTATGTCTCCCGTGCGGATTTCCTTCACGAAGCGGCTCACCTCGAATGTGCTTTCCCTTTGGCTGAAAGGGGTGTAGTAGGGCACGAGGAACTTGACGAAGCCTTCCTCCACCTCCCTGTTGGGAAAGCCGAGGGTGTATAGCCCGAACTCCGGGTCGTAGCCCTTGATGGTGAGGTATCCGCTTTGGTAAATCACGGGGATGGGGTCGGTCTGGTGCGGGTCGATGCAGTCCAGCGTCTCCGCCCCGGTCTCCTCGTGCGCCATGCGGTAGAGGTCGTAGTGGTGCGCCTGCATGAGTTCCACGAGGTAGGTTGGAGTCCCTGTTTCGAACCAGTAGCTTCCGAAAGTTTGTTTGGCCAGCGTGTTCAGCAGGCTGAAGGGGTTGTAAAGTCCGGGCGCGTCTTCCGTGAAGTGGTATCCGTCGTAGTATTCCTTCAGCTTTGCGTAGGTTTCCTCTTCCGTGAGTTTGTTTGCTTTTGCCAGTCCTTCCACGTATCCGGTCAGTTTCCCGCGTAGCTCTCCTTCCGTGATGCCGCATATTTCCACATGGCGGTTGTCCCTGGAGATGTCTTCGAGGTTGTTCAGGTCGCTGAAGACGCTGACTTTTCCGAACTTGGTCACTCCGGTGAGCAATCCGAACCGGATGTATCGGTCCATGCTCTTCAACGCGCCGTAGAAAGCTTTGAGCGTGTCGCGGTATTCGTCAGCCAGCGGCTCGTTGCCGATGGCCTGCAGCATGGGTTTGTCGTATTCGTCCACGAGGATGACCGTGCCGCGTCCCGACTGTTCGCTGGCGCGTCGGATTACCCCTTGGAAACGGCGGGACAAATCCACTTCCGCCGGATTGGCTCCATAAAGTTGTTCCCAACCGGCCAAAGCTTCATTCAGTACGCGCGTTAGTTTTTCGGGCGCATCGTATTGTTGCGTGTTCAGGTCGAGGTGCAGCACGGGATGTTCCGCCCAATCTTTTTCCAGCTGTTCGATGGCCAGCCCCTTGAAAAGTTCCTTCTTCCCGCGGAAATAGGCTTCCAGCGTGGTCACGGTGAGGCTTTTCCCAAAGCGTCTTGGACGCGACAGGAAATAATAACGTCCGGTGTTGGCCAGGCGGTAGAGCTGTTCCGTCTTGTCGATATACAGGAAGCCACCTTTGCGGAGGCTCTCAAAATCTTGTATGCCGATGGGCAACAAAGGCAGTTGTGCGGACATGAAATTCTCTTTTTAATGTTTCAATTGCAAAGATAGTGAAAGGTGGGTGGCGAGACAAGGAAAAAGCCTGATTTTCCATGGGCTCTTCGCCGCGACGGATTCTTGGGGATTCAACACCATCTGGAAAAACGAATTGAGTGATACAGAGTTCCTGCTTTTACAAACTTCTGAATGTCGGCAGTCAAAGCCGGCCGGAAAGAACTGTCCCCCTGCGAGGCAGAGGAGTTTTTCTCCGCACGGGCAAGAGACGGGAAGCAGGGCATTTGATTCCAAACGAATATTCGTCAGTTGTTAAATCCCCAAGATTAGGAACAGTTCCCAGAAAATCCCACGCGGCAGACGCGGCAAAAGGCAGAGGAAGATACAAAAAACGGGAGAAAAACTCTCCCGTCCGTTATGGTCTCTATTTTTTTATGTTTAGAATCCAAGACCGAGGCGTACCATGAAGTTGCTGGGGCCGCCATCAGCTTCGGCGTCCGTTCCTAAGAATCCACGTTGGTAAGTGAAATCCAAATTGTATTTTTTGTTGTACCATACGCCTACGCCGATTTTCATGCCGACATCGAAGCGGTTATAGTCATCCATGTCGCCGATTTTAACTTCTTGGTCATCATAGCCATCTACTTCAGTGGTCATTTTTCCGGCATAATCGCATGCGGCATAAACCCCGATGTGCGGGTCAATGGAAAATTTCGTGTCAGGGATATTGATTTTCCAGCCGAAGATGAACGGCGACCAATGGATGTTGTGGGCGGCAAACTTTTGGTCAAAGCCCTTTTCGCTGATTTTCCAGCCTCTGCTGGCCAAAGCAAAGTCCATGCCCCAGTAAGCACCGTGTCGCCCCATTTCGCGATTGAATTCGAAACCGAAGAAGTAGCCTACTTTGGAATCCAAATCTTCATAATCATCTCCCACGAAGTTGTTTGTTCCCACGCCGATACGCATAATCCACATCGTGCGGTCTTCTTTCGGCGTGTCAATCATCGAACGGCTTCTGGAAGTCACCAATTGCGCCTGGGCCGAAATGGCCAGCAGCACGGCGCATGCTAAAGAAAAAAGCTTTTTCATGTTCTTTTTTGTTTTTAGTTGTTATGTTTTATTTTGAAATTGCCTGCGTCTCTTCGCTTTCTTTTTCAGGTTTCAGGATTTCATTGCGAATCCACTCGTTGTCTGCGGGAGAGGCCGTGCGCCAGTTCACGTATTTGGCCGGATAGCCGATGACCGTCACTTTGCTTCCCGAGTTGGTGGATTCCAGGTCGAAGCTGGCGGCCACAATCACGTCCACATCGTGCTTGTCCACGCTCATGAACAGGGCACGGGTGCGCACGTCTGCTTCATCCCCGCCCATGGCGGCTACTTCGTCCGGTGTGAACTCCCAAACGTCTTTCACTTTCCCTTTCGTCTGGTCGATTTCCAGGTCGGCCACCAAGGGCTTGATGTACACGCCCATCTGCGGTTCAATCAAGCGGGCTTGCGAACTGCGGTAAACTTCCGTCCTTTGTGCGTTTGCTTCTGCAAACAAACCCAAGGCGCAAATGGCCAAAGCCAATCCTTTTTTAAACATTCCCATAGTTTTTTCCTCCTATATGATATAAATGTTAGCTTTTGCGGTGTGTCTCTTCGGGAGAGATACACCGTGTTCCAAAATGCCTGTGCCGTGTGCTTTCTCGCCCTTGCTGTGTTGTATTTTCTTAACTTCTGCAAGTTTTTTTGGGGGATTCCCGTTTTTTTTAAGATTTTATTTTTGCCTTTTGCAATCTTTTACGTACTTTTGTGTTGCCCTTGTGTATCTCTCCCGAAGAGATACACCCGAAAATTTTCCGGCAGACGGCCTCCGTCGCGGATGCGGACAAGGGTTGGTTAAGAACAAAAAAGGAAGGATTATGAAACGCCAAAGGAAGTTGCTTGGTTGGGTTGTTTTGTGTGTGTTGTGTGGACACGGTACGCTGTCGGCCCAAAGGGTTGACTACTCGGTGGTTTCCGTACCGGAAGAGTCGGGGACGGACTTCACGCAGATTTCGCAACCGACGGATTATGTCTGCATGCCCGAAGTGCGGCGGAGCGGGCGCGGCATCGGATGGTTCTCCAACCGGATTTTGGACATTTCGGTCGATGGCAGCCAGATAGCCTATCTCTCTTTCCGCAACAACACGACCAACATTTTCATCAAGGACTTGGCCAAGCAAGGTTCGTCCATACAGAAAACCAACCGCACCGCCGTGCTGGATTTTTCCTATTCGCCGGATGGCAAGCAGATTGTGTTCTCGGAAGCGAGAGGGAAAACCAACCAGATTTTCCAGACCACGGCCGACAGGGGCTTCGTCTGTCGCCAAATCACCACCGCAAACAAAGATTATGCGCCCATTTATTCTTCGGACATGAGGCTGATTTTCTTCGCACGACAGGAGAACAACGGCACCAGCATTTGGAGCTACGACGTGAAGAACAACTTCCTGGCCAACTATTCCCAGGGCTTCAACCCCTATCCCGTGAAGGGCGAAAGCGCGTTCATCTGCGTCCGTCCCAATGCGGCAGGCAACAGCGAAATCTGGAAGGTCAACTATGAAACCGGAGTGGAGGAGTGCATCGTCTCCCAGCCCGGGCGCGACTTTTCCTCGCCGTCCATCTCGCCCGACGGGCAGTGGCTCTTGTGCGTGGGGAGCAGCAAGATAGAGAGCGGTTCCATTACCTATTATAATACGGACATCTGCGTGTCCCGTCTCGACGGCACGGGCTTCGCCCAGCTCACCTATCACGCGGCCGACGACCTCAGCCCCGTGTGGAGCAAGGACGGGCGTTACATCTACTTCGTGTCGCAGCGTGGCAGCAGCGAGGCCAAGGCCAACATCTGGCGCATGACATTCAACTATTAGTTTAACTAAAATAATTTTATTCATCAACTTTAAAATTTCAACATTATGAAGAAGTTTAAGTGTTTATTGACAGCGATGCTGCTGGCTTGCTCCACAGCATCTTTCGCACAGTTCACCAACGGCGGTGGCGGTGCAGGTGCATCTTCCGACGTGGAAGCTTGGAAAGGTTTGCGGTTCTCGTATGACAAGACGTTTGTGAAGTATGACTGGAACGGTGCTGAAGACGGTGATATGAACGGTTTCTCCATTGGCTATGTGCAATCGTTTAAAATTGCCAAGAAGTTGCCGATTTTCTTCGAGACGGGGTTGGGCTTGAACTTTGCACGTCATAGCGACAGCGAAAGTGATGTCGAAAGCGTGATGGGCTATGATTTCAGTTGGGAAGATAAGGTGTCCACAAATACTTTGGGATTGACGATTCCTTTGAATTTTGTATATGGCGTGAAGATTAACGACATGTTGGCCATCAAGCCTTACACAGGATTCTATCTGCGTGTGAATTTGATGTCGAAGACAAAGTATAAGCGTGAAATTGGCATTCCTTCCGAGTTTATTAGCGATATGAAAGATTGGGGTATGACCCAAGAGGATATTGATGAGCAAATTGCCAACATCAACGAAAATTTTGATGCTGGTGAAGAAACAGAGAATAATTTTGATGAAAAGGAAGTCGGCAAGGATGGGAAATGGAACCGTTGCCAGTTCGGTTGGCAGATTGGTGCCACGCTGGACATCAAGCAGTTCAACGTAGGTATCGGCTATGCCCTCGACTTCAACGAAATCGCAGAAAAGACGAAGAACAGCAAATTCGCCGTTACTGTTGGATACAACTTCTAAGCAGGCATACACCTAAGTTAGTATGTATTTGAAATAGGGAGGCCGCCCCGCCATTAAGGCATGTGGGCGGCCTTCTTTTTTGCCTCTGTCGCGTGGGATTTTTGCTCCCGTTTGCCGAGGGTGTAGCAAAAAAACTCCTCCGCCTTGTAGGGGAGGTGGCGCGAAGCGCCGGAGGGGTCTCACGTCCACAAAGACATACTTTATGTGTGTGTCCGTGGATGTGAAACCCCTCAGGCCCGTTGGGCCAGCTCCCCTACAAGGCGGAGCAGTTGCTTCCCGTTTGGGAACTGTTCCTAATCTTGGGGATTTAATAACTGCCGAATATTCATTTGTAATCAAATGCCCTGTTTCCCGTCACTTGCCCGTGCGGAGCAAAAAAACTCCTCCGCCTTGCAGGGGAGGTGGCTCGAAGAGCCGGAGGGGTTTCCCACCCACGTATCATTCCGCAAGGGAAACAAAAGGGTCGTTACGCCCCCGCAGGAAAACGAAACGGCCATTATGGCTCCGTGGTTGTGAGACCCCCTCCGCCCCTTCGGGGCTCGTCCCCCTGCGAGGCGGGACAGTTTTGGCATCCGCCGCAGCAAAACTCTCCTTCTTTCGTGCTTGGATTTGTAACATGCGGAAATCGCGGAAGAGCGGGCGCATGTTACATTTGCGAAAGAATGTGTAACATGGCAAAAAGCGTCTTTAGGTGAATTGCGCTAATTTTGCGGCATCATAAAAGGAATGCGAACCTGCGTGGAAAGAAAATGCGGTGTGTCTCTTGGCAAGAGATGTACCGTAGTGGTAAGTATTTGATTCTTAATGCGAAACTTTTGTCGTCGCGCGTTTTTTCATTGCGTGGTAAAGTTTTTTAAATGATAGGTCGGCAAAAGTTTTTGGGGATTTATGCACGGAATCAGTTTTTTTCTTTTAATTTTGTGCAAGAGTTGCTCTCTTGCCAAGAGACACACCGCCATGCGGAAAGGCTTGGAGGGCCGTACTAACTAACCGCAAATGTTTGCGGAAGCAAAAGATAGAACAGAAAATCGTGAACCTATGAAAAAGAAATATCTGTGGGGATTGTTGTGTTGCTTCCTGTGTGTGAAGGCGGAGGCCCAGTTTCCTATTACTTTTACTTCTGATGAAGGATTGTCAAACACTTGCATCCGTTCTTTCTTGCAGGACAGCTACCAAAACGTGTGGATCTGCACCCAAAACGGGTTGAACCGCTACGATGGGGCGAAGATGAACGTCTATCACCACAAGAACGGGGTTGAGGGGACATTGAACCACGACAACGTGACCAGTGTGCTCGAACTTAGGCCGGGCACGATATTGGTGGGGACAGAGCTTGGGGTGCAGGCATATGACTATGCCACCGACCGTTTTTCCGATTTGCCTTTGATTGACCGTGATGGCGACACGGTAAGGGCACATGTCATTTCCATGACGTTCCTGTCCGACAGCATGGTCTATGTCACCACGGCCGGTTACGGGCTTTACCGCCTGACAGAGGCGCAGGGACGCGGGTCAGCTTTGAACCAAGTGGTCGATTTCCCGGTGGACGGATGGCCCATGCGGATGATGGGCGACACTCGCGGGCGCACGTGGGTGACGACGGTGCAGGAGGATGTATTCCTGATCGACAGGGGCAAGGTGCGCAAGGTGGGACGCTATCCCGGCGTGGTGAAGTTTTGCGAAAGCACGTCGGGGGTGATTTATGCCATGGCAGAGACCAACGGCCTTTACCGCTATTCCGAAGACCGCAGGGAGTTCCGCAAGGTGGAAGCCAGCCGCAACCTGGTGGTAGCCTCGGCGAATCCCACGCCCGACGGGCGGCTGCTGGTGTCCACCGACGGCAACGGGCTGATGATTTACGACGAGGCCACGGGGAAGATGGAACAGAGCAACATCCGCACATACGAATACAACCTGGCCAGTTCTAACGTGAAAGACGCCATCATGGATGCCCAGGGTAACATCTGGGTTGGCGTGTATTGGAAAGAAGTGCTCGTCATGCCCGACGTGGTGACCAATTTCGAGTATGTCGGCCGCCGTTCCGTACTGCGCAACACAATTGGCACCAACTGTGTGACCACCATCGTGGGTGACGGGCATGGCGACCTGTGGGTGGCCACCGACCATTGCGGGGTTTACCACTTGGCGGCCGACGGGACCCGCAGCATCCATTTCAAGCCCGAGTTGGTGAAGGGCATGCCCTCCACGGTGATGAGCATCCTGGAGGACTCAGAGGGCACGATGTGGCTCGGTTCTTCTTATTCGGGCGTGGCCTACATGGACAAGCAGACGGGCGAGTGCGTCAACATCTCCACCCGTGTGCCGGGCGGGGACAGGATTCCCAACGCCTATGCCTTGGCTGAGGACGAGTGGCACAACGTGTGGATTGGTACGATGGGCGACGGGCTTTACCGTTACAACCTGCACACCCGCGAGTTGTCCCACTACACGCAGCAGGTGAACAACACGTTGGACTATCCTTACCAAATCTTGGGCAATTCCTATGTGCGGACGCTCATGGTGTATGCCGGACAACTCTTTGTGGGCACGTCCGACGGGTTGGAGGTGATGGAATTCAAGGATGGCGCGTTGCGCATAAAAGACCGGGTGCTCCTGCGGCATAGCATCTGCGACGTTAAGCCGGGCGGCGACGGGATAATTTGGGTCGCCACTACTCAAGGACTGGTGGCGTGGTCCACGCGCGAGGGCAAGATAAAGACTTACACGATGGATGACGGTTTGCCCAACAACGCGGTGTCCGCCATCGAACTGTCGGAAGAGGGCGACGTGTGGGTTTCCACCGACGATGGCTTGGCTTGCTTTGATCCCAAGGAAGAGCGTTTTGAGAATTACTACATCGAGGACGGCCTGCAAGGCAACGAGTTTAGCAAGTCGGCTTCCTATTCCATGGGCGGTGTCTTTTATTTCGGCGGCATCAACGGCCTGACGTTTTTCCGTCCCGGCAAGGTGGTGGCCTATGAAGGAGCGAAGGCGCCCGGCATCCGTCTGGTGGATTTCTACCTCAACGGCCACCCCGTGCGCGTGGGTGACCGTTCGGGGGGATATGCTATTGTGGACCGCTGGATTTCCGAGGCGGACGAGGTGAACCTTTCCCACAGCGACCAGTCGTTCAGCATCGAGCTTTCCACCATGGCCTTCGATGACAGTCGCGCCATTTATTATTACAGTGTCAACGGGGGCGACTGGGAAGCGTTGGAGAACGGGCAGAACCGCATTTATTTTTCCAACATGGAACCGGGGACTTACCGCATCAGCATGAAGGCCGAGGCGTATGGGAAGAGTTCAGAGGTGCGCGAATTGTCGGTCGTGGTGCATCCTGCGTGGTATCTCTCGCCTTGGGCCAAGGCGGTCTATTTCCTTTTCGTGTTGTCGCTTTGCTATGTCCTGTATTTGCAGTGGCGTGAGCGCAACCGTTCGAAACGGATGATGGAAGACCACCGCAAGGCGGAGGAAATCAACGAGGCGCGCATTCAGTTCTTCATGAACATCAGCCATGAGATACGCACCCCGATGACGCTCATCATCAGTCCGCTGATGAAACTGATGAAACTTGACACCGATGCGCTCCACCAACGCTATTATTCACTGATTTATCAGAACTCGCAACGTATCCTGCGCCTTGTCAACCAGCTGATGGACGCACGGAAAATCGAGAAAGGGCAGTTCCGGTTGCGTTACCGCAAAGTGGAACTGGTGGCCTTCATCGAGAATCTCCACGAGCTGTTCGAGGGTGCGGCGCACTCGCGTGGCATCAACTTCACTTTCCGCCATCCGATGGAAAAGCTGGAAGTGTGCATCGACCCGCAGAATTTCGACAAGGTGGTGATGAACCTCCTTTCGAACGCCTTCAAGTTTACTCCCGACGGGGGCGCGGTGACCATCGAGCTGCAGGACGAGGAAGGGCGCGACTTCGTGCTGATGGTGACCGACACGGGCATAGGAATCCCCGACGCGTCGAAGACGCGCGTGTTCGAGCGGTTCTATGCGGGTAATTGGGAAGGCGGTTACGTGGGTACGGGCATCGGTCTGAATCTCACGAAGCTGCTGGTGGAACTCCATCATGGCGACATCCGCATCGAAGATAACCCCGAGGGGAAGGGCACGCGTTTTATCGTGCGCATGCCGCAACAGCCCCGGAAGGGCGAGGACGTGGCCGAGGGGGCTTCGGACGGTGGCAACTATTCGGCGCAGCTGGAAGCGGCCCATGCGGCCGATGTGGCTGTGAGCCAGCCCGATGAGAAGCTTTCGGGGAAGCGCCAGTACCGCATCCTCGTGGTGGATGACGAGGTGCCCATCCGGCAATACCTGCACGGCGAGTTCTCTTCGCTTTATTATGTGGCCGAGGCCGGCAATGGCAAGGAGGCTTACGACTACCTGATTCAGCATGCCGACAAGGTGGATCTCGTGGTGAGCGACGTGATGATGCCACAGATGGACGGCATCGCGCTTTGCCGCAAGGTGAAGGGCAACTTCAACTTGAGCCACATCCCCGTCGTGTTGCTCACGGCCAAGAGCGAGGATACCGACCGCCTGGCCGGGTTGTCCGTGGGTGCGGACGCTTATCTGTCCAAGCCGTTCAACATTGACGTGTTGCGCCAGACCGTGGCCACTTTGCTGGAAAACCGCCGCAAGATGCAGGGCAAGTTTACCGTTGTGGCCCATCAGGAGGAAGACATTGACGAGCCGTCCGACATGACTTCGCGCGATGACGAGTTGATGGAGCGTGTCATGAAGATCATCAACGAGAATATGTCCAACCCCGACTTGAGCGTGGAGTACATTGCCGACCAGATAGGCATCAGCCGTGTTCACCTGCACCGACGCCTGAAGCGAATGACGAGTGCCACGCCACGCGATTTCCTGCGCAATGTGCGTCTCACGCAGGCCGCCAAGCTGCTTTCGAAGAAGAACTACGACATTGGTGACGTGAGCGTGGCCGTCGGTTTCCGTTCTTCGGCTACTTTTGCCACCAGCTTCAAGTCTTATTTCGGACTGACTCCTACGGAATACATGAAGCGCTACCAGAACGAGAGGGGCGAGAAGCAGGAACAACAGCGTGGCGGAAAGCTTTGAACCGTGCTCTGTTCGCGGATGTCACGGGGTGATTGTAAATCCCACGCGGCAGGCTTGCAGCATTCTTGCTGCACAACCCTGTCACTATGGCGTGTTTGTCCATATATCGCGAGTGCGCGGCAGGAATGTTTTCCATGCGGATGGCACAACTGTCCCGCCTCGCGGGGAGACGAGCCCCGAAGGGGCGGAGGGGGTCTCACGCCCACGTGAACACCCCCGGACGTATCCACGGGCAACATAAACGAGTCGGAAAAAGAGAGAAAGTTACTCACGTGCATGGGAAACCCCTCCGGCCCTTCGGGCCACCTCCCCTACAAGGCGGAGGAGTTTTGCCTCCGGACGGACAAACTCTTTGCTGCGATGGATTTCAAATCTGTCGCAGCATATCAGCGGGGAAGCATGAAACCGTTCCCCGCGATATTTCTACTGCTCCAGGAATGCCTCCCCACTAGATTGCAAATCCCACGCGGCAGGAGGTTTCTTTGCTGCTTTTTGCTTCTTTTGCTGCGGCGGGTATGTGCAGCAAGAATGCTGCACCTCCTATCAAAAAAGACAGAATGTCATGAAATGCTTGTGAAAAATAGACAAATTGTGCCATTTTGGATGATTTCCGTGACGCGACTTTTGCGCAATCCGGCCCAAATAGCAGATTTTTGCGCGATTTTTTTGCACAAAACGGGGCTTTTGTGCAAGTTTTTGTCAGTGTCTTTTACTTTTTTGGGCGGTCTGACGCGAAATTTCGGGGCCGGAACGCGAAATTCCGAGCCCCGGAATTCTTTTTTCGGGGCTTGGAATTTCTTTTTCGGGGCTCGGACGAAAAAATTCCGGTACAGAAACGTTTTCGCAGCGGCCTCGGGGCCGTTTTTCTTTCCCGTTGGAACTTTCTCGGACACGTTTCCCGTGTCATTTTGTCTGCGGAATCCCCCGGCGGGCTTTCCCGCCGGTCGGGTTTCTGCGCCGGGAGTGTCCCGTGTCCCGTCAAAAAGACAGGTTCGGAGGGGATTCCGCGACATTTTGATTTCCGCAAGTCGCGTGTGGCTGCGTTTTTTCCGCGCTGTCCCGGCCCGGCGGGCGAATACGCGAATCTCAGAAGGCGAAAATGAGCAAATTGTCAACGCGCACCCGAAAGTGTCACTTTGTCAATATAGGAGGTGCGGCAGGAATGCCGCGCCTCCTATGATGACGGGTTGCTTGTAGGGGGCGGAATGATACGTTTTCAAAGATAAATGTTACATGGAAGAAACGCAGGGAGAGGGGAATGGTCTATCTTTGCGGCGATAGCCTAATATGTTATTATAAGATATGTTTATGAAAAACCTGTTGAAATCGTTCGCCTTGGGCGCGGCCTTCTTGTTGGCCGCCGTGCCGCTACGGGCACAGTATGGCGAGATGCCGCCTTTGCACGTGGATGGCAAATACCTGAAAGACCCGCATGGGAACATCGTGAACCTGCACGGCGTGATGGACACGCCCAACCCTTACTTCAACAACTATCGTTGGGGAAACTCCTGTGAGACAGCTGCCGACATCCGGAACTGCAGCAATTATTTCGACAAACTCTTCGAGGCCCTGACCGATACGGCGCAGGGCGCGTGGTGCAACATCTTCCGCCTGCATCTCGACCCTTGTTGGACGAACGACCCCGACAAGGAGGAGACCGGCCCGGAGAAAGGGGAGGCTAACATCAGCCGTTTCAGCCGGTTGCGGCTGAACAACTATCTGCACCGGCTTTTCGTCCCCTTGGCCGAGTCGGCCATGGAGCACGGGCTTTACGTGGTGATGCGCCCGCCCGGCGTGTGTCCCGCCGAAATCCGTGTGGGGGGCGAATACCACAAATATTTGCTTGACGTGTGGGATGTCGTCAGTTCCAACAAAGACGTGCAGGCCTATAGCGGGCAGCTCTTCCTGGAACTGGCCAACGAGCCGGTGACAGTCCTTGACGAGAGCGGAGCGGATACGCCCGAGGCGTTGCATGACTTCTTCCAGCCCATTGTCGATATGATCCGCGCCAACGGCTACACGGGCATTATTTGGGTGCCGGGTTCGGGTTACCAGGCCAATTACAAGAATTATGCGCTGCATCCCGTCACGGGCTATAACATCGGCTATGCCGTGCATGCCTACGTGGGCTGGTACAACTGCAGCGACGAAACGGCCACCCCGGAACGTTTCATTGAGGAGTTCGGCAAATCCGTGCCGGTGGTGGAGACCAACCCCGTCTTGGTGACGGAGGTGGACTGGAGTCCCGAGAGCGACAGCAACGGCCACTACAATGAGCACGGCGAGTGGGTGCCCGGCAACATGGGCACCTGGGCCACCGGCACGACTTCGGGCTGGGGCAACTCGTTCAAGGCGATGATGGACCATTATGGCAACGTGGGCATGACGCTGACGGGCACGGCCGACTACATCGACATCGACACCCTCATGCAAACCGGCAAGGTGGTGCCCGCTTTCGACGGGGAGCCGGAGGCTTGTGCGCAAGCCTGCTTCGAATGGTATGCCGACTACGCCAAGGTGAACGTGCCGCGGTCCGATTTCACCTACCGGCGGTCGGCCGACAAAGGCAACGGCACTTTTGTCAACCCGCTTATCCATGCGGATTTTCCCGATCCGGACATTATCCGTGTGGATGACACCTACTATTTGGTGACCACAACCATGTATTTCTTCCCCGGCGCGACTATCCTGAAGTCGAAGGATCTGGTGAACTGGGAATATTGCGCCAACCCGTTGCAGCAAATCTCCAACTCGGATGCCTATAACCTGGCAAACGGGTGGAACCATTATGCGGGCGGGCAATGGGCGCCCAGCCTGCGCTACCGCGACGGGAAGTTCTACTTGCATTTCGTGGCTTTCGACCACGAAGAGGTGCAGGATGGCGGCGGCTTCCTGCTGACCGCCACCGACCCGGAAGGCAAGTGGGAGATGCAGGAGATGGAAGGCTTCTACTATGACGCGGGCCTGCTCTTCGATGGCGAAGACACGTATATCGCTCATGGCATAGACGAAATCAGCGTGACGCAGTTGGACGAAGACTTCAAAGCCGTGCGCACGGAAAAGGTTATCACCGTGGGGAACGGTTGCGAAGGCAGCCATTTCTATCACATCGGCGACTACTATTATATCTATGCCACTTACGGCGGCACGGAAGGCAGCCAGACCATTTTCCGTTCGACCTCGCCATTCGGCCCTTACGAGGAACACGAAGGACGGATATTCGAGAAACAGCACATCCATCAGGGCGGACTAGTGGAGACGCAGACCGGCGAATGGTGGACTATCCTGTTCAAAGATGCGGGCACGGTGGGACGTGTGCCTTTCTTGGAACCCGTGGAATGGGTGGACGGCTGGCCGGTTATCGGAAAGGACGGCATTGACGTGAGCCAGGGCGGCTCATCCTACAAGAAACCCGACGTGGGGCAAGCTTTCCCCGTGACCTATCTGCCCACGAACGACACATTCACAGACCCGGCATTGGGTTTGCAATGGCAGTGGAACCATAATCCCGACAATGCCGGATGGTCGCTCTTCGCACGTCCGGGTTGGTTGCGGTTGAACACCGTTTCGGTGACCGACGACCTGAAACAGGCTCGCAACATGTTGACGCAACGCATCTTTGCTTATGAAAACGAAGGTGCTGATGCGGGTAGCTATCGTGATTCTTATGGTACGGCGCGGATTGACCTCTCGGGCATGCAGGAAGGCGATGTCTGCGGGCTGTGCGTGTTCCAAGACCCATACGGCTACATCGGCGTGAAGATGGAAGGCGGACAGCGCAAGCTGGTGTATTACCGCAGTGCGTATGCTGATGGTACAGTAGCTGCGGAGACGGTGGAAGGCGACGTGGTTGCCGGTCCTGAAATCTACTTGCGTGCCGTGGTCAACTTCGGGACGAACAAGGCGCAGTTCTATTACAGCACGGATAACAAAACCTATACGCCTTTCGGCAACGAATGGACGATGCGCTACACGTTGGAGGTGTTCACGGGCAACCGTTTCGGGCTGTTCAATTATGCCACGGAGGCGACGGGTGGATACGTGGATATTGACTGGTTCTCGACAGAGCCGGACTTCAGCGAGGAGAAGTATTATGCAGAAGGAACGCTGCAGACCTTCACGGAAGACGACCTCACGATGGTATCGCTGGACGTGCCCGAAGCGGTGAACTTGTTGCCGGGCGAGCGTTACACGCTGGACATCACTGCCACATTCCGTTCCGGCCGCACGGAGAACGTGTCGGCAACCTGCCAATATGACTTCTCGCAGGAGGGCGTGGTGTCTTTCCAAAACGGTTTCCTGACAGGACTGGTTGATGGAGAGACGGACGTGACGGTGGCTTACACCGATTTCATGGGGAACACCATGAGTGAGACGTTCACCGTGACGGTGGCGACCTTCCCGCTGACCAATGAAGGCTTCAATCCTTCCATTTGGGAGGCCGGCACGTTTGATGAAAGTACGGGCTGCTTCGTCACAGGCCAGTATGGTTTCAGCGGTTGGCAATATAGCGCAGGTGTTGACCTTTCGGCTTACAACTATATCGTGGTGCGGTTGAAGCAATCGACCAATTGCGGGCTTTCGTTCCGTCTCTACGATAATTCCAGTTATTGGAGCACCCCGTATATGTGCGACATGGGATCCAAGACGGAGGTTGTCGTTGACTTGAAGAACATGGTGAAGGAGGATGGTACGAACTGCAATCCGTCGCACATCTACATCGCCGGCTTTTGGACATACGGAGGTACTCCCGTCTATCTCAAGGAAGTGTTCCTGAGCAACGACGGGAAGACACCGGCCGGACCTACCGGCGTGGAAGAGGCTTTGGCCGACAGTCATGCGGAAGTGGTGTCTGTGGAATACTATTCGCTTTCGGGCCAGATGTTCGCGGCGCCGCAGCGTGGCGTGAATATCGTGAAGCGCACATTGTCGGACGGACGCGTGGTCGTGAAGAAAGAAATGCATCCGTGATAAGTCAATGGATTTGACGGCCTGGCCGCTCGCAGGAGATGTCTTTCTGCCGGCGGCCAGGATTGTAGTATGCCCGGCACGAGTATTGGCTAACGGAGCGCCTTTTGTCGCGTGGAATTTGCAATCCCATGCGAAAGGATAACCGTTTTGTTTGCCATGCGGCGGCCATAATGGCCGTTTGGTTCTCCATGCGGAGGGTCGTTACGACCCTTTTGTTTTCCATGCGGATGGCAAGACTGTCACGCCTCGCAAGGGGACGAGCCCCGAAGGGGCGGAGGGGGCTCACGCCCACGGGAACAACCCCGGACGCATCCACGGACAACATAAACGAGTCGGAAAAAGAGAGAAAAGTCACTCTTGCGCATGGGAATCCCCTCCGGCCCTGCGGGCCACCTCCCCTACAAGGCGGAGGAGTTTTGCCTCCGGACGGACAAACTCTTTGCTGCGGCGGATTTCAAACGCGGCAGGCGACAGGCAAATCCTACGCATTCTCGCACTATTGCGTATGTCTGTGACCTATCATGCGATTGTGCGGCAGGAATGCCGCACCTCCTATAAACGTAATGCCCCTTCGTCAATTGTTAAATCCCCGAGTTTGGAAGCTGTCCCATAATCCGCCTCGTTTTTGTGGGAAAGGTGGTGGAATATCTTATAATGATACATAGGCTAAAATATGTGTTACAAATTCAAAACAGGAAGCGGGCGTTTTCTTGTATTTTTGTAGCAATTTGGAAAGAAACTTTGGAATGAGAGAAAAGTGATGGATTTTGAGTCTTGTAATAACAATAACAGTATGAGGAATATGATGAAGCGGCAGGCAATGCGGGCATGTGCATTGTTGGCCTTGATGACGTGGCAGGGCATTCCGGAGATGCATGCCCAACAGGCACAGCCGGCCATGTATAATGTGCCGATGGCTGAATACCCCAAGGTGGACGCACAAGGCCGGGCGATGTTCCGGTTGAAAGCCCCCGAGGCACAGTCGGTGGTGGCCGACATCTGCGGGAAAAAGTATCCGATGCAGAAGAATGCCGAAGGCGTGTGGACGGTGACGACCGACCCCTTGGTGGTGGGCTTCCACTATTATTTCCTGTGGGTGGATGGTGTGCAGGTGACCGACCCGGCGACGGACTGCTTCTATGGTTGCGGGCGCATGTCAAGCGGCATAGAGATTCCGGAGAACCCCGAGGACGCGGCCTATTATACTTTTAATAAGGACATCGCCCACGGGCAGGTGCGCGAGTGCCAGTACTATTCTTCAGTAGAAGGAAGGGTGCGCCGCTGCTATGTCTATACGCCGGCGGAGTACGAGACGGCGACAGGCAAGAAATACCCCGTGCTCTACCTGCAGCACGGCATGGGCGAGGACGAGCGCGGCTGGCACCAGCAGGGACGCATGGCCAACATCATGGACGGGCAGATTGCGGCGGGCAAGTGCAAGCCGATGATTGTGGTGATGGACAATGGAAACTGCAGCTACATCCACGGGGCGAAGCGCGGGGAAAGCCGCGAGGCGTTCGGCGCGACGTTCGGCGACGTGCTGTTGAAAGACATTATCCCCTATGTGGAAAAGACCTTCCGCGTGAAGACCGACCGCGACAGCCGTGCCATGGCCGGATTGTCATGGGGCGGGCATCAGACTTTTGAAGTGACGTTGCACAATCTGGACAAGTTCGCTTATATCGGTGCGTTCAGCGGAGCCATTTTCCTGCGTCCGGGACAGGACATCAAGGAAGCATACGATGGCGTGTTTGCCGACGCGGACAAGTTCAACAGCCAGGTGCATGCCCTGTTCCTCGGGCAAGGGACGGAGGAAGGCATGGGCAGCGACCGCCTGAGCCGGATGCTCACCGAAGCCGGCATCAAGAACACCTATTATGCGTCGCCGGGGACACACCATGAGTGGCTGACGTGGCGGCGTTGCCTGAACCGGTTCCTCCCATTGTTGTTTAATGAATAAAATAAAAAAAATGAAAAAGAGCTTAGTGATTTTATCTTTGGCGATGCTGGCCGCTTCGGCGCAGGCGCAGAACCCTATTGTGCAAACGATGTACACCGCCGACCCGGCACCGATGGTGTCCGGCGACCGGCTTTTTCTTTATACCAGCCATGACGAGGACGCTTCGACATGGTTCGTGATGAACGACTGGAAACTTTATTCCACCACCGACATGGTGAATTGGACAGACCACGGCGTGGTGCTTTCCCTCAAAACGTTCGAGTGGGCAAAGAGCGATGCCTGGGCCATGCAGTGCGTGGAGCGCGACGGCAAGTATTATGCCTACGTCCCGGTGACGATGAAAAAGGGCGGTGGAGCCATTGGCGTGGCCGTGGCCGACAGCCCTTACGGGCCTTTCTACGACCCATTGGGCAAGCCGTTGGTGAGCAGCGGACGAGGAGACATCGACCCGACTGTGATGATTGACGACGACGGGCAGGCCTACTTGTATTGGGGCAATCCGTTCTGTTATTATGTGAAACTGAACGAGGACATGATTTCCTACTCGGGCGACATCGTGCGTGTGCCCATGACGGAAGAGGCATTCGGCAAGCGCGAGGGCAATGTGGCCGAACGTCCGACGCGATACGAGGAAGGCCCGTGGCTTTATAAACACAATGATTGGTATTACCTCTTGTGGGCGGGCGGCCCGATTTCGGAGCATCTGGGTTATTCCATGAGTAAGAGTCCCACCGGACCTTGGAAGTATGCCGGTGTGCTGATGCCTACTGAAGGCCGGAGCTTCACCAACCATCCGGGCATCGTGGACTACAAAGGCGGCACTTACCTGTTCTACCACAACGGCGCGCTGCCCGGAGGTTCGGGCTTTACCCGTTCGGTTGCGGTGGAAAAAGCTGAGTTCAAATCCGATGGTACGATTAAGCCCATGAAGATGACGGAAGGCATTCAAAAAGGCTTGGAAACGTTGAACCCCTACCGCAAGACGGAAGCCGAGACCATGGCTTTCTCCGAAGGCATGAAGGCGGATCAGAACGAGGAAGTGGGCGTGTATGTCAACGCTATGAAGGACGGTGCCTATATCAAGGTGCGCGACGTGGACTTCCGCGAGGCCGGAGCTTCGAAGATTACTGCACGTGTGGGGACTACCCACAATGGCGGGGTCACGTTGGAAGTGCGGACTGACAGTCCGGAAGGCCCGCTGTTGGCCACGCTCAAAGTGCCTTTGACCGGATGGGATGACCGTTGGGCAGTGGTGACAGCCGATGTGGCCAAGGTGAGCGGGGTGCACGACCTGTATTTCGTCTGCAAGGGCAACAAGCCCGGCCGGGTGATGTATTTCGATTATTGGATGTTCAGTCCCGCCAATGCTGATTGACACCTTATATATTATTAATACCTATATATAATAATGAAGAAGAATCTTTTGACGTTGGCTTTGCTGTGTGCGGGGAGTGTTTCGGCACAAAATCCCATCATACAGACCCATTACACCGCCGATCCTGCGCCGGTGGTCTATAACGACACGTTGTTCCTCTATGTAGGATGCGACGAGGATGATGCGCCGCACAATGCCTACCTGATGCGTGAATACCGTCTCTATACGACCACCGACATGGTGAATTGGACCGACCATGGGGCGGTACTCCGCACGAGTGCCTTCGCGTGGTCGGCAGGCGATGCCAGCGCGGCACAATGTATCGAACGAGACGGGAAATATTATTTCTACATATCTTCGCAAAACAAGGTGAAGCCCGGTTCCTCCATCGGCGTGGCCGTGGCCGATAGTCCTTACGGGCCGTTCCGTGATGCGCTGGGACACGGGTTGGTGACTAATGACATGACCACATTTGCCAAACATTCGTGGGACGACTTGGATCCTACCGTAGCCATTGACAGTGACGGGCAAGCTTGGCTCTACTGGGGTAACGGTGTGTGTTACAAGGCCAAGTTGAACCGTGATATGGTGTCGCTCGCCAGTGATATCGAGGCCATGGACAAGAACGATAAGGCGATTTTCCATGAGTCTTTCACGGAAGCCCCGTGGGTGTATGAACGTGGCGGGCATTGCTACATGATTTATGCTTCCAAGTTTCCGGAGTCTATCCATTATTCCATGGCGGAGTCTATGGCCGGTCCTTGGAAGGCGGCAGGCGTAGTCATGCCGTTGGAGCGCGGAAGCAACACCAACCATCCGGGTATCACGGACTATAAAGGCCATTCTTATTTCTTCTACCATAACGATGCCTTGCCAGGCGGGCATAGTTATTGCCGTTCGGTGTGTGTGGAAGAGTTCCGGTATAATGCGGACGGGACGATTCCCGAATTGCACATGACGGATGCGGGGATACGGAAAGGCGTAGGCACGTTGAATCCATATAGGCGTGTGGAGGCTGAGACCATGGCCTGGTCGAAGGGCGTGACTACGGAGGCTTCTGCTGCACGCGGTCTGTATGTATGCGGCATTCATGATGGCGATTATGTCAAACTGCGTGATGTGGATTTTGGTACTGCTGGCACAGTGCGTTTCACGGCAGCCGCTTCCAGCCGTTACCATGGCGGGGAGATAGAGTTGCGGGCCGACAGCCTGGCAGGCGAAGTGCTAGGCACGCTCCGTGTGTCCTATACCGGCGAGTGGGAGAACTGGCAGGAGTTCACGGCCAACGTGAAAGCTATCGGCGGCGTACACGACCTGTATTTGCTGTTCAAGGGGAAGAAACCCCATGAACTGTTCCGTTTGGATTATTGGAAGTTGGAAAAATAAGTCAAATACCTTAAAAGCATTTTTGTATGGATAAGAAAAAGATATTCAAGTTGTCGCTGGCGTTGTCCCTCGCACTTTCCCATGCGTCCCTGATGAATGCGGCCGAACCGGCTCAGCAAGTGAAGGACAGCGAGGCGGCGACTTTTACCAATCCCGTGTTGTGGGCGGATTTGCCCGACCCGGACGTGATTCGCGTGGGCGATTACTTTTACATGATGAGCACGACGATGCACCTGATGCCCGGTGCACCGGTAATGCGTTCCAAAGACTTGATAAACTGGGAACTGACTGGTTATGTCTTCGACAAACTGCACGAAACACCAAAGTACGACATGGAGGACGGCACGGTGTACGGCCGCGGGCAATGGGCCACGTCGCTCCGTTACCACGATGGCAAGTTCTACGTGCTGTTCTCGCCGAACGACCAGCCTTTCCGTTCTTTCATCTATACGACGGAAGACCCGATGAAAGGTTGGACTTTGCACAGCCGGATGAAGCATTTCCACGATTCTTCGTTGTTCTTCGATGACGATGGGCGGGTGTATGTGTTTTCCGGCACAGGAGAACTGACGGAGCTGAATCCGGACTTAAGCGGTGTGAAGGAAGGCGGTGTGAGCATGAAGCTCAACGTGCGCGATGCCGAGGAGACCGGGTTGCTGGAAGGTAGCCGTGTCTTGAAACACGACGGGAAGTATTACCTGCTGATGATTTCGTGGCCGAACGGCGGGAAGCGCCGCCAAGTTTGCTACCGCGCCGACAAGATTACCGGTCCCTATGAGAAAAAAGTTATCCTTTGTTCAGACTATGGAGGCTTTCCTTATGTGGGACAGGGCACTATCGTGGACGATGCGCAGGGCAACTGGTATGGTTGGATTTTTCAGGATCGTGGGGCCGTGGGGCGTGTGCCGACACTTTCCCCGTGTCATTGGGTGGATGGTTGGCCGATGATTGGTGATGCCGAAGGTCGTGTGCCAACTACGATGACATTGCCTTGGAAGGCAGACAAGAAGATTCCTTTGGTGGTGAGCGATGAATTCAGCAAAGGCAAGATGAAGCTCAACTGGCAATGGAACCACAATCCGATTGATGATGCTTACACGCTGACGGAACGCAAAGGTTTCCTGCGCTTGAAAACCAACAAAGTGGTGAAGAGCATTTATGAAGCCCGCAATACGCTGACACAGCGCATGGAAGGGCCGGAATGCAGCGGCGTGATTGCCATGGACGTGAGCCATATGAAGGACGGCGACCGCGCGGGGCTTTCGGCTTTCAACGACCATGCCGGTGTGTTGGAAGTGGCACGCGAGGGAGACACGTTCATCCTTTCGATGAAAGAGGAGGACGTGGAACTGGACAAGGACAAGCGCGTGACGGACACGCAGGCAAAGGTCTGCGGGACGGTGGATTTGGGCAAGGCGGAAACCGTCTATCTGCGTGTGGACGGCAATTTCCGTCTCGGGAAAGACATCGCCACGTTCTATTACAGCCTGGACGGGAAAGACTGGACGCGGATCGGTTCGGATTTCAAGATGCGTTTCGATTTCCGCAAGTTCTTCATGGGCACGAAATTCGGCATCTTCAATTATGCCACCAAGACCGCCGGAGGCTATGTGGACGTGGACTACTTCAGGTATTCGAAAAAAAATGCCTGACCGTCGGGTAATTGGCGTGTGAAAAACGTATAATTAGATAAGGAGACTTAAGATGAAGAAATTTGCATTGACTTTGTTATTGATGTGTGCGGCGGGCGGGGCTATGGCGCAGTCCGTTTCCAAGCCCGACCCGAACTTTTACGTGTATCTCTGTTTCGGGCAGTCGAACATGGAAGGCAACGCCCGGATAGAAATCCGGGACTTGCACGGGGTGGACAACCGTTTCCAGGTGATGGCAGCGGTGGACGATTCGCAGCGCAAGCGTGAAAAAGGACATTGGTACACAGCCGTGCCACCGCTTTGTCGCCCCAACACGGGGTTGACACCGGTGGACTATTTCGGGCGGACGTTGGTGGCCACCTTGCCGGAGAATATCCGCGTGGGAGTCATTAACGTGGCCATCGGCGGATGCCACATCGAAACGTTCATGAAGGACAGCATCGCCAACTATGTGGCTCATCGTGCGCCGGGATGGATGAAGGGAGCGTTGCAGGCGTATGACAACAATCCGTATGAGCGTCTGGTCGAACTGGGTCGTCTCGCCCAAAAAGATGGTGTAATCAAGGGTGTCCTGATTCATCAGGGCGAGTCCAACACGGGCGACCGCACGTGGCCGGAAAAGGTGAAAGCTGTGTATGAGGATTTGTTGGAAGACCTCAACTTGAAAGCCGAGGACGTGCCTTTGCTGGCAGGCGAAGTGGTGAACGGCGACCAGGGTGGCACCTGTGCATCAATGAATCCCATCATCCAAACCCTTCCGCAAGTGATTCCGACGGCCGATGTGGTTTCTTCCGCCGGTTGCACCTGTGGCATAGACTCGCTGCATTTTGATGCGGCAGGTTACCGTGAGTTGGGTCGCCGCTATGCGGAAAAGATGTTGCTCCAAATCGGGAAACAAATGAAATAACGGAAATGGATATCCCTGCCGGTCTGTTTGATGCATGGCAGGCTTGGGAAATGACATCCGTGGGAGGAATCTCTTTGTTCCGTGCGACAAAAACTGTATCTTTAGGCTATAGGTACAGTTTTTGTTTGCCGGAATAGATCTTTTCTTCGCCGTATGCTTTTCCGTAATGGCCGATAGAGGGGTGATTTCCATAGTACTCATTATCAAAACAAATTGCATGAATATCATGAAGAATACTTTATTATGGGCGTTGTCGGCAGCTTTATGCCTGCCGCTGGCCAGCGCATCGGCGCAAGAGAACATACAAGTGGGTAACACTACCCGTAACATGATTACTTACGTGCCCGAGGGACTTCCGGCCTACAATGCGCCGTTGGTCATTTCCTTGCACGGCATGGGGCAGGATGCCAACTATCAGCGCAACACGAATTCCAAATGGGATGCGGTGGCCGACACGGCCAAGTTCGTGATGGTTTATCCTAACGGCAACAATAAGTCATGGGATATTGGCGGAGACACGGACATCCGTTTCATCGAGACGATTATCGACACCATGTATAACCGCTACCACATCAATCGCAACCGTGTTTATCTTTCGGGCTTTTCCATGGGCGGCATGATGACCTACCATGCCATGTCGAGGCTGAGCGACAAGATTGCGGCTTTCGGGCCGGTGAGCGGCATTCCTGTGGACTACCGCAATCCGTCCGGCCCCCGGGCGGTGCCCATCATCCATACGCATGGGACTGCGGACAACGTGGTCTATTACAATGGCGACCCCAATCATGCCGCTGGCGGCTACGGCAGCATTCCCGAATACGTGAAGAAATGGGCGAAGTTCGATGGTTGCGATGTGGATAATCCTACGGTCATCAAGCCTTATCCTTCAAACAAACCGGGTTCTGCGGCCACTTACACTAAATATTCCGGTGGGAAAAACGGGGTGGAGGTCGTGTTGATGTCCATTGAAGGAAAAGGACATTGGCAGTCCGAGGACGCGGCCAGTGTGATTACCTCGCAGGAGATTTGGAACTTCTGCAAGCGTTTCTCGTTGGGACCGGAGCCTCCTGTGCCACCGATATTGACATCTGCCGAACCCGAAGACCGGTCTTTTGACTTGCCGGCAAGCACACAGGAATTTGTGTTCACTTTCGACAAGGCCGTCGATTGCGGACAGGTGACCGCGGAACTTGCCGGCGATGGAGGGACATATCCCCTCCAGTTAGCGGAAACCGGATTTTCTGAGACTTTGACTTTCAGTTTGCCGGAGGGAGAGAATGTGCCCGATGGCGATTATACGTTGAGCTTGCGTAATATCGTGGGCGAGAACGAAGCCAAGGCCGAGACATATACTTATCATTACACTTTGGGCCTGACAGAAGTGGGGCTGGAGATAGACATTGACACGTTGTTGTTGCCCGACTGGGCGGCGGAGCAGTCCACGGTGGGTGAAGGCATCCCCACGGGATGGAAGCGAGTGAACAGCCGTGCGGACGGTTCGAAGGACGAGCAGGGTTCCGGCGCGGCGAATGTGGCCGGTGCGCGGTTGAAGTATTTTCCTGCGGGTGGTGATTTCGTTTCCGGCTTCTACCTGAGTGCGCGGGATTATGATGTGTGCCGTTTCACGTATGGTGATTATGAGGATTATCGCTTGCACCTTGTGCCTGGGCGCTACAAGCTTTCATTCCGTTCTGTGTATTGGAGCGCGGGTTCTGAGACAGGAAGTGCCACTTTCAGCGCGACTGTCACGGGCATCAGTTCCGGCGCGGTGGCATTTTCGGGCAGTTCGCTTCCGTCTTCCGGTTGCATGAACGAAGTATCGACCACGGCGGTTTCCGGTTCCTACCTCCACGAATATACGTTCGAAGTGACTGCAGAAGACGACTACCGCCTGGAGTTCAATATGTCCCAAGGTTGGAGCTCCGTGATAATTGGCGCGGTGAAACTGACCACGGAGGCTTCTGTGGCCGATGTGTATAAGGGCGGTTTCCTTCGTGCCATGCACGAGGCACAGATCGTTTACGACGGGACGTCCGGCGAGCGTTATGCCGCTTCGAAAGACTTGCGCGACGTGCTCGGCGAACTGTTGGAGCGGTATGACGGTTTCGCTTCCACTTCGCCTTCCAGGTATGAAGTGGTGACGGACTCCATCGTGGCGGCCACGGAGCCTTTGGCTTTGCGTAAGGAAAATGTGGACTATTTTAGCGATGTCTATACGCTGTCGCTGGAAGTCCTTGCGGAATGCCAAGGCAATCCCGCTTATGAACAGACTTCGGCCTACGAGAGGTTGCTTAATGCTGTGGACATGTATTCCGAGGAGCGCATGGACATGACGGATGATGACCTTCTTGTCCGTGCGACGCAGGAGTTGTGGGATGCCGTGGAAATGCTGCGTGAGGTGATTTCGGGCGTTTCCGGAACGTTGTATGATGGTGTTCCCGTATCGGTGGAATATTTCACGCTTGATGGCAAACCGGCCAATGCCACATCGAAGGGTGTGGTCATCGTGAAGGAACGCGATGCGGCAGGGAATGTCCGGACGTGGAAAAGAATTAGTCAGTAAAATAGGAATTTGAGATAGACAAATGAAAAGAGGGTTTGTGTGTGTGTGCCTCGCATGGGTAGCTTGTTTCACTTTTGCAGAGGATTTGAAGTTGTGGTACAGTCAGCCTGCCCGTAATTGGACGGACGCCCTTCCCATCGGTAATTCCCGCATGGGGGCGATGGTGTATGGCGGTACGGCACGTGAGGAACTCCAGCTCAACGAAGAGACGTTTTGGGCCGGAGGGCCGTATGACAATGACAACAAGAATGCACGTTACGTGCTTCCGGTCGTGCGGCAACTGATATTCGAGAATAAGAATTGGGATGCACAGAACTTGGTGGATGCCAATTTCTTTGCCGGGAAACACGGCATGAGTTACATGACTGTGGGCAATCTCTTCTTGGACTTTCCGGGGCATGACAAGGCCACGGACTATTACCGGGATTTGGATATCTCCAATGCCACGGCTACCACACGCTATAAAGTGGATGGGGTGGACTATATTCGCACGGCTTTCGCTTCGTTCACCGACAGCGTGGTCATCATGCGGGTGCAGGCCGGTAAGGCGGGTTCCTTGGCTTTCCGCGTCAGCTATGAGGCTCCGTTGCCCCATGAGGTGAAGGCAGAAGGCAGCAAGCTGTCCATCCTTTGCCAAGGCCGTGACCAGGAACGGGTGAAGGCCGCGTTGCGGGCGGAATGCCGTGTGCAGGTTGTGACGGACGGCAAGGTGGAGGCTTCGGGCAACGCCTTGGAAGTGTCCGGAGCAAAGGAAGCTACTTTGTATATCTCGGCAGCTACGAATTTCGTGAACTATCATGATGTGAGTGGCGATGCGGCCGCCTGCGCGGAGCGTTATCTCGCACAGGCCATGAAGGTGCCCTACGAAAAGGCGTTGGAAAACCACGTGGCTTATTACAAAAGCTTGTTCGACCGGGTGCAGTTGACTTTGGGCGATGGAAAGGCCGATGAAGCTTCCAAGCAGGAAACTTATGTGCGTATCCGCGACTTCAAGCAAGGCAAGGATCAAACGTTGCCCACCTTGTTGTTCCAATACGGGCGTTATCTGTTGATTTCCTCTTCGCAGCCCGGCGGGCAACCCGCCAACTTGCAAGGTATTTGGAATGGCAGCACGGGCCCGGCGTGGGACAGCAAATACACCATCAACATCAACACGGAAATGAACTATTGGCCGGCAGAGGTGACCAACCTGAGCGAGATGCACGAGCCGTTGTTCGCCATGCTGAAAGACTTGTCGGTGACGGGAGCCAAGACCGCCCGCGACATGTATGAATGTGGCGGATGGGTGGCGCATCACAATACCGACTTGTGGCGCATTGCCGGCCCGGTGGACTTTGCGTCGGCTGGCATGTGGCCTACCGGAGGGGCTTGGCTGGCTCAGCACCTGTGGCAGCACTACTTGTTCACCGGCGACAAGGACTTCTTGAAAACTTATTATCCGGTGCTGAAAGGCACGGCGCAGTTCTTCCTGGATTTCCTCGTGGAACATCCCGACAATCATTGGTGGGTGGTGTCTCCGTCGGTGTCGCCCGAACATGGCCCGATGACAGCCGGCTGCACGATGGACAACCAAATCGTGTTTGACGCGTTGCGTAACACCTTGCTGGCTTCGCGCATCCTTGGAGAGGATGAGGCGTTCCAACAGGAATTGGAGCAGATGATAGACCGCCTTCCGCCGATGCAGATTGGGAAGTACGGCCAATTGCAGGAATGGTTGGAAGACCGCGATGACCCCAAGGACGAGCATCGCCACATCTCCCATCTCTACGGACTTTATCCGAGCAACCAGATTTCCCCGTTCCTGCATCCGGAACTGTTCCGTGCCGCACGGACCACGTTGGAGCAACGCGGCGACATGGCCACGGGGTGGAGCTTGGGCTGGAAAATCAACTTTTGGGCGCGCATGCTGGACGGCAACCATGCCTATCGCATCATCAGCAATATGTTGCAGCTGTTGCCCAGTGATGGAGAGGCGAGGAATCATCCGGAAGGTCGTACCTATCCCAACATGTTTGATGCACATCCACCTTTCCAAATTGACGGGAATTTCGGGGCTGCAGCCGGCATAGCCGAAATGCTTGTACAAAGCCACGACGGGGCGGTGCACCTGTTGCCGGCGTTGCCGGACGCATGGGCAGAAGGCAGCGTGAAGGGACTTCGCGCACGTGGCGGTTACGAGGTGGACATGGAATGGGCGGATGGAAATTTGTCCGGAGCTACGGTACGTTCTACTATTGGCGGCACGTTACGCCTTCGTTCTGCCGTGCCTTTGAAAGGTAAGGGGTTGCGTAAGGCTTCCGGGGCATGCCCGAACGCATTGCTCGCTCCTGCAGAGGTGAAAACACCTTTGTATTCGCCGGAGTTGAAGGAGAAACCTGCCGTGTCTGCCCCTGTGGTGTATGAATACGACGTGGAGACGAAGCCTGGCAAGACTTATCGGTTCAAGGCCATTTAATCGGAAACCTTCATTAATCTAAAATTAATATCAGTTATGAGGAAGAAAAATTGGTTGGATTTCTTGCCCTTGTGCTTGTGCCTGGTCGGGACCCCGGCGTGGGGCGAAGAGTTGTTGCAGCTGGCCAGTCCGGGCGGACAGGTCACGGTGCGCGTGTTCACGGAGGGAGGAAAACTCTTCTGTGACGCGAAGCGGGAGGGTGTCGCGATGCTGGCATCCTCGCCTTTGGGTCTCGTGGCCGATGGCGTGGACTTGGGGGCGAACGTGTCGGCCCGTTCTGCCGCAGAAACTGAAAAAATTGACGAAAGCTATCCGTTGTTCGGCAACCACGCCAAAGCCCGCAACCGGGCGGTGGAGGCGGCGTTGCCCCTAGAGGCTTCAGGCAAACGTTATACCTTGTTCGTGCGGGCTTATGATGACGGGATGGCCGTGCGCTACGCCTTGCCTGAAGGGACGAAGCGGGTGGACGGTGAACGGACAATCTGGGTGCTTGCCTCAGACGCGGAAAAAGTGGCCTGGACGAATTTTTCGCCCGACTATGAGGGCATCTCACGTGTCACGCCGATGGACAGTGTGCCCGAAGGAGAGACACTGGCAGGGCCGGTAACGATGAAAACGGCAGGTTGTTACCTTTCGTTCTCGGAAGCGGACTGCGAGGCGTTTCCCGACATGGCCTTCGTGCGCGAAGGAAATGCGCTGAAGGTTTGTTTCCCGGCTTCGGAAAAAGGCTGGGATTTGGTGCGCTTGTCCGATGAATCGGAGAAAATTCTGGATGGGCATTACAAAGGTAAGCTGGTGTCGCCTTGGCGGACAGTGGTGATGGCCGGGGATTTGAACGGATTGGCCAACTCCGACATGATGACAAATCTTTGTCCCGCTCCTGCAGAGGACATGGATTTTTCGTGGGTCAAACCCGGGCGTTGCCTTTGGCAGTGGTGGAGTTCGGGCGCGCCGAAATACGAAGAACAACGTGCGTGGTATGATGCCGCCGTGGCGTTGGGATGGGAATACTACCTGATAGACGACGGTTGGCGGAACTGGAAGAAGGACGGAAAAGACCAATGGGCGTTGCTGGAAGACGCGATAGCATACGGCGACAGCGTGGGCGTGAAGACCCTTGTATGGGTCAATTCCGCCGAGATGCGGAAGGCTCCCGGGCGGCGGGCTTACCTGGAGCGGGTGAAAGCCATCGGCGCGGCCGGTATCAAGATAGATTTCATCCCCAAGGCCACCACGGAAATCATGCAATGGTACATGGGGGCGACGCAGGACTGTGCGGAACTGGGGCTGCTGGTGAACTTCCACGGCAGCGTGAAACCGACAGGGTTGTCCCGCACTTATCCTCATGACATCACACGCGAGGCGGTGCGCGGGAATGAATATCAAATCCGGCGTTTCAACCGTGTGCTGCCGCAGTCGCACTACGTGTCGTTGCCCTTTACCCGCTTGTTGGCCGGGGCGGCGGACTTGACACCGGTGACGTTGAATCCGGAAGAAATCGCCACAGGCGGGTACAGCTGGGCGCACGAAGTGGCACAGGCCATCGTGTTCCTTTCCCCGGTGTTGCACTTCAGCGACCATTATTCCTATTATTTGGAAAGTCCGATGCGTGACTTGTTCGAAGCAATGCCTACGACATGGGACGAAACGCGGGTGCTCTCCTGCACGGAAATGGGCGAGGTGGCCGCTTACGCCCGCCGCAAGGGAAAGGAATGGTGGATAGGCGTGATGAACGGCGACAGCCCGCAGGAAATCACGATTCCGCTGGACTTCCTGAAACGGAAAAAGAAAGGCACCTTGGTGTTTGACGATGAAACGAGGCTGGACGGCATCGTGAGGGAAGACCGGAAAGTGTCGCCTCAAGAGGTGTTGCACGTCAAGTTGCGCCCTGGTGGCGGATTTGTGGCCCGGTTGCGTTGATTTTTTATGAAATGAGATAAAACGACAGACACATGAAGATAGTCAGAATCGTGGCGGCTTTGTGCTGCTGGTGTGTGTGGTCTTTGTCCGTGCGGGCGGGACTTCCGGTGGAGAATTTCGTGGTCGGCGAGGCCGGAAACGGGAATTTTCCGCTGGTGACCCCGCAAGAGGTGGCTGCACTGTGTTATGCCCGGAATGAACATGCCGGGGTGGTGCGCGCCATCCGCGACTTGCAGGAAGACGTGTTGCGGGTGACGGGACGTTCGCCCCGCGTGACCTTGGAAAAGGGTGCCGCGTTGCCGGTCATTATTGGTACGTTGGGACGCAATGCCCTGGTGACGGACATGGTGGAGCGTGGCATCTTGCGGGCGGAAGATCTCGATGGCAAGTGGGAGAGCTTCGTGATAGCCGTGGTGGACAACCCGGCGGCGGGCATGTCTCGTGCCTTGGTGATTGCCGGGAGCGACAAGCGCGGCACGATTTATGGCATTTATGAACTGTCGCGCCGGTTGGGTGTGTCGCCTTGGTACTGGTGGGCCGACGTGCCGGTGAAGCGGCGGAAGGCGGCATACGTCAAGGCTGATACTTATGTGGCTTCCGGCGAACCAAAAGTGAAATACCGTGGCTTCTTCATCAACGACGAGTTTCCCTGCATGACGGAATGGGCGCGGGAGAAGTTCGGCGGGCTGAACAGCCAGATGTATGCCCATGTCTATGAACTCCTGTTGCGCCTGAGGGCCAATACGTTGTGGCCGGCCATGTGGGGCTCGTTCAAGGAATACAAGCCGTTGGTGTCCGTGCCTACGGATGCGGACGGGCTCTCAGCCGGAAACTGCTTCAACGAAGACGACCCGGACAATCCGCGCCTGGCCGATGAATACGGCATCGTGGTGGGCACGTCGCATCACGAACCGATGCAACGTTCGCAACAGGAGTGGATACGCCATAAGGACGAGTATGGCAACGGGGAATGGAACTGGCTGACCAACAAGGAAGCCATCAAACGGTTCTTCCGCGAAGGCATAGAAAACACGAAGGACTATGAAAGCATGGTGACCATTGGCATGCGGGGCGATGAAGACCGCCCGATGACCGACGCGGGAAGCCGGGAAGCCAATTTTCGCGTGATGGAGGAAATCATCGCCGAGCAGCGCAAGATTATCCGCAAGGCCACTGGGCGTCCGGCGGAGGAAATGCCGCAGGTGTGGACGCTCTACAAGGAAGTCCAGGAATATTACGAAATGGGACTTTCTGTGCCGGAGGATGTGATAATCTTGTTGTGTGATGATGACTGGGGACATGTGCGTTGTATGCCTTCGTTGGAGGAAGGCAAACGCCATCCGGGCGGATATGGCATGTATTATCATGCGAATTACTATGGTGCTCCCCGTGCGGGGAAATGGCTTACCATGTCATCTGTGATGGAGATGTGGGAACAACTGCAACTGACTTACGCTTATGGTGTGGACAAGTTGTGGATTTTGAACGTGGGCGACCTTAAACCGAACGAATATGTTACGGACTTTTTTATGGAAATGGCATGGAACCCCGACACGTTCCGCGTGGACAACCTGCAGGACTATGCCGAAAGGTTCTGTGCCATGCAGTTTGGCGAGAGGCAGGCCCGGGAGGCGGCGGCTTTGCTGTCGGCCTACGGGCGTTATGCGTCGCGGGTGACGGCGGAGATGCTGGACGCGGAGACCTATAATTTGGAATCGGGAGAGTTCAAGGCCGTGCGCGACGAATTCATGGCTTTGGAGGCCCGTGCGCTTAGGCAATATTTGACGTTGGATGCGGCTTGTCATGATGCTTACAAGGAACTGGTGTTGTTCCCCATTCAGGGAATGGCAAACCTGTATGACATGTACTATGCGTTGGCCATGAACCGCAAGTTGGCGGCGGAGGGAAACGCCGAGGCCAACGTGTGGGCCGACAGGGTGGAGGCTTGTTTCGTGCGCGATTCCTTGCTTTGCTATGATTACAATCATCACGTGGCGGATGGCAAATGGAACCATTACATGGACCAAGTGCACATCGGATATACCTCGTGGCATGCGCCGCGCTATAACCGCATGCCGGAAGTGGAACGCGTGGCTGGACAACCGGAGGGGCTTTTGACGGGATATGTGTTCCGTGAGAAGGGCGGGGTGGTGTCCATGGAGGCCGAACATGTGTTTGCCGTGGAAGATGCCGCAGAAGCCGCATGGACGGTGATTCCCGGGTTGGGACGCACTCTTTCGGGACTTACCCTGATGCCTTATACTGCCACGCCGGACGGTGCGCAGGCGGACTACCGGATGCGCATTGAAGCGGTGCGCGACTCGGTGGACGTATATCTCACGTTTGCTGCCACCATGCCGTTCCTGCCGGGCGGGCATCATGCGTCTGTGGCGTTGGACGGGGGCGGGGAGGCCACTATCGGGTTGAACCAGGACTTGACGTGGGAGAACAAATACACGTTGATGTACCCCACGGCGGCTGCCCGCATTATCAGCAAGCGGGTGCGCCTGCCTTTGTCGAAAACTTCGGACGGGATGCACACGTTGACTTATCGCCCGTTGCAGCCGGGCGTAGTGCTGGAGAAAGTCATTGTGGACTGCGGCGGCTACGAGCGGACGCATCTTGGCATGCCGGAAAGTCCGTATGAGAAGAAATAATGCATATATATAGGAATATGACCAAACGATTATATTTATTGTTGGTGTGGTGCACGGTTTGCCTGTGTGGCAGCATGGCATCCGCCAAAGGACGAGAAGTAGTGAACCTGAACCGTGAGTGGACATACCAACGCGGGGATTTCCTTGGGGCAGAGCGGGCGGACTATGACGATTCCGGATGGGAACGCATCGGATTGCCGCATTCGTTCAGTATTCCTTATTTCCTTTCGAGCGAGTTCTACACCGGATACGGTTGGTACCGCAAGGTGTTGGATTTGTCGAAAGACGACCTGGAGAGGGATTTGTTTTTGGAGTTCGACGGAGTGTTCCAAGAGGCCGAAGTGTATGTCAACGGCACGTTGGCGGGTACGCATCGGGGCGGATACACGGGTTTCAGCATTCGTGTTACGCCATACGTGAAACGAGGTGAGAATCAAATTGCCGTGCGTGTGAACAATTTGTGGCGGGCAGACTTGGCTCCGCGGGCTGGTGAACATGTGTTTAGCGGAGGAATTTATCGCAATGTGCGATTGGTGAAGAAGTATCCTGTTCATATTGACTGGTACGGCACGTGGGTGACTACGCCTTCGTTGGAGGCGCAGGAGGGGCGTTCGTCCAATGTGCGTGTTCGTACAGAGGTGCGGAACAATACCGGTAAGAGTGGAACTTACCGGTTGAAAATACAAGTGAAGGATGCCGAAGGAAACGTGGTGGTTGAACGGGATACCGTGCAATCGGTGGAAGCCGGTACGGTCGCGATGTTCGACCAGGCAACGGAGGAGATTCCGGGCGTGGATTTGTGGTCGCCGTCCAGCCCCCGGTTATATACCTTGGTGAGCGAACTTTACCAAGGGCGAAAGTTGATAGACCGCGAGGAAACGGATTTTGGCTTCCGTTGGTTTAAATGGACGGCGGAGAAAGGTTTTTTCCTGAACGGGGAACATCTCTTTTTCCACGGAGCCAACGTGCATCAGGATCAAGCCGGATGGGGCGATGCCGTGACGGAAGAAGCCATGCGGCGCGATGTGCGGATGATGAAAGAGGCCGGCTTCGACATCATCCGGGGCAGCCATTACCCCCATGCCCCCGCTTTTGCCAAGGCTTGCGACCGTGAAGGTATGCTCTTCTGGTCGGAAACGGCTTTTTGGGGGACGGCCGGGCCTAAGGTGGACGGCGGCTGGACGGCGAGTGCCTATCCAGTGCGGGACGAAGACATTGACGACTTTGAACAAAGTGTGCTCCAGCAACTGGCAGACATGATCCGCATCAACCGGAACAGTCCTTCCATTGTGGTGTGGAGCGTTTCCAACGAACCTTTTTTCACTGTGGACAAAACAATTCCGGGCGTGAAGCGTTTTTTAAAGAAAATGGTGGACAAGGCGCATGAACTAGACCCGACCCGGCCTGCGGCGGTGGGCGGGGCACAGCGTCCCATCGGTGAAGACCGGATAGACCTTATCGGAGATATTGCCGGGTATAACGGCGACGGCGCACGCATTGCGGATTTCCAGAATCCCGGCATTCCCAGTGTGGTGACGGAATATGGCAGTACGACTGCCGATCGGCCGGGCAGATACATTGCCGGTTGGGGTGATTTGGCGCGTGATGAGGGATGGAAAGGCCGCGAGTGGCGTAGCGGGCAGATTATCTGGTGCGGGTTCGACCATGGCAGTCAATTCGGTGGAAATATGGCCAAGATGGGCATCGTGGACTATTTCCGTTTGCCCAAACGTTCGTGGTACTGGTATCGCAATGAATATGGACACCAGGCTCCGCCGGAATGGCCGGTGGAGGGCGTTCCGGCACGGCTTCGCTTGGATGCTTCCAAAACGAAAGGCATAAGGGCAGACGGGACGGACGACGTGCAGCTGATAGTCACGGTGTTGGACAAAGACGGGCGCGAGTTGAGCAACAGTCCCGATGTGCGGCTGTCCGTGGTGTCCGGGCCGGGAGAGTTCCCCACTGGCCGTGCCATAGATTTTTCTGCCGACAGCGATATCCGTATCATGGACGGGAAAGCCGCAATCGCTTTCCGGGCTTATTATGCCGGGCGGACGGTGGTGGAAGCCACTGCGGACGAATTGGAATCGGCGCGGGTGGAATTGGAATTTACCGGTGCGCCTGAATATGTGGAAGGCAAGGCATGGCAGATGGAGTCGCGCCCATACGTGCGTTTTGTCAAAGCAAAGGAACAACTGCAAATGCAGCGTTACGGAGTGGACAGCCCGACATTTGCCAGCAGTTCGGCTTTTGGACATTCCGCAGGAATGGCGGCAGATGGCAATGGGAAGACTTGGTGGTCGCCGGCAGCGGATGACAAGCAGCCTTTCCTGACGCTTGACGTGGAGCGCACATTGGACGTGCATTCGGTAAAGGCCGTGTTCGCAGCTTCCGGTGCAGGGCGTTGCGTAGTGGAGCTTTCTACCGATGAGTCAAATTGGCGGAAGGTCGCCGAGGCGGCTTCCCGGCAGGGTGGAGCGTGGGAAATCCGTTTGGAGGAACCCGTGAAAGCGCGTTTTATCCGTTTCTCTTTCCCGCAAGGCAGTGGTGCCGTGTGTCCGGCTTTGGCAGAAGTGGAGGCGAGCGGTACAGTGGCATATTAAAAATAGATAATAATTTTAATTAGTGAAACAGATGAGACTGATAATGAAAACTTGGTGCGCTGCGGCTTTGATGGCTGTGTCCGTGTCGGCGGCAGAGGCACAAATCCCGGTGAAGGTGGAAACTTTTCCGGTGAGCAGCGTGAGACTGACAAAGAGTGCGTTCAAACATGCGGAAGACTTGGATATCCGTTACTTGTTAGGCATCGACCCCGATCGTCTGTTGGCTCCTTATTTGAAAGGTGCCGGACTGACACCGAAGGCCGAGAACTATCCCAACTGGGAAAACACGGGATTGGACGGGCATATCGGCGGGCATTACCTTTCCGCCCTTTCCTACATGTATGCGGCTACGGGCAACACGGAAATCAAGGCTCGGTTGGACTACATGCTTTCCGAGATGAAGCGTTGCCAGGATGCGGCGGGCGACGGTTATCTCTGCGGGGTGCCCGGAGGCCGGAAGATGTGGGCGGAGATCAAGGACGGCAATATCCGGGCCAATTCGTTCGGCCTGAACGACCGTTGGGTGCCGCTCTACAACATCCATAAGACTTATGCCGGGTTGCGCGATGCCTATCTCGTGGCCGGATGCGAGGAAGCACGGGGCATGTTCGTGAAGTTGGCCGATTGGATGGCCGACCTGACGAATGGACTGACAGAGGAACAGATGCAGGACATGTTGCGCAGCGAGCATGGCGGCTTGAACGAAGTGTTTGCCGACGTGAATGCCATCACGGGCGATGCCTCCTATTTGGAATTGGCACATCGCTTTTCCCATAAGGCCATTCTCGACCCCTTGTTGAAGCACGAAGACCAATTGACGGGCAAACACGCCAACACGCAAATCCCGAAGGTCATTGGCTACAAGCGTATTGCGGATTTGGAAGGCAATGAGGCTTGGGATGATGCGGCGCGTTTCTTTTGGGAAACCGTGGTGAAACACCGCAGCATTACCATCGGCGGCAACAGTGTGCGCGAGCATTTTCATCCGTCTAATGACTTTACCAGCATGATGACGAGCGAACAGGGACCGGAAACCTGCAACACCTACAACATGTTGCGCCTGACCAAGATGCTTTATCAGACGAGCGGCGACTCGCGTTATATGGACTTCTATGAGCGGGCAGTGTTCAACCACATTCTGTCCACCATAGATCCCATTCAAGGTGGTTTTGTGTATTTCACGTCCATGCGTCCGGGGCATTACCGGGTATATTCCCAGCCGCAGACAAGCTTTTGGTGCTGTGTGGGTTCGGGTATGGAGAACCATGCACGTTACGGCGAGATGATTTATGCACACCAAGGAGAGCAAGAGTTGTACGTGAACTTGTTCATTCCTTCTGTGTTGCAATGGGGCAAGGTGACGGTGGAGCAAAAGACCGCGTTCCTGGCTGAAGAAGCCACGACTTTGCGCATTTCCACGAAGAAAGCAAAAGAATTCACGGTGAAGTTCCGTGTGCCGGAATGGACAGACGCTTCCCGGATGATGCTGTCTGTGAATGGGGAGTCTCAACCCGTATCGGTTGCCGATGGTTATGTCGCCGTAAACCGTAAATGGGCGGATGGCGATGAGGTGCGTCTGACTTTGCCGATGTCGCTTCGTGCCGTAGGGCTTCCCGACGGCTCGGCCAACTATTCCTTTATGTATGGCCCCATCGTGCTGGCTTCGCGCATGGGTAAGCAGGATCAGGTGGGATTGTTTGCCGATGAGAGCCGGGGCGGCCATATCGCCGTGGGACCACAATATCCGTTGCAGGACATGCCGGTGTTGGTGGGTGACACGGCCGATGTATTGTCGCATATCCATAAGGTGGAAGGCAAGCCGATGACGTTCAAACTCGGCGGCTTGTATCCCGAACGTTACAAGGAAATGACGCTGGAACCGTTCTACGGAGTGCATGAATGCCGTTATATGGTGTATTGGCCCATGATTTCGGCGGAGAAGCTGAAAGCGCAGCAAGAGGCATTGGCTCGGGCGGAACAAGAGCGCGTCGCGTTGGAGGCCGCTACGATAGACAAAGTCATTTGCGGTGAACAACAGCCGGAAAGCGACCATTTTATCCAGTCGGAGAAGGTTCGCACAGGGACGGACAACGACCTCCACTGGCGCAGTGCGGATAAAGGCGGATGGTTCTCATATCAGCTGAAGACCAACGGACGGAAGGCCGGAACGGTGCGTGTAGCCTGTGTCATGACGCAGGATGCAGACCTGGCGGTAAGTATAGAGGGAAAGGATGCCGTTCAAGTTTCCAAAAAGGACGAGGGCGGCAAGCAGATTCTGGAATTTGCCGTTCCTGAAGATTTGCAAGCTAAAGACGTGTTGACCGTGAATTTCGCTTCCGGGGAGAAGAATGTCACGCCGCGTGTGTATGAAGTGAGGTTGATGGTTGTAGAAGAGAAGAAATGAAAAAACTGATTTATGTGGTTTGTGCCGCCGTCCTGTGGGTCTCACAGGCGGCGGCACAGCCCTCCGGCTCTTGGACGGCGGACAACGGCAACGGCACGTTTACCAATCCGTTGTTTTATGACGAATTTTCCGACCCCGACCTGATTCGGGTGGGTGAGGACTTCTATTTGGCCGGGACGACGATGCACAGCACACCCGGTGTGGTCATCCTGCATTCCAAGGACTTGGTGAACTGGGAATTCCTGAGCTATTGTTTCGACCGTTTCGACATGGGCGACGAGTTCCGGCTCGAAAACGGGAAGGAAGCCTACGGTCAAGGCATTTGGGCTCCCTGTATCCGTTACCACGACGGGAAGTTTTATGTCTTCTCCAACATCAACGGCCACGGCATGCAAGTGTTCGTCGCCGAGAATCCGGCCGGGCCGTGGGAGCACATCAACATGGGCGGAAACATTTATGACCTGTCCGTCCTGTTTGATGATGACGGCAAGATATACGCCGTATATAAGTATGACGAGGTGCGGATGATTGAAATCAAGCCCGACTTTAGCGGCTACGTGGAAGGTAGCGAGCGGGTCATCATTCCTGCCGGAAACGCCATGGGCGAAGGACACCATTTTTATAAAATCAACGGGAAGTACTACATCATCAGTGCCAACTATGCACCGGTGGGACGGATGCAATGTGCCCGTGCCGACCGTCCGGAAGGGCCGTATGAAACGGTGACCATCAGCATGAAGGAGACATTCGGCACCATGCGCGCCATGACGGTGGGCAACGTCGGGTTGGGCACTCCCGTGCCGGGAGACGGCTTCCAATTCAAGATCAATGAGCCGGAAGGCAATTATCTCAGTGCGGTTCCCTTGCACCAGGGAGGGATTGTGGACTTGCCCAACGGCGAATGGTGGGGCTTCTCGATGGTGGACTTCATGGCGGTCGGGCGCACCACGTGCCTTTCTCCGGTAACATGGAAAGACGGATGGCCCTATTTCGGATTGCCCGGCAACTTAGGACGTTCGCCGCGCACTTGGTTCAAACCGAATGTGGGCAAGGACGTGCAGCCGCATGCGCCCTATGTGCGTAGCGATAATTTCGATGGCAAGGCATTGTTGCCAGTATGGCAATGGAACCACGAGCCGGTGGATGGCAAGTGGAAACTTTCAGGCGGAAAACTCCGGTTATACACACTTCCGGCCAAAGATTTCCTATGGGCACGGAACACGTTGACGCAACGCGGCATCGGACCGGTGTCCGTGGCCACGGTGGAAGTAGATGCCTCACGGCTGAAGGATGGCGATGTGGCCGGCATCGGGTTGCTCAACATGCCTTGTGCATGGATGGGATTGGTCAAAGAGGGCAAGAACTATGTGTTGCGTTGGTACGACCAGGCATCTGGGCAGCAAAAAGACGTGCAGATGGGCGAGGCTGTTTCCCTCCGGATTACGGGAGATTTCCATCGTGCGCGGGCGCAGTTCAGCTACAGCGAAGACGGTGAGACATTCATCAATGTGGGCGACAGTGTGCGGATGCCTTATCAGCTGAAGACCTTCCAAGGCACACGCTATGCACTTTTTGCCTATAATACGAACGGAAAGTCTGGTGGTTATGCGCAGTTTGACAACTTCACGGTGGACGAGCCGATGGCAGACCGTAGCGGAAATCTGCCTTTAGGCAAGGTGATTACATTGGTGAACTTAGGTTCGGGCAATCCCGCATGGGCCAACCCGCATGGCATGTTGCATTCTGCCGCGAAAGGCAGTAAGGATGCCAATGGAGCCGGTTGCCGTTTCCGGGTTCACGACCGCAGACAGGGTCGTGTGGCTCTTGAGGCATTGAACGGAACCGGTTTCGTCACGGTGGTTGGCGAAGGTTTGTCGGCCGATGTGCGGTTGTTGAAGGAAGAGACGGAAGGCAGCCTGTTCCTTTGGCAAGACATGCTGCGGGGGCAGTGCATGTTGCTTTCGTTGAAGACGAACCGTTATGTGGGCATTCATCCCGAAACTGGCGAACCGTATTCTGCCGACTGGCCGGGGACGTTGCCCGACCGCAAGGACGGCACGGTGTTCAGTTGGAAAGTAGTGGAAGAATAATCTAATTTTTATGTGAATCGTATGAGAAAGAGTGTGTGGACATGGGTGTTGTGCGTTTTATGCGGCTTATGGGCAGGCTGCGACGCGCAGACCAAGAAGAATGAAATTTCCGTGTCATCCAAAGGCGGAGGCTTTCCGTTGTCGGACGCTTCGGTCGTTTATGACCACGCGGACGGAAAGACTGTCGGGAAGGTGGCGGAACTGTTCGCGGAGGATATCGGTCGCGTGACCGGTAAAGATGCGGTGATGCAGGAAAGCATGCCGGAAAGCGGTGTGGTGGTCTTGTTGGGCACGGCGGACGGCAACCAATGGATACGCCAGCTGGCAGAAAACGGCAAGATAGACGTTTCTCCGTTGGAAGGCGGCACGGAACGTTTCATGTTGAAACAAGTGAAGAATCCGTTCCCTGGCGTGGACGAGGCATTGGTCATCGCGGGTAGCGACCGCCGGGGCGTGGCCTACGGGGCATTCACACTGAGCGAGGAGATGGGCGTTTCGCCTTTCTATTGGTGGGCAGACGTGCCGGTGAAGCGGATGGACAAGGTGATGGTCAAGGCCGATTACGTGTCCGCTCCGCCTTCGGTCAAGTTCCGTGGCATCTTCCTCAACGATGAAGACTGGGGCTTGAATCCTTGGGCGGCCAAGACGTATGAAAAGGAGTTGGGCAACATCGGGCCTAAAACGTATGCCAAGGTGTGCGAGCTTGTGCTACGCCTGAAAGGCAACATGCTGGCTCCGGCCATGCACGGTTGCTCAGACCCGTTCTATTTCCATTCGGAGAACAAGGTGGTGGCCGATGAATACGGCATATTGATTACCACGTCGCATTGCGAGCCCCTGCTGTTCAACAATGCGTCGAACAAGGAATGGGACACGAAGAAGGATGGCCCTTGGGATTACTCGAAAAACAGTGAGACCATCCTGAAGAAGCTGGATGACCGTGTGCGCGAGGCATCGCCCTACGAGAATGTTTATACGCTGGCCATGCGCGGCCTGCACGACGCGGGCATGCAGGGTGACCTGACGGAGGATGAGAAGGTGCAGATGCTGCAGAAGGCCATCACCGACCAGCGCGGCATCCTGTCGAAATACATCCAAAAGCCGTTGTCGGACATCCCGCAGATTTTCGTGCCTTACAAGGAAGCCCTTGATTTGTACGAGCGCGGGCTGTCCGTGCCGGACGAGGTCACGCTGGTGTGGCCGGATGACAATTACGGCTACTTGAAACGGCTTTGCAACCCGGAGGAACAGAAGCGCGGCGGCGGGTCGGGCGTATATTACCACCTCTCTTATTTGGGCGGCCCGCATGACTACCTTTGGCTTTGCACCACGCCTCCCGTGCTGATGTACGAGGAGTTGAAGAAGGCCTACGGCACGGGCGGCGACCGCTACTGGCTGCTCAACGTGGGCGACATCAAGCCGATGGAGCTGGGCATCCGCCTGTTCTTCGACATGGCTTGGAACCTCGAAGACTTCAGTTTTGACAACGTGAACCATTACCAGGCGGAGTTCATGGCTGATATTTTCGGGGAGAAGTATGAAAAAGAGTTCCAGGACGTGTTGGACACTTACTACCGCCTGGCCTGGAGCCGCAAGCCGGAGTTCATGGGCTGGGAGCGCGAATGGGACGCCCCGGAGTTCAAGGAGTTGAAGGACACGGAGTATTCTTTCACGGCTTACAACGACGCGCGTCAACGTCTGGCCGACTACCAAAGGATTTCGGATGCCGTGGATAGGATTTATTCCGAATTGCCGGAAGAATACCGCGCGGCGTTCTTCGAGATGCTGGGCTACCCGGCCATGGGCGCTTACCAGATGAACCGCAAGTTCCTCCTGGCGCAGTTGAACCATGAACTGGCCGAAGCCGGGCGCGTGGCGGAAGCCAACTGGGCGGCCAAGGAAGCCCGCCGTGCCTACGACAGCATCTTCGGGCTGCACGACCGTTACAATTCGCAGTTGGACGGCAAGTGGAACCACATGATGATGCTGGCCCCGGGCTGGGTGGCCAAGTACCAGAACATGCCCGAAGTGACGTATCAGGAAGGTGTGGATGAGCAATCTGTCAATTTGTCCCCCTTGGCGGAACAAGGCCGTTTGGAAGGCTGCTACGTGGTGGACTTGGAGGATTACGCGCACAAGGAAGACGGGCAGGGGCTTTCCATTCGCACGGTGGAAGGCATCGGTTACGACTGGGTTTCCGTGCAGCTGGGCGAGGCCGTGCAGGCTTCCCTCGACCCGTCGAAGCTCGACGGGCCCCGTGTGGAATACGAGTTGCCCCGCATGGACGCGGATTCTGTGACCATACAGGTTTACACGGTGCCCTTCTTCCCGCTTTATGTGGGCAAGGGAGCTAACCGTTTCGGCATATCCGTGGACGGTCAGCCGGCAGTAGTGGCCGAGAATACGCCGCGTGAATATTCCCTGCAGTGGAAAGACCAGGTGTTGCGCAACGGCGCGCTGGCGGTGGCCAAGTTCAAGATAGATGCCGGCAAGGACGTGCACAGGCTCACGCTGACCGTGGGCGACCCGGGCGTGATGGTGCAACGGGTCATTGTCGATTGGGGCGGTCTGCAGAAGACTTATGTGGGGCCGTCTGCGTCCTTATCATATCAGGAGTGATAATATAATAATAAGGTGTGGATATGAAACTATCAGCAAAGAAGATGTTTTTGGCGTTGCTGCTTTGCATGGGGCAGGGCGGCATGCTTTCGGCTGCGGTGCGGTTGCCCAAATTGGTGAGCGACCGCATGGTGCTCCAACGGGAAACGGAGTTGAAAATTTGGGGATGGGCCGACCCTGGAGAGAAAATAACAGTGCGTTTCCGTGGTTCGCATTACTATACGGAAACCGGTGCGGACGGGCGGTGGCATGTCATGTTGCCTCCGCAGCAACCGGGCGGGCCGTTTGTGTTGGAAGTGAACGACAAGGTGATTCGCGATGTGCTGGTGGGGGATGTATATCTCTGCGGCGGGCAGTCGAACCAGGAGAATCCCATCGAACGTTTGGTGGAGAAGTTTCCCGAAATCCCCGTGTCGAACAACCACATGATTCGTCACTACAAAGTGCCCTATCAAGACGTGACGGACGGGGTGCGCGAGGAGATTGCGGGAAATGCCGTGTGGCATTCGGCTACGGCATCCGAGGTGTTGAACTGGACTTCATTGGCTTATTTTTTCGCCACCGAACTGTACAATCGCTATAAGATTCCGGTGGGGATGTTGGTGTCGAGCAAGGGTGGCACGGACATTGAAGCCTGGATAGACCAGGCTCATTTGAAGGATTTCCCTAAATTGGTGGTGGACCAAGAAGCTCTCCAAGGCTTGAAAGAGGCGCGGAGGGATAAAGGTTCCGGAGTGTGGAACAAACGCGATTTTGACGACTCGGCTTGGGACACCGTAGAGTTTCCCGGCACGTGGGATGAGCGGGGCATCAAAGTGAAAGGTAGCGTGTGGTATCGGAAGAGTTTCGACTTGCCTGCCTCCATGGTAGGGCGGCATGCCAAACTCTATATGGGACGGATGGCCGATTGTGACTCCGTGTTCGTCAATGGTACGTTCGTGGGCACGACAGCTTACTTCGGACCTCCGCGTAAGTATGACGTGCCGGCCGGAGTGCTGGTGGAAGGCAAGAATGTGATAGCTTTGAAGCTTACGGCGATGAACGGACACGGGGAAGTCGTTCCCGACAAACCATATAAGTTGCAGGGGGATGACGACACAGTGGAATTGAGCGGCACGTGGAAGTACAAAGTGGGACTTGACCGTGCGGAAGCCGACCAATACGCTGGGCGGTTGGCTAATCTGAAAACTGCGGGTTCCGGGCTTTACAACGGAATGATTTATCCTTTGCGTGACTGGAAAGTGAAAGGCGCAATTTGGTATCAAGGTGAGAACAATGCCGGGCGGGCAGGAGAATACGCGGCTTTGCTGAAAAATCTGATTGCGGGATGGCGCGAGACGTTCGCATGGCCTGATATGCCTTTCCTGTTGGTGCAATTGCCCAATTACATGGCCAAGCAGGACAAGCCCTCGGACAGTGGATGGGCACGCTTGCGCGAGGCTCAGCTCCAGGTGGCGAAGTCGGTTTCCAATACGGCTTTGGCTGTGACGTATGATGCCGGTGAGTGGAACGACATTCACCCGCTGGACAAGAAGACGGTGGCCAAAAGGTTGTTCCTCGGTGCGCGTAAGCTGATTTACGGGGAAAAACTGGTAAGTTCCGGTCCTATATATAAGGAAATGGAGATAGACGGCGACCGCATCGTGGTTTCTTTCTCGGAAACAGGGAAGGGGTTGGCCATCCGTGGCGGAGGCAAGACGTTGAAGCATTTCGCCATTGCCGGCGAAGACCGCAAGTTCGTGTGGGCCGACGCGAAAATCAAGGGCAATAAGGTTGTCGTGAGCAGTCCTGAGGTGGAGCATCCGGTGGCAGTGCGTTATGCTTGGAGCAACAATCCGGAGGATGCCAACCTTTGCAACAAAGACGGGCTGTTGGCTTCTCCGTTCCGCACGGACAATTGGTGAGACAGGAAAGAGCGTTATTATTCTTTTTGAAGGCATGGCTTCGGCCATGCTTTTTTGTTTGCGTGGAATTTTGTTACACTGAAAAACAATCTCTCTACCTTAAACGAACTTCCACCTAAAGGAACCAATCATTAACCTAATTTCCATATCAGCGTATCCTTGGTACAATCTTGATACCCGCTGCAAAACACCTAAAAAACCTTCATTAACCTAATTAACCTAATCATTAAATTATGAAACCTATGGTTGTTGTTTTCTACATTGCAAAGATATGTGCTTTTTTCAGGTGTTGTTTTCTCTTATGTCGCACGTTTTTTTGTTTTTGAAACATTTTCAGGCTTCCCTTATCCGAATGTTTCAAAAACAAAGAATCATGTTACATCATGAAAAGCCGGCAGGCGGAATTTGCCGTATTTTTGCCTCGTGTTTGAAAAGAAATAGGTGTTTAAAACATTTTGTGAACGTATGAAGCATTTTTTATCTAGTTGCAAACGGCGGTGCTTGGCCGTCGTGTCCATGGCCTTGATGGCTTTGGCGGGAGTGAATGAGGTGCAGGCCGACGTGCCTTTGCGACGCCCCATTTCCCCGAATCGTCCGATGCTGCTTGTGCACATCGACACTTGGAACTATCCCGACCCGGAGCGTATCATTGAGATGGTGCCGGAGGACATCTTGCCCTACGTGGTGTTCAACATTTCGTTGTCGGCTTCCGATAATGTGTGTCCCGATGGGTTCAAGGTGTGTGACTCATGGCTGAAAGCTTGTGCGCAGAAACGCGTGTGGGCCATGGTGCAGTGCGCCAGCGGCGGGCACAGCCGTTTCTCCGACCACGACCTGTCTGTGTATGAAAATTATTTTCGTCAATATCCCAACTTCATCGGTTGGAATTTTGCCGAGCAGTTTTGGGGATTTGGCGAAGTGCAGGACGACGGCACGGTGACTCCTTCTTTCTTGGAGCGTTTGTCGCTTTTCTGCGATATCCTGAAAATGTGCCAGCGTTATGGAGGCTATTTGGTGGTGAGCTTTACGCAGGGGGCTTACGGCCCGGATTTGATGCCGATGTCTTATATGAAGCGTCATCCCGAGTTGAGGCAGTTGCTGACGGAGCATCCGGAGCATTTCATCTGCTGCGAGAAATACACGATGGCGGATGCTTTCTTTGAGGTGGAGAGCGACTGTCTGGGGGCTTTCTTGGGCGGTTATGCCGGCCATTACGGTATCCGTTTCGATGACTGTGGATGGACAACTACCAACGACAAGACTGACCCGTTCGTGAAAGCTTCCGGTGCAATTCCCATCATGGAGCACGTGATGCTGACGGGACAGACGGTCATCGACGGTCCTGAATTGATTTGGACGGACGTGTCTCGTGAGTTGAACACGTCCGTAACTCCTGATGGCTATACGCGCCGTAACTGGGGATGGTTCCCGCAATTTGTCAACATTGCCATGGATGAGTTCCGCAAGGTGTTGGACGGCACGGTGCGCATTCTGACTCGTGAAGAAGTCATTGACCGTACGAAGATTTGCTTATTGAACGACATCAACGATGGAACGAGCAAGAGCTACCAGACACCGGGCACGTTCTTCGATGGGCTTTACCGTTCTGAATCCGATTACGGCCCAGCAGGGAGCAGCCCTTGGCTGGAAAACAAGTGGTGGATGAAATCCACAGGCCGTTACCCTTCTCTTCCGCATTTGTCTGATTTGTTGGACGATGCCGCAAAGAAGCTGCAGGTCGTGAAAGCTTCCGAATACGATAAGCGTTGGCCGACCGTGGATGCCAAGGTGAAAGAGCTGAATGAACTTTTCCCGCAGGAATATACGGGCGACATCTATGCGGCTCACGCGGAGAACACATGGATGACCTACAATCCTTACCAGTATGATGATAAAATCACAAACGGGGTGCGCACACGCAGCACATCCTATCGTCGTGCCTCGGGTAACATTCCTTTCTTATATAATACGTCCGAGAGCATTTCGCTGGATTTCTGTCCCTACGGCATGGCCGTGATGAAAGAGTTCCCCGACCATGTGTTGCTTTATATGAGTAATTATCGTCTGAACAACGATGAAAGTGCCGAGTATCCCAATGCGAAAGACACGGTGCGCATCTATGGTGCGACTTCCGAACCGGAAGTGTCATGGTACGACCGTGGCAATCATCGCGCAACTGAAATCGAACAGACGTGGGAAGACGGCGTGTTGACGTTGGTGGTGGCCCACAACGGGCCGGTGGAAATCACCGTCAAGTGCCAGGGTGCGGCCACAGATCGCCAGACGGAATGGACGGAAGCCTCCATTGAAGTGCCCGAACGCCCGTCGGTTTATACTGGCGACTTGCAGTATGAGGCCGAGTTCTTTGATTGGAAGAACATCAGCAATTGCTATACGGACGGTTATAACACGGGTCATGACGGGTATTACGGTCAAGGTTATGTGGAATTGGGCGCGAACCGTCAGGCTTCGCTTCGCGACACGGTGCGTGTGCTGCGCAGCGGGACTTACACTGTCACGCTCCGTTACCAGGCGGATGCGACCGCCACGATACGTTTCTCCAGCCCGATGCGGAGGACTTTGAGATGCGCCCCGACAGGTGGCGAGTGGGCGGAAATCTCCACGACGATGGATATGGAAGCCGGTGCAAACGAACTGGTGATAGACGGTGGCGGTACTAATATGTTCATTGACTGTGTGAAGCTGAGCATCGACAACGCGCAGGTTTACGACTTCGAAAGTGATGCAGCCGGCGGTGCGGCAGCGATGCTGACGCTGACGGAAGGCGATGCCACGGTGGTGTCTGTTGAGGATGGACAGGCGTTGCAGTCCGCAGCTGCGGGTCGCGCCACGCTGGACATGTTCCCGGTGGACGGGACGGATTACGGCGTGTCGTGGAAGCAAGTGTCCGGCGATGCAGGCGTGGTGCTGCGCGGCGGCTACCTGTTCTGTACGAACGGTACGGAAGTGTCCATCATGGCGGGCGACAAGATACTGTCCGAAGGCGAAAAGGGCGAAGGCATGACGTGTTTCCGTGCCACGGTGTGGGGTGACAAGCTCTATTTGGATGGTTCTGTGGACGGCGAGTCGTGGACGAACTTGGCTTCTGCTGAGGATGTGGCGTATGCCGCAGGCGGTACTTCGCTGGTTTGGGATGGTGCGATGACGGTGGACGATATCCGCCTCTACCGTACTGGGCTGACGGTATCCCAGACGGAACTGGACGACATTACCATGACCTATGGCGGGACAGATGTGGTGACGCGCACTTTGGACATCAACGGTGCCGACCTATTGGGCGATGTGGAACTGTCGTTGGCGGGCGACGCTTTCGAGATTTCACTGGATTCGTTGGAGGGTTATACGAACGCTTTGGTGGTTGACGGCGGGCAACTGGTGGCTGATGGCGATCCCGTCCGTGTGTTCATCCGCCTGAAGTATGATTTGGACGTGTCGGATTATGAAGAAACGCTGACTGTTTCGACGCGTTACCAAGATGTCCGCACGGTGGATTTGAAGGGGCGTGTGACGCCGGCTGTCACTGAGATGGTTTACGATTTTGAGAACGACGCGGTGTCTTCCGTGGCGAAGAATCCTCCTGCCTCCGGCATTACGCGTGGGACGGGTAACCTTTGCACGTCGGGCGTGTCCAACTATACGGACGCTGATGGCCTTGAGAGCAAGATGCTCAAGGTTTACACGGCTCCGAGCCGCAACGGGACGGGTGTACTGAATCTGGACAAGTTCACGCGCAAGTCAACGGATTATAGCGTAACTTGGCGTCAGGTGCTGATTACTAGCCCTAATCATAAGAACGGTGTGATACTTCGCGGTGACACGACGATGATAGGCACGGCCAGCAAGGGCTACACTCAGGGCATCATGGCCGGTTATTACATGAATGTGTACAACCATGACGGTGTGACGGAGTTCCGCATCTATAAGTCCACTGAATCGACATCGTTGAACATGTTCAACAGCGCGACGGTGAATTTGTCCGTGGCCACGAACCGCAGTGTGTGGTATCGCGCTTCGGTGTCGGGTACGTCCCGTGTGGAGTTAAAGCTTGAATATTCGACGGATGGTGGCGAGACGTGGGAATTGGGCACGGCCACGACGGACGAAGGCGGACAGTTCTCGCAGGGTGCAACGCAGTTTGTGTGGGGCTTGGCCGGTTCGCAGGGCGGTTTCCTCATTGATGACATCTCGTTCGAAGGCATCACTTACGAAGGTGTGGAAACGGGTATTTATTCCGTGGAAGACGCGACGGGCGAGGTTGTCCGCGAGGAATACTTCGACTTGTCGGGCCGCCGGATCGTTCCGGGTAGTGCAACGCGTGGCGTGGTGATTCGCCGCAGCTGCTTGTCAAACGGTGCAGTTCGGGTGGACAAGCTCTTGATGAAATAACGGCTGATTGATTGTTTGCCGTCAGAGCAAAACGAGGCGGTGTGTGGTGTACGGGGGAAGTCCCGGTATCCACACGCCGCTTTTTTATCCGGAGATGATTAAGGAGGCAGTCGAATTTCAGTGGGGGAACGGTTTCATGCTTCAAAGAGTTTGTCCATCCGGAGGCAAAATACCTCCGCCTTGTAGGTGAGGTGGCCGTAGGGACGGAGGGGGGTTCCATGCACAAGAGTGACTTTTCTCTCTTTTTCCGACTCGTTTATGTTGTCCGTGGATGCGTTCGGGCTTGTTCCCCGTGGGCGTGAGACCCCCTCCACCCCTTCGGGGCTAGTCCCCCTGCGAGGCGGAACAGTTTTGGCATCCGCATGGAGAACAGAAGGGGCGTTACGTCCCGTGCAGAATTTATTAAATTCCCACTAAATTTCTACTGCGTTCAAGTATTGCTTGCCAACGTTCCAAGCATACAAGCTTCTTCCTGGAAAAGCGGATGCAGGGTCGGGAAACTTTCTTTTCTCCCTCAAATTCTTATGTCCACGAAAATAGCTTTTCCACCTCACGAAAGCAACTTTATCTCTTTGCTGTGCTGGATTTGTAAACCAGCGCAATCAAGGTGCGGGTTTCCGAATCCGCAAATTCGTAAGGACTTACACATGGCAAGCACTGGTTCATGCAAGAATGGGGCATCTTTTCTCGGGTTGAAAATCCTTATACCCAATGATGCCGTAATTCAAACTCGGCATACCGGCGAATAATTGCGTTCTTTGCGAGGTGACATCAGATTTTTGCAATTTCTTCCAGGCTGAGCCCGGTAGCTTTAGCTATAATATCCGGAGACACGCCCAATTTCTTCAAATTGGCAACATTCTTTATGCGTTCTTCCTGCTGCCCTTCCGCATGGCCTTTCTCCAGACCTTCCGCACGACCTTTCTCCAGACCTTCTTCAAGTCCTTCCGCACGTCCTTCCGCACGACCTTTCTCCAGACCTTCTTCAAGTCCCTCCGTACGTCCCTCCGCACGTCCCTCCGCACGTCCCTCCGCACGTCCCTCCGCACGACCTTCCGCATGGCCTTCCGCATGGCCTTCCATCTTCGCCGTGTTCAACACGTCGTTTTGAATCATGACGGCATTCAGGTGCTCGTCGTA
>CALUFQ010000019.1 GCA_944319925.1 uncultured Paraprevotella sp.
TTTTGTTTCCCTTGCGGCGGCCATAATGGCCGTTTTGTTCGCCATGCGGAGGGTCGTAACGACCCTTTTGTTTCCCTCGCGGCGGCCATAATGGCCGTTTTGTTCGCCATGCGGAGGGTCGTAACGACCCTTTTGTTTCCCTCGCGGAATGATACGTGGGCGGGAACCCCCTCCGGCTCTTCGAGCCACCTCCCCTGCAAGGCGGAGGAGTTTTTCTCCGCACGGGCAAGTGACGGGAAGCAGGGCACTTGATTACAAATGAATATTCGTCAGTTGTTAAATCCCCAAGATTAGGAACAGTTCCCAAATCCCCCGCAGCAGCGAGGTGCCGCATTCCTGCGGCACACTCGCAAGATATGCCACAGACATATGGAATCGTGCGAGCACGTGCAGCAGGAATGCTGCACCCCCTACTTCTACGCTGCGCCGAATTTAAAATCCGGCGCAATCGAGATGCGGCAAAAGCATATACGAGAGTCATATATTTAATAGGTATAATAATGCTTGACTGGGTGTACCGGCAAATATTTTGGCATTTCTAAGTTTGTGACGTTCCAAGTTGTTGTTGCCATCTATGATATGTGAAGCTTGGGTCGTTTTAGTTGCCTGTCAAGGCGGTTGGCAACATGCTGTGCAAAATCACAAGTAAGCTTACATTGAATCTTTTGATTGGCAATGTATGTGGACTGAAAAACGTGAAAATCCAATTTGCGCACAAATCAAGAAACAGGCTTCTTTCGTTCGGATGTCATGTTTTTCCGGTGTAACTCTCCGGAAGAGAGCGACTGAAATCAATAATCTATAGTTTTTCAATGAGATAAGCACATAAGACAGCCCTTATCGTACTTTTTTTGTTTGCTTTTTGCGACAAAAACATTCAATTTCACTTTGTCCAACGGCTCAAAATTTCATAATCATGTTTAGACGAGTAGTCCTTTCCAAAGGAAATTTCTATCGCCTTTGTTTGATAAAACCGTCATTTTGAACTATTGACAATAAAAAACAGACAAAACATTTGTTTGTTTTTTATTTAATGTTTAAATTTACCACGATTTTTCAGTTGCTCTCTTCCGGAGAGTTACACTGTAAGAGACGGAAAAGCTGCCCTGCATGGGGCTTTCATGGGGTAGGGGTAAACTTTGTGTATTTTCACAAGTTTATCAATTTGGGATGCTAAGCACTTGAAATCCAGATTCGTTCTTAGATTTCAAGGATTAGATGGTATGTGCTTTTACAAAATCATGCAGCGGGAAAAGACAAGCAAATGTTGGTATGTGCTGACGGCATACAGGAAAGACAATTTGGCATTGGCCGACTTGGAAAAAGAGGCCGACCGATGCCGGCAGGAAGGGAATGAAGGTTTGGCCTATTTCATGCCGATGTGCTACCGTATGGTAGGGCCGGAAGGGAAGAAAGTGCGTAAGAAACTCCCTTTGTTGCCCGGCTACGTGTTTGTGCATGGCAGCATCAAGGAGTTGGAGGCATATATGCGGGTGCACCCTTACTTGGCTTTTTATCATCCGGTCATCAAGGAATATGGCGGAGTTATCGCCGTGCCCGACGGGCAGATGGAGAGCTTCATGCGGGTGGCGAAGGAATATGAGGAAGACATCCGCTATTTTCGTCCGGACGAGATAGACTGGGAGGCGGGCGACTCGGTGCGCATCGTTGGCGGCAAGCTGGACGGCGTGGAAGGCATGTTGCAGTGCGTCAAGGGAAAAAGCGGCGGGCGGGTCGTGGTTTCCATCCCCGGGTTGGTGGCCGTATCCACCTGGGAAATCAGTCCGGACTATCTTGAAATCCTTTCGTTCGCCCCGGTCGGGCGGCGGCTTTACCACAACCTGGACGTGTTTTTTTCCAATGCCCGGACGGCCTTGTGCGAAATGCTGCGGGGCGGGGTGGTCGGCGAGAAGGAACGTGCCGGATTGTCGGCAAGCGTCAGGAGGCTGCAACATTTGTCAACTGGCACGGCAGGCACGGCCTGCATGTTGTCCATGTCGTTGCTGATGGCCCGCACGGTGTTGGGCAACGGGGTTGCGGCAAGACAAGACGAGGAGGTTTTGGCGGAGTTGGTGCGCGGCCTGCGCAACGATTGCCAAAAAGTCCAGCCGTTGGTATATTTGTACGGTTGCACGGGAAATCCAGCTTACCGTGCGGAAGCCCGCAGGCTCATGGCGGGGCTGGACGAGAAAGCCATGCACGACAGGAAATGGCGCGACACGTTCGCGGATTTCCAGATATTCGAAAAAATATATGGAGAGGTAACAAATGTGGATGGGAATGCTTGTGGGCATGGAGACACTGCTGCTTGCGGGGTTGGTGTGCTATAGTCTCGTGTCGTCGCGGAAACTCAGGGATTTGCGGCAACAAGTCAAGGACATGTCCGAGCCGGACAACGGAGTGCAGGCGGACTGGCATGACGGCGAAAAAGAAACCGGCGGCTTGGTCGTTGCGGAAACCGGCATCCCGAATCATGCCCCACAGGGAAGCGAGGATAAAGACGAGGCCATGTTCAGGGAAATGCACCAGAAAATCGTGGACGGGAAGCTGTTCCTCGACCCGGACTTTTCCAGGGACAAGCTTGTCCGCCTGACCCTGTCCAATAAGAACAAGGTGGGGCAGTTGCTCCGCGTATATGCCCATAACAATTTCAACGGGTATGTCAATGAGTTGCGGGTGGAATATGCCTTGAAGCTCCTGCGGCGGAATCCGGGCATCACGATGAAGGCGTTGTGCATGGATTCCGGTTTTAACAGCCAACGGACGTTTTACCGGTTTTTCCAACAGAAGTATGGCATGACACCCTTGGCTTACAAGGACAACTATCTGGCCGGCTTGTTGCGCGACCGCCTTCCGGGCGGGGCGGCAAAGGAGACAAAATGAATGCCGCAAGCACCGCTGCCATGGAAGGTGGATTCCGTGTGTGGTGTGTGGATAGGGCATGGCAAATCGAGTTTGTCAATTCAAAGGCATGTGGTTTAAAGTTGCCAACTTGCATTTCGAAATGGAAGGCAACGAGGCAGAAGTCCTTCGTTTCCTCCCCAACCTGCGTCCTTTCCTTTCAGGCGGCGCACCAGACCGTTTGTTCCACATGTCGCACGGCCACACGTTGGCCGGTCATGAAGGCATCCCGGACGTGGAAGAACACATCAATGGGAAGCATATCCGGATTTGGTTGTCTGCCGAAGGATACGACATCGGTTTTTCGTCCGGGAGAACCTCTTCCGCCTCAAAGCTCCATGCCGACCGCGACTGGAAACAAATTGAAACCGACCTGTCCTTTGCCCGTAGCGAGGACTATGAGACGCTGAACGACTTCCTCATGCTGGCCTTCACCTACAGCGCGGCATTTGCCCGCACCGTGCTTGTCCATGCCTCATGCGTGGCGGTGGACGACGACGGGGCCGCCTTCATCGGCCAGTCCGGCGCAGGCAAGAGCACCCATTCAAGGTTGTGGTTGGGGCACGTGCCCGGTTGCCGCTTGCTGAATGACGACCAACCAGCCGTGCAAATCAGTCCTGTCGGTGAAATCCGCATTTTCGGCACTCCCTGGAGCGGGAAGACTCCTTGTTACCGCCAGGACTCGGCGCGGCTCATGGCTTTCTTCCGCATGCGGCAAGCTGTGGCAAACCGCCTCGTCCGTCCCGCTCCGATAGAAGCCTTCCGACTCCTGTTGGAGTCGGCCTCGATGATCGGCCGCGACAGCCACACGTTCGAAGCCATCACCCGCACGTTGGCCGAGATTGCCAGCCGTGTGCCGGTTTATGTGTTGGAAAACCGCCCGGAAGAAGCTGCCGTGCGGCTTAGTTCGGGGCAAGTCTTTGCATCGAAACCATTGCGATGAAGAAATTACAATAAGAAAAGATACATCAAACTATGTTTATGCGGAAAACATTACTCTTTTTAGCCGTTTGCGGCCTGTTGTCGGGATGCACATCGTATAAAAAAACTCAATACCTGCGCCACGATGAAGTGTTGGAATCAGTAAAACAGTACGGCATGCAATATGACTACCGCGTCATGCCGAAAGACGAACTGACCATCACGGTGAGCACGTCTGATCCCGAAGCTTCGGCCTCTTTCTATCGGCGGCTGGGGCAAAGCAAGGCTGGCAACAGCAATAATCAGGGATATTCCAACGCCAAACTGCTGGACTACCTGGTGGACAACAACGGGTGCATCGACTATCCCATCCTGGGCATGCTGAAGGTGGAGGGCATGACCACGCGGGAATGCGAGGAAATGCTGCGTGGCAAGCTGCGCCCCTATTTGAACGAAGACCCCACGGTGACGGTGCGGGCTCTGAATTTCCACTACAGTGTGCTGGGCGAAGTGGGCAAGCCGGGTGTGTTCACGGCGGAGAACGAGCGGGTGACCATCTTCGAAGCCTTGGCACAGGCGGGCGACATGACGCTGTTTTCCAACCGCAAGGACGTGAAGCTGCTCCGCGAGGACGCGGAAGGCCGTCGCAAGGTGGTGCATTTGGATCTCACGGAGTCCGATATCACCCTTTCTCCTTATTATTATATCCAGCAAAACGACGTGATATACGTGCGAACGAAACGCGCCAAGGTGCGTTCCAACGCGTTTTCGTCCAATTCTTCAATGTGGATCAGCCTGCTCAGCCTGGCTTCTTCCATCACGTCTGTGATTTTAGTAGGAACGTTGAATAACAATTAAGCAGTCAAAAAACATCCATGAAAGAAACCGCTCAAACCAATGCCGCCGGGGAAAACGGCGTGGTAAACATCAAGTCGTTGGTATTCGAATACCTCATCCATTGGCCGTTCATTCTTTTGTTCATGGTGGCTTGCATGGCGGGGGCGTGGCTCTACCTCCGCTACCAGGCACCGGTTTACAACGTGAGTGCCACCGTGCTTATCAAGCAGGGCGACCGGAACCGGGGGGTACAAGCTTTGGGCGACATGCAGGATTTGGGCATGATGTCGCTGGCCAACAATTTCGACAATGAAATTGAAGTGTTGCAGTCCATCGGACTGGTGGAGAAAGTGGTGCGCCGCGAGGGGTTCTACATCAGCTACAGCGACGACGCGGAGTTTGGTTATGACCATGACCTGTATGGGCTTACGCCGGTGCTCGTGTGGATGGAGCCGCAGGAAGCCGACCGCCTGTCCGCGCCCCTTTCACTGGCGATGGAATGCCGCCCGGATGGCAGCGTGAAGGCCAAGGCCGTTTTCATGGAGGCGGGGGCTGAGGAAGAAAAGCATCTGGAAAAGACGTTTAAGAAGCTGCCCGCCGTGTTCGTGACTCCGGTGGGGACGTTGAGCCTTTCACTGGCATCGGACAGCGTGGCCGGGTGGCCGGAAGGCGGGGCAGCCGTGACGGCCACGATAGTTCCGCCGGCCCTTGCGGCAGCTTCTTGTAAAAGCCGCATCAGTGCCGAGCCGACAAGTGAGTTTACCTCCATTGTGCGGCTCGGCTACAATGACACGAGCGTGAAGCGGGGCAAGGACTTCCTGAACACCTTGGTGGAAATCTACAACCAGGATGCCAACGAAGACAAGAACCAGGCCGCCATACGCACGGCGCAGTTCATCGACGAGCGCATTGCCATCATCGACCAGGAACTCGGGGAGACGGAAAACCAACTGGCCACCTACAAGCAGCAGGCGGGACTGACAGACCTCAGTTCGGACGCGCAACTGGCCCTGCAGGGACGTTCGGAATATGACAAACGCAAGGCGGACAACGAGAACCAGCTCCGCCTGATCGGCTTCTTGAAAGAATACATCAACAACCCGGCCAACCGCTACGAAGTGATTCCGGCCAACGTGGGCTTGGAAGACAGTCATTTGAGTACGGTCATTTCCCGTTACAACGAATTGCTGGGCGAACGCCAGCGTTTGCTCCGCGTGTCGGATGCCAGCAACCCGGCGGTGGTCAACCTGGACATCACCATCAACACCGCCCGCAGCACGATGATCACGACGGTGGAGAGCGTGGAACAGGGCTTGCTGATTACCCGGCAGGATTTGGACGCAGAAGCGCGCAAGTATCGTTCGCGGGTCAGCAGCGCGCCGCAGCAGGAACGCCATTTGGCCGACATCACCCGGCAGCGGAGCATCAAGGCGGATTTGTATCTGATGTTGCTGCAAAAGCGCGAGGAGAATGCCATCACGCTGGCCGCCACGGCCAACAACGGGCGCATCGTGGAACCTCCCGCCGCAGTCGGGATGGTTTCCCCGAACAGCAAGAATATTTATATGATTGCCTTCATCTTCGGCATCGTGATTCCCGTGGGGGGGATTTGGACAATCCGCCAGTTGCGCTTCAAGATTGAAGGGCGGGCCGACGTGGAGCATCTCACGGACGTGGCGGTCGTGGGCGACGTGCCGCAGCTGAAGCAGGAGGAAGGCATCGTGGTGAAGGAGAACCGGAACGAGCTGAATGAAGAGATTTTCCGCAACGTGCGCACCAACATCCAATACATGCTGGAGGAGGGACAGAACGTCATCATGTTCACTTCGACGATTTCCGGAGAAGGAAAAAGTTTCATCGCTTCCAACCTGGCGGCCAGCTTGGCTTTCATGGAGAAGAAGACGGTGATTGTCGGCTTGGACATCCGCCGCCCCGGGCTGCACCGGATATTCGGGCTTGACCGCAAGAAGGACGGCATCACGCAGTATCTCGCCGCTTCGGGCCACACGGATTTGTTGTCACTGTGCCAGCCCACGGCGGTGTCGCCCAACCTCTTCGTCCTGCCTGGTGGTCCCGTGCCGCCCAATCCCACGGAGCTGGTGGCCCGCCCGGCATTGGCCGATGCCATCAAGATCTTGAAGTCGCATTTTGATTACGTCATCTTGGACACGGCTCCCATCGGCGTGGTGACGGACACGCAGCTGATTGCCCGTGCGGCCGACCTTTGCGTGTATATCTGCCGTGCCGACTACACGCGGAAGAGCGAATACGACCTGATTAACGACCTGAAGAAGGAAAAACGGATGCCCCGCATCTGCACCCTCATCAACGGCATCGACATGGACAAACGCCGCAACGGCTATTACTACGGCTACGGAAAGTACGGCAAATATGGCAAGTACGGACATGGGAAGAAGTACGGCTACGGGTATGGTTACGGATATGGGAAGGAGGGAAGAGTAAGTAAGGGTCGATAAGAGACAGTTTATGGCAGACTCGCGGACATCAGAGAATAACAAGCGTATAGCCAAGAACACGTTGGTGTTATATTGCCGTACGCTGTTTACCATGTTTGTCTCGCTCTACACCAGCCGTGTTGTGCTAGATACGTTGGGCGTGGAGGACTATGGTATCTACAATGTAGTGGGTGGCGTGGTCGCAATGTTTGGTTTCATCAATGGTGCCATGGCTTCCGCTACCCAAAGATACATCACTTTCGCGTTGGGACAAGGTGATAAGGTGCGGTTACAGACTGTGTTCTGCACGGCATTGCAAATTCATGCGCTGGTTTCTGTACTGATTGTGATATTGAGTGAGACCATTGGCTTATGGTTCATGTACACCCAAATGCAGATACCTGCTGACCGTATGGATGCTGCTTTTTGGGTGCTTCAGTTTTCGGTTGTGTCTATGGCCGGGTTGATTGTCAGTGTACCATATAATGCGGATATTATAGCGCATGAGAAAATGTCCGTCTTCGCCTACATTTCTATTTGTGAGACAGTATTGAGGCTTGTTGTGGTGTATGCGCTGACTTTATCGCCATACGATAAGCTCGTGTTTTATGCGTTTCTGATATTGCTATTGCAGACTTTCATTTGCTTTTGTTACATTCGTTATTGCAATAGGCATTTTGAGGAATCAAGATACCGTTATGTGTGGGACAAGCCTTTGTTTAGGGAAATGACCGGTTTTGCCGGGTGGAGCATGTTCGGGAATTTTTCCGCCGTGTTGTTTACCCAAGGGTTGAATATGTTGCTTAACGTTTTTTTTGGACCGGTAGTCAATACCGCACGTGCTATAGCAGTACAGGTGCAGAGTGCCATTCAACGGTTTGTCGGGAATTTCCAGTTTGCCCTTAATCCTCAGATTACCAAAACTTATGCCCAAAATGAGATGCATGAGATGCATAAGTTGATGTTTCGCAGTGCGCGGTTTTCGTTTTATCTGTTGTTTTTCCTTTCCTTGCCAGTATTATTCGAGACAGACTTCATATTGAAGGTTTGGTTGACAGTGGTTCCTGCCGATACGGTGGTGTTTTTGCGTATTATAATTTGCACATCTTTGATTTACGCGTTGGCTAATCCTCTCATAGTTGCCAATCAGGCTACAGGACAGGTGAAGAAATATCAGGCTGTGTGCGGAATCATTCTTCTGATGATTCTCCCTGTGTCATATGTATGTTTGAAGTTAGGCTGTCCGGCTTGGTCTGTGTTCTTGGTTCATTTTGTGATGGAGTCCATCGCCCAGTTCGCACGTATGGTGATGTTACGTCCATTAATAGGCATCCGGATCCGTGACTATTTTAGAAATGTTTATGCTTCAGTCATGGCCGTTGTGGCATTGTCGCTGGTTTTTCCTTTGGCCGTCTTTGAAAGTATGGATGATACGGTATTCCGTTTTTTTGTAGTCAGTCTTGTCTGTGTGTTGTCTGTCGGAACGGTCGCTTATAGGATTGGTCTTTCGAAGAACGAGAGGGCTTTTGTCAGGTCGAAGGCGATAGACAAGTGGCATAAGATTTTTTACAGATGATAGTGATTCACGGGAAACATGAGTGTTGCGGATGTTCCGCGTGTGTGCAGAAATGTCCGAGACACTGTATTACGTTGGATGAAGATGATGAAGGCTTCCTTTATCCCAAAGTGGATATGACGGCTTGCATTGATTGTGGCTTGTGCGAGCAGGTTTGTCCATGGCTCAACCGTTCGGGAAAACTTCAGCCCATAGAAGTGTTGGCGGCGAAGAATCGTAATGAGGAGGAACGGATGGACAGTTCTTCTGGCGGAGTGTTCATAGCCTTGGCTCGGGAGGTGATATGCCGGGGTGGCGTGGTTTTTGGAGCGGTTTTTGACGAAAATTGGGAGGTGAAGCATACGTATGCCGAGACGCTTGAGGATGTCCGTCCAATGATGGGGAGCAAGTATGTGCAGAGCCGTGTCGGAAAAAGTTATCGTGACGCGGAACGCTTTTTGAAAGATGGTCGTGAGGTGCTTTTTGTGGGGACGCCTTGTCAGGTGGCGGGGCTTTACGGTTTTCTTCATAAAGATTATCCGAACCTGCTGTCGGTTGATGTCCTTTGTCATGGTGTGCCGAGTCCTGGTGTATGGCGGCGATATCTGAATGAAACTTTTTATTCCGCCCGAAGGGTATCCGCTGGAAAAGATACAGTTTTGTCTTGTTCTCTGAGCCCCATGCCTGTGATAAAAGGTATCGAATTTAGGGACAAAAGGATGACAGGCTGGAAAGAATACAGTTTTGTTGTCTGCGGGAAGGATGCCTTTGAGGCAGACCAAAATACAGTTTTGCTGTCCGCCAAGTATAATGAGAATGTGTTCATGCGCGGTTTCCTTGCGGACATTTACTTGCGCCCAAGTTGCTACCGTTGCAGGTGTAAGAATGGTATGAGCCATAGTGATTTGACGATAGCTGACTTTTGGGGGGTAAATTTAATTATGCCTGATTTTGACGATGACAAGGGCGTAGGATTGGTGTTGGTAAACACAGGGAAAGGCAAGGCTGTGTTCGATGGGCTCAATATGGAGGTGCGGTTGGCAGTATTGGAAGACGCGATGCCTTTTAACGGTGGTTTTAAAGAATTGGTGCAGGCGCATCCCGGGCGTGCCCGTTTTTTCCGGTACTATTCCGAAGGCAAAAGTGTTGTTCAATCTGTGAACCGCTGTTTACATGTGTCCGTTTGCAGAAGAATATTGCAGAAAGTGAGGCATAATGTAAATAGTGCAGCAAGGCTCGTCTCATGGACATGGAAGAACGGTAAGGTCTAATCATAAGTAAGTATAGTTGACCCGATGAGAATAGGAGTTTTGACTCTTCCCCTTCACACCAACTATGGGGGGATACTTCAGGCATATGCTTTGCAGGTTGTCTTGGAGCGGATGGGACATGAAGTTTGTCTGATAGAAAAGGAAAGGAAGCCGCTTCGTGTCCCTTTATGGAAAGCTCCGTTGACATACAGCAAGCGTATCCTTGAGAATTTGTTTGGCAGTCCGGTGCCTGTATTTTTTGAGCAGAAGCTCAACCGTGAAGGACTTCTCATCAGGCAAAACACAGACTGTTTCATCCATAAATATATCAAACGCTATATAGTGGAGGATTTTCCTGACTTAAAAGAAGATGATTTTGATGCCATTGTTGTGGGAAGTGATCAGATATGGCGGACAAAATACATGTTGCAGATTGAACATGCTTATCTTGATTTTGCAGAAGGGTGGGATATCAGGCGTATAGTTTATGCAGCCTCGTTTGGTACGGATGAATGGGAATATACGCCGGAACAGACAAAAGAATGCAATAGGCTTCTGAAGTTCTTCGACGCGGTTTCTGTCCGTGAGATGTCAGGCGTGGACTTGTGTTATAAATATTTTGGCGTAAAGGCTGTCCATGTACTTGATCCTACAATGTTGTTGTCGGCAGAAGATTATATCCGGCAGTTCGAAATTGCAGGTGTGCCGGAAAGTCCCGGCACATTGCTTTGCTATATACTTGATGAGTCACCAGAAAAGACGGCGTTGATAAACTGTATTGCAGATGAAAAAGGGCTCGTTCCTTTCCGGGTCAACTCAAAGATGGATGATGCGTCCGCACCTTTGGAGGCACGTGTCCAACCACCTGTGGAACAATGGTTGAGAGGATTTTATGATGCGAAGTTCGTTGTCACTGATTCATTTCATGCTTGTGTGTTTTCAATCTTGTTTAACAAACCATTCATCGCCTATGGCAATGCCAAGCGTGGAATGTCGCGTTTCAATTCATTGCTGAACGGATTTGGCTTGCAGAATCGTCTGATTCTTTCGCTGCAGGAATATGTGGGGCTGGGTGATATAGACTGGGGGAAGATTCATTCGGCATTGGATAATGAGCGGATATTCGCTAAAAACTTCCTTTCAGATAATTTAAATTGAATGTCATGACTGGATTTCTCCATGGCGGTTCATTGTTTTCTGTATATATATGTAAGTCATAATCTATATGGAAAGTTTGGGGTTGATTTCTGTAATCGTTCCTGTATATAATAGGGAAAAGACTCTGAGGCGTTGTGTGGACAGCATTTTGGCGCAGCGTTATACGGATTTTGAGGTTTTACTGGTGGACGATGGGAGTATGGATGCTTCGGGACAGATATTGGATGAGTATGCCGCTCGCGATGTGCGGTGCAGGGTGTTTCATAAGCCCAATGGCGGAGTAAGTTCGGCACGGAATTTGGGATTGGAACAGATGAACGCGGAGTCGCGTTTCGTTGCGTTTTGTGACAGCGATGATTGGGTGGCAGATACATGGTTGTTGGATTACGTGTTGAATTATAATGGGGAGGATGTGATTTTCCAAAATGCCAAATGGTATGGAAAAGACTGTGTCCTAGAAAAGAATGTGGTTTTGCCGGGCGATGCCAAACTAGCGGAAAAAATAAAGATTCTATATGACCAGTTTGTACTTCCTTATATATGGTCCGGGATGTGGCGGGCAGGCATTATCCGGAAGTTCCGTTTGAGGTTCGGAGACTATACTACGATGGAGGATAGAATTTGGGTTGCAGATTATTGCCATCATATTCACTCCATCTCTATTATTTCACCTCGGAATTGCCATCAATATGGATACCATTATTATTTTCCTTGGCAGGGACGAGATTATAATTCGATTACAGAAAAGCTGTTCCGGACGAAGAAGGATTTGCTGGAGCGGATGAGTTCCCTTTTCAACACACTAGGTGCGCCGGATTTGTTTGAGGAAATCAACCGTGGCATTTCATCGGACATCATGGTGTCTTTGATGAATATGTATCGAGGGCAAAATACAAATGTTCGTTCAAGGAGAGAACGGATTCGGATATTGAATCTTGTAGGAACGGGGAAGGTTGAAATGGAATTGGAGCATAAGCCGTTCGTGTGGTTGTATGGACGCGTCTGTCAATGGAAGCATAAAGTTTGTGCTGATGCCATATTGCTGTTGATGGCGTATTTGTTGGATTTGAAATCTTGCTTTTCGAGAAAATGAGACTGTCACTCTTTTTAAGGCGACAAGGTGTCAACTGGTTTAAGACCTTTCTGATTAATTTCAGGTGTCTGCCTTGGAGGCAGGCCGTCCGTTTGCCTATCTATATCTATAGCCATACTTTGTTGGTGTCTATGGGAAAGATTCGGATTGAGAGCCGGGACGTAAGACGTGGAATGATCCGGATTGGCACACGGAATTTCTTTGCGGGCTATAAAACCCAGTGGATCAATTCTGGACTTGTTGTATTTAAGGGGCGTTTCCTGATAGAGGCGGGCACTTGCATCAATAATTCGGGAACTGTCGTCTTGGGGGAAGAATCCCGTTTTTGTGAGAACAACAAGGTGCTGATTGTAAATGGGCTTACAATCGGGAAGTCCACGCAGATAGCCTTTGATACGGTGATAATGGACACGGATTTCCATACCATAGTCAGTGTGGAGAAAGGGGTGGCCAAGAAAGCCTATGCTCCTGTCGTCATCGGCGATTACAATTGGATTAGCAACCGCAGCCTGGTGAAGAAAGGGACTGTGACACCGGATTATGCTATCGTCTCTTCCATGAGCATGTTGAACAAGGATTATACGTCCGTGCCTCCTTATCCGTTGTTGGGCGGATGTCCGGCGAAAGTGTTGGGAGACGGATGGCGGCGGCTTTACAACACAGAGCATAACCGTGAGATAAATGCTTTTTTCGGAAAGCATCCAGACGCGAAGGAGTACCGCATACCGGAAATTGGGCAGGTTACGGATTGGGACAGCTGGTGCCTGCACGGAGATGACAGATTACCGTTTTAAATATGATACCGAAAATAGTACATTATTGTTGGTTCGGCGGCGCAGAGATGCCGCCGCTGGTGCGGTGGTGCATGAAGAGTTGGAAGAAGCATTTGCCGGATTACCAATTCAAATTGTGGAATGAGTCCAATTTTGACGTGGCTTCTGTGCCTTTTGTGAAGGAGGCCTACGAAGTCCGGAAATATGCCTTCGTGGCGGACTATGTCCGGTTGTATGCCTTGTACACGGAAGGAGGTGTCTATCTAGATACGGATGTCAGGATATTGAAACCTTTGGACGGCTTCCTGAAATATGATTTTGTGGCGGCACACGAATACCATCCGGGACTGTTTGCCGTGGACAGGGACAAAGTGGCAAATGATGGGACGGTGAAGGAACAGGGGAGGAAAATAAGAGGTTTGGGCATCGGGTCAGCTGTGATGCTGGCCGTTCCGGGGTATCCTTATATAAAGGATTGTATGGATTTTTATTTGCAGAGGCATTTTGTGGACGGGCAAGGCCGTCCGCTGCATCATGAATTTATTGTTGGTTGGATACTTTCCAAGGCTGCCGAGAAATACGGATACCGGTACGGGACAAGGGCGGAGGACTTGTCGTGCGGGATGAGGATTCTTCCGCCGGATGTGTTTGTCCATAACAGCCTGTTCCTAGACCGTCATAGCCATGCCATTCATTTGTGTATGGGCAGTTGGCATGATGAGAAGACCGGGAGAAATTTCCATCCGGCCTTTAGCTATCTTCGGATGCTTTTGAAATGCAAGCTGAGACACATCAAGCATCTTTTTTTGAGCAAGCAAAAGCTGAAAAATATTTATGGTGATTGGTTCTAGGAATGTGTAAATGGGCAATAATTGGAAAACGTTGAAAAAGGCTGATGAGAAGGTTTTTGTGGGCGACGGTTGTCATCAATTATAAGTCGGAACTGCGCACGGTTAGATTCGTCCGGGATGAGTTGTTGGGGAAATGTGCGTTGCCACAAGTGATTGTCGTGGTGAACAATGGTGCAACGGAAGAAACCTCATCCATGCTTTCACAGGCTTTGTGTGCACCCATTGTCAGGGACATCGGGGAAGACGTGGCTGCGGATGCTGCATTATTTATCCTTCATAACACAGAAAACTCCGGATTCGCAAAAGGAAACAACTTGGGAATTGACTTTGTGATGAAGCATTTTCAGGTAGATTACTTTTTGTTTAGTAATAATGATATTGTTTTGAGAAGCGAACGTGTTGTGGAGTCATTGGTCACTCGAATCAGCCAGCTTCCGGATGTGGGGATTATCGGCCCCAAGATAGTGGGGTTGGACGGAGCATGCCAAAGTCCTTACATCTATTTGCCTTTTTGGACTTACATGATGCGCATTTCGTGGGAACGATTTTTGCCGTTTAAGAAAAGATATGCGTTTGATCCGAACTGTGCGAAGGAAGGCTATTATTATCGGCTCATGGGGTCTTTTATGCTTGTGAGGCGCGACGACTTTATCCGGTGCGGCGGGATGGACGGGCATACATTTTTGTATGGGGAAGAACTGATTTTGACAGAGCGAATGTTGGCCATCCGTAAACGCGCCTATTATTATCCCGGCGTGACTGTCCTTCACGAGCATGGACAGACAATAGGGCGTTATGTGACGCTTGTGCGTAATCACTACATGCGCCTTCGTAGCGCGTTGTATTATTTCAGGACTTACAAGCACGTCGGGGTGCTATCTGCCGTTGCGGCATATATTGTGGTTTCCTTATATATATGGCTGCAAGCCATATTCAGAAAATTCAAAACGTTAAAGCACTGATGATTCAGATTACCCGGAAAGAAGCTTGTTGCGGATGCGAAGCTTGTGTGCAGATATGTCCAAAGGCATGTATCTCTTTAAAAGAAGATGAAGAGGGATTTTGGTATCCTCATGTTGATGTTTCCAAATGTGTTGATTGCAAGCTTTGCGAACAGGTCTGTCCTGTCCTTCACCAAGAGGAACCTACAAGGCCATTACATATTTACGCTGCGAAGAACAAGAATGAAGAAATACGGTTGAATAGTTCTTCCGGAGGAATTTTCACGTTGTTGGCTGAAGATGTGTTGCGGCGGGGCGGAGTGGTTTTTGGCGCACGGTTCAATCAAGAGTGGAAGGTCGTGCATGCTTACGCTCAACGGGAGGAGGAATTGGCTGATTTTCGAGGTTCAAAATATGTGCAAAGCAGGATAGGTGATGCTTATCGTTCGGCTGAATTCTTTTTGAAAGCCGGACAGGAAGTGATGTTTGTCGGAGCCCCATGCCAAATCAGGGGACTGAAACTATATTTGCGCAAAGATTATTCCAATTTGTTGGCTGTGGATTTTGTATGTCATGGTGTGCCAAGTCCAAAGGTGTGGAGGACATATTTGAATGAGATTATCGACCGTGAGGGCGACGGAAAAAATTCAGTTTTGTCTCACCCTGTAAAATCCCGTCAAGTGGAACGGATAAATTTCCGTTCAAAATCAAAGGGTTGGAAAAAATACAGTTTTGCTCTCACCCTCTCCGAGGCGACAGCCGAAGGAGATAAAAATACAGTTTTGCTCTCTTCCGTAAATTACGAGAATGCTTATATGAAGGCATTTCTGGACGATTTATGCTTGCGTCCGTCGTGTTACCATTGTCCGTGCAAGAGGTTTAAAAGCCGAAGTGATTTGACCTTGGGGGATTATTGGTGGATTGGAAACGTGGACGTTTCTTTTGATGATGACAAGGGGTGCAGTATCGTGTATGCGAATTCGGATAAGGGAGACATGCTTTTGCGGAAAACAGAAGCGGAAATGTTCCATACAGATTCGGAAAGGGATATAAAGGAGGCGTATCTGTTTGAAGGGGCGGTGTCATATAGTGCAAGGAAGAATAAGAATAGGACGGCTTTTTTTGAAGGACAGGGACGCATTTCCTTTGAAGAATTGGCGGAAAGTTTGAGAAGAAAGAAAACAAAACGTGAATGGGCTGTCGATTGGTTGAAAGCCGGATTAAAGAAGGCCGGTGTGTTCAAGATGGTCAAAGACATTTATAAAAGCGTGAAATATTATGGAAGATAGAAAAATCGGTATTGTGACCCTTTGGGATTCCCCCGTGAATTACGGGCAGGTGTTGCAAGGGTATGCTTTAAGCGCGATATTGCAGGAGATGGGCTTTCAACCGTTTATTGTGAGATATACGTTAAGGGAAGAAATCAAGTACGACACGTTGTGGATGAAAGTCCGCCGTGTGCTTACTGGGAAAAAGAGTGTCAGTGCCATTCTGAAACGTTATACTTGCAAGTCAGAGAAAATGGTGAACCGCCGTTTTGACGACTTCAGAAAAGAGCGTATGAGATATTCGGAGCGTTCGTATGATTCTTTTGATGATTTGGTGAAAGGTTATCCCAAGGCGGATATTTATGTCACGGGTAGTGACCAAGTGTGGGGGGCATCGGGTTCAAACAACAAGAAACGGATTTTTCTGCTGGACTTCCTTCCAAAGGAAGTGAGGAGAATTGCTTATGCCGCGAGTTTCGGACGAAACCAGATAGAGGACGATGAAAAGGATTTGTTCCAAACATGTTTGAGAAAATTTTCCGGCATCAGCGTGCGGGAGCAAACCGGATGTGACATCTGCCGTTGTTTGGGGATTCAAGGGACGCGTTGGGTGCTGGATCCGACATTACTGCTTCCACGGAAGAAATGGATGGAAACATTCCATTTGTCACGAAGAAGTTCAAAGAAAAAAGTTGTTTTTGCCTATATGTTGACCAATGATAAAAACAATAAAAGTTTTTATCAGCTGTTTGCAGCTTTGGAAAAGCGGGGTTATGAGGTGCGTTATGTTTCTTCGGCCTATTATTTGGATGAGAAAGCCACTTGCAGTCCTACTATTGAAGAATGGTTGGATAATATGTTGAATGCGGATCTCGTGATTACCTCTTCCTATCATGGCACTTTATTCGCGTTGAATTTCAATACGCCTTTTATTTTCATCCCCAAACACAAAGGCAAGGGAGGGGAAAATTCCCGTCTATATACATTGTTGGAAGATTTGGGCTTGGAAGGCAGGATTTTCCTCAATGGGGAAAGTTCGTTGGATGAACTTCTAGGCGAGACATGGGATTGGCCACTTGTAAATGACTTTTTTGAGAAAAAACGTTTGGAGAGTTTGGACTATTTGGAAGAGACCTTACGCTAAATATTGATTGAATGAAGATTCTTTTCATTACGAACCAGCTTCCACCGTTGGTGGATGGCGTGGGGGACTACACCTATAACTTGGCACGGGAGTTCGCTCGTCACGGGCATGAAGTGGCCGTCGTGTGCCGGAAGGACGCTCGCATCCGGATGGATTATGGGGACATCAGGGTGTTTCCGTTGGTGAGGCGGTGGGATTTCGGCGCGGTTCGTCCCATCGTGCGACTGGTGCGGGAACTGGGAATTGAGGTGGTTTCCTTGCAGTACGTGCCGCATGGATTCCATCCGAAGGGGCTGCCGTTCCCGCTGATTTATGTCATGCGGGAGGTAAAGAGAACTGGAGTACGGGTGCAGATTTTTTGTCATGAGGTGTATGTGCCTTTTCAGGGTGGGATGAAGAACCGCGTGATAAGTTTTCTGACAAGCCGGGTGACCCAAGGCATCTTGAAGTATTGCGATGTGGTGGCCACAAGCATAGATTATTATAAGCAGATGATATTGGGATTGCATCCGCGAAACAGGGAAGTGGGAGTGATACCGATAGCAAGCAATGTGCCGGAATGTCCACTGGGCGAAAATGAACGTATTCTTTTAAGAAGAAAGATTGCGGATGACAATGAAATCATCGTGGCTTTTTTCGGCAAGCGTGATATAGAGACGAGCATGCAGGCTTTGCGGAATCTGATTCAAAAAGGATATGCTATAAAGGTGCTGTTCATCGGTAAAGTGGCGGAAAAAACGAATGATGTATCCCTTCCTTGCTATAAGACCGGTGTGCTGGACTTAAAGGAAATCAGTCCCTATTTTCAGGTGGCGGACATATTAGTCCTTCCCGAGAATGGCAAGTCCGGATGTTCCTTCAAAAGCGGGTCGTTGATAGCCGGGATGCGCAGCGGATTGCCGGTGGTCAGTGTGTGCGGGCTTCTGACATCTTCCTCATTAGAACACGGAAAGAATATCGTATTCGCAGATTTTGAGAATGTGGCGCAGTTAGAACGTGTGTTGATGCCGTTGGTTGAGGATTCGGATATGAGAAGACGCATCGGGGAGAATGCCCGAATGCTGGTTCAAAATATTTCATGGGCGAATACTTGCGCTCAATATGAGTTCCTGTTAAATAGTTGAATAAAGGAAATGAATTCTGTCTTAATATCCCATCCCACAGGGAATGCCAATGTGCGCGGGGCGGTGGACGGCTTTTGCAAGCAAGGTGTCTTGGAAAGTTTTCACACATCGGTGGCTTGCTTTAAGGGCAGTAGCCTATATAAAATAGGTGTAGGCCCGTTGCGTGATTTCCGCCGGAGAACGTACAGTGAGGCAGTGAGGGAAAAAGTGCATACCCATCCGTGGAAAGAGATGGGTCGCATGGCATCGACCAAACTTGGGATTCAGAAATGGACGCAGGATAAAGTAGGACGTTTCTGCATCGACGAGGTGTATCAGGACATGGACAACCGTGTGGCGCAGTATGTGGCGCGGTATCCGGAACGAATGGATGCAGTCTATGCATACGAGGATTGTGCAGAACAGACTTTCCAGGTGGCAAAACGGCTGGGGAAGGCTTGTTTGTATGACTTGCCCATCGGGTATTGGCGAGCCATGCGGAAGATGTTGGAGGATGAACGTCGGCGGAATCCGGAATGGGGGATGACGTTGGGTGGCTTTAATGATTCGGACGAGAAACTGGCGCGTAAAGACCGTGAACTGGCCATGGCCGACCGGATTTATGTGGCGAGCTCGTTCACGAAAAAGACATTGGAACTATATCCTGGGGAGTTGGCCGAAGTGGAAGTCATTCCATACGGGTTTCCGCCGGTAAATGTGAAACGGGCGTATCAACCATTCGGCGGACGGAAGGTCAAAGTGCTCTTCGTGGGAGGATTGTCGCAGCGCAAAGGGCTTTCCTATTTGTTTGAAGCCATGAAGGGGTTTGAGGACAGGATGGAGCTGACCGTGGTGGGACAAGGAGATGTGTCCCGTTGTCCGGCTTTGAAAGCCGCCCTCGGACGGGTGAGACATATTCCTTCGTTGCCTCATGAGGAAGTGTTGGCCTTGATGGCCACGCAAGACGTGTTGGTGTTTCCTTCTTTGTTCGAAGGGTTCGGGCTGGTCGTGACGGAAGCCATGTCACAGGGTACGCCGGTGGTGACCACGGAACGCACATGCGGGCCGGACATCATCACCCATGGGCGGGACGGATGGATTGTCCCGGCAGGTTCGGCCACTCCATTGGCCGGATTGTTCGAAACGTTTGTGGCGCACCCGGAAATGTTGCATGAAGCGGGCAAGGAAGCTTTGAAGGCCGCGTCCCGTCGCCCGTGGAGTTGCTATGAGTATGAATTGGCGCAAGCCGTAACCGCATACCTCAATGAGAGATGAACAGGCTTTGGCATTGAGCGCAGGCGAGTCCGATTTGGCTTATCGGATGTGTCGAAGGGCGGTTTGGCTTTATCTGGTCTTGCTGATTTTCGAGGGCGCGTTGCGGAAATGGTTCCTGCCTTCGTTGGCCACGCCTTTGCTATTGGTGCGCGATCCAGTAGCCATTTACTTGGTTTACGAAGGGTTCCGCCACCGGTGGTTGGGCTCCAATTATGTCAAGGTGATGGTGGTGGTGGCTACGGTGTCGGCTTTGGCCACATTGTTGGTGGGTCATCATAATCTGTTTGTCAGCCTCTACGGATGGCGCATCTATTTCTTCCATTTTCCAGTCATTTTCGTGATGGGACAGGTGCTGACGCGCGATGACCTGCTCAGGATGGGGCGGTTCGTTCTCTACCTTTCCATCCCGATGACCTTGCTGGTGGTCGCCCAGTTCTATTCCCCTCAGACGGCTTGGGTAAACCTTGGGATTGGAGGAGAGGGCGGAGCCGGTGGAGCCGGAGCATTAGGGTATATGCGTCCGCCAGGAACTTTCTCTTTTTCTCCTGGCTATACGAACTTTCAGGCGGTCGTGGGATGTTTTCTGTTGTACTTTTTGGTGTCCAACGACCTGCTGAACGAGAGAAGGAGACTGCCGAAATGGGTGTTGGCAGTGGCGGTCGTGTGTTATCTGATTTCTATCCCTACGTCCATCTCGCGTACGCATTTCTTCCAGACTCTGGTGTTTTTGGCGTTTCTAGGGATAGCGGCGTTCCGGAAAGAACGATTGAAGGTTTATTTCTTGCAGGCACTAGTTCTGACCCTGTTGGCGGTTTTTGTCCTTTCAATGTGGGGCGTAGCCGACACAATGATGGAGGCTTTTGATGCGCGGTTCACCACGGCCAATGAGGTTGAAGGTGGAATTCGGGGAGTATTGGGAGGACGTTATGTGGGAGGATTGTTGGGTGCTTTCCTGAATACGGACATACCGGTATGCGGTTATGGCATGGGGCTGGGCACGAATGCGGGGGCAAGCCTGATGGGAGGCAACATGTATTCTTTTGGCTTTAATGCGGAGGTGGAATGGGAGAGGGTTCTAGGAGAGTGTGGATTGCTGATGGGGACTGTAATTCTCGGTGTCCGTCTGTTATTTTCGCTGGATATATGGCATAAGGCATACCGTTGCCTAGTCGCTCGGGCGGACATGCTGCCGTGGATGCTTTCAGCCGGTATGATGCTGACGGTGCCGCAGGGGCAGTGGGGAGTTACTACCAATCTCGGATTCTGCATATTGTTCGGTGGGTTGGCTTTGACAGCGGTAAGGACTTCAAAGGAATGATTACGTATTTTCATCGTCATAAGGCGTGCGGTTTCTCCATTTTTAAAGTTTTCAGTACGATAGAGGCTGAAATCAAAAAACAGGAAGAGGTGGAAGATGTGTTTGTGCCTTCGTGGCGTTCCATGCCATGGGATGTGGTACGCAATTGCCTTTATACGTTCAGGCATCGGAACAAAACGGGAATCAACCATGTGACGGGACATATCCATGACGTACTTTTGGCTTTGACCGGTTGTAAGACGGTCTTGACAGTTCATGACTTGGTGTTTCTAGACCATGTGCGAAATCCGTTGAAACGGTTTTATAAATGGTTGTTTTGGCTTTATTTGCCGGTGAGGTTGGCAGACCGGGTGACTTGCATCTCCCATGAGACACAGCGCAGGCTTTTGTCGCATGTGCATACGGATAAGGTGTGTGTGATACATAACCCCATAGACCCTGCATTTCATTATATACCGAAAGAGTTTAACGTAGAGAAACCCGTGATTCTGCATATCGGAACGGGATGGAACAAGAATCTGATGCGTACGGTCATGGCTTTGCAAGGCATTCCGTGCCATTTGCGGATTGTGGGTACGGCGGAATCGGATGTGTTGCAGGCTTTGGGAATGTATGCCGTGGAATACAGCGTGTGTACGGGGTTGACGGATGAGGAAATCCGTCAGGAATATGCCCGCTGTGACATTGTGAATTTTCCCTCTGTATATGAAGGATTCGGTATGCCTGTCATTGAGGGCCAGCAGACCGGGCGTGTGGTGGTGACTTCGCGGATAGAACCTTTGGTGGAGGTTTCGGGCGGGGCCGCTGAATTTGTGAACCCGTTGGAGGTGGAGAGCATCCGGCAAGCTTATATGCATGTCATATCAGATAATGCTCACCGTGACCACCTGATTGCGGAAGGATTGGAAAATGTGAGACGGTTTGATGTGGGGGAAATAGCATCTCAATATTTGTCATTGTATCAGAAATTGAAAAGGAAGTCATGAAAGTAGGATTCTATACGCTTTTGTATATAGCGGATTTTGAAAGTTTGAGATTGAGCCGAACGACAGTATGTGGCGAGGAACGTATTTTGGTTTATTTGAGAAACTGTAATACGTTGGCATCTACTTTGGCAAGGAATGGAATGGGTGAATTGACCGTCCTGACCAATAATGCACAATATTTAAATGGGCTAAAGCAAACCTATGACTTTTCTTTTCAGATTACGGAAATCAACTTTTCTTTAAATGTTCCTCATGATATAGGCTTTTATAGTGCACATTTTAAGATAGACGCATACCGCTATTTAGGAACGCTATCAAGCGAATATTCGTTTTTATTGGATAATGATATGGTATGTGTAAGTCCTATGCCGGATTGTATGAAAAGATTAGTGGAAAGACAAGCTGCGGTCTATTATGCATTCCCAATCCGGGACGTGGAAAAACATGATGTCAGCATAATGAGGCAAATTGACCCCAATATAGTTTCAGGTCAATGGGTGGGGGGAGAATTTATTGGCGGAACCGATAAATTCTTTTCCCGCTTATATTCTATTATCATGTCTTTTGCCGACAGGTATTTTCAGATGAAAGATTTGGTTTTTCATCAGGGTGACGAAATGCTGACCAGTATTGCTATAGAAAAGATGGTGATGGAAAATGAATGTTTGCTCGTGGAGGGTGGAAATATCGGGTTGTCTTATCGTTACTATTCTATCCATGAAAATAGACCTTTGGCATTTTACAAAAGTTGGTTTTACCATCTAATTTGTGACAAAAGTTTCTTAGCAAGTCCGGAAGTTGCGGTATGCCAAAACAATGAAGCCTTTTTTGCGATGTATGAACGTTACCGTTGCCGTGTCGTGAGGATGAAGAAATTATACCATGGGGTTAGAAACTTTTGGAAATGATAAGAATAATATCATGCGCATACTTCATTATATCCCCACCCTTGACCGCAATGGTGGCGGGACTTCTTTCTACATGCAGTTGCTGGCCGGGGAACTGGGGCGGCTGGTGGACTTGCATGTCGTGACCCACGCTTCGGAGCATCCGGTGGAGGTGAGGCATTGCACGGTGCATCACATCGCACCCTTCACTCGTCCGGGCGAGATGAAAAAAGAAACGTTGACGCTCTTGCGGGAGTTGCGTCCGGACGCGGTACACATCAACGGGTGTTGGCAACCGGCATGTGCCATGGTGCAACGCTGGGCGCAGAAGGCGGCAGGGTACAAGGTGGTGCTGACCCCGCACGGGATGCTGGAACCGTGGATCATGGCACGTCATTATTGGACGCGCAAGTTGCCGGCTCTTTTGCTGTATCAGCGGGAAGCCGTGCGGCGAGCCGACTTCCTGCATGCCACGGCGGAAAGCGAGCGGCGTAACCTGCTGGCGTTGGGCTATAACCGGAAGGTGGCCGTGATTCCCAACGGGGTGGACATCGACACCATCCGGATGAAAACGGATTGGCGGAGACGGAAACAAATCCTGTTCCTTTCGCGGGTGCATGTGAAGAAAGGCATAGAGTTCCTGATTGATGCCGTGGCGGAGTTGCGGGACGAGCTGGCCGGATTCCGGGTCGTGGTTGCCGGGGAGGGCGAGGCGAATTATATCGCTTCTTTGAACGACAAGGCGGAACGGGCCGGAGTGGGGGCGTTGTTTGACTTCCGTGGCGGCGTGTATGGCGAAGAAAAATGGACGCTGTATCGCGAATCGGACGTGTTCGTGCTGCCCACCTATTCGGAAAATTTCGGCATTGCCGTGGCGGAGGCTTTGGCCTGCGGCACTCCTGCCATTACCACCAAGGGAACACCGTGGCAGGATTTGGAAGAACAGCAATGCGGCTGGTGGACGGAAATCGGAAGCCACCCCTTGACGGCGGCCTTGCGCGGATTCCTGTCGGTCGGCGAAAGGCAGATGGAAGAGATGGGACGGCGTGGAAGGCGGCTGGTGGAAAACAAGTATTCTTCGCGCCAGATGGCCGTGGCCATGGAGGAGCTATACTGCAAAATGACGAAAGCATGAGTGAAAACGTCCGTTTGGACACATTCGATGCCGGCGACTTTGACAAAGGAGCCGGGAAAGCGAAGCAAGCTTTGTGGTTTTTCGTGAACGCCTTGTTGGTGAAGGCTTCGTGGAATCCCTTCATGGGCATCAAAATCGCTTTGCTCCGAGCTTTCGGGGCGAAGATAGGCCGCGGGGTGGTCATCAAAAACAATGTGTGCGTAAAGTTTCCATGGAAACTGGAAGTCGGGGACAACGTATGGCTTGGGGAAAACGCATGGATTGACAATCTGGACAAGGTGGCCATCGGGAACAATGTCTGCATTTCCCAAGGTGCCTTGTTGCTGACGGGCAATCATGACTATACGCTTTCTTCTTTTGATTACCGGAACGCACCCATCGTGGTGGAAGACGGGGCTTGGATTGGCGCGAAGGCATTGGTTTGCCCCGGCGTCGTGGTCGGGACGCATGCCGTGTTGGCCGCAGGAGGGGTGGCCACGAAGAGTTTACGCCCTTGGACGGTGTACCAAGGAAATCCGGCGAAGGAAATCAGGGTAAGATTTATAAGATTTTGAAAATGAGCGAAAGTCGTTTAACTTATTTGGATATTGCTAAAGGCATAGGGATAATTTTGGTTGTAATCGGGCATTCAATATCAAACACTTCTTTTGTGTTTCATTTCATCTATGCTTTTCACATGCCGTTATTTTTTTATATTTCTGGGCGATGCTTTAATGAAAGCAAGTATGAGTTTTTATCTTTTGTACAAAAAAGAAGCAAGACTTTATTATGGCCAACATTTGTGTTCACTTTGCTGTTGTGTATCGGATATTATACGGTCGGACAGAAGCGTGATTTTTCTTATCTCACGGTAGGGCTGCCAGATGCATTATGGTTTATTCCCGTGTTGTTTTGTGCGGAGATTTTATTTTATCCTTTTGCACGTATGTTGATGAAATCAAATGTTAATCAACGAATGTGTATATTAACGGGGGTGGTTGTTGTTGCTCTATTGATAGGACATTTTTTATATAAAGGCGGTATTCATTTGATTTATTCTATCCCGGCAATCTGTCCAGCATTGTCTTTTTATGGGATAGGCTATTTAATGAGGTCGTATGGTTCAAGTATTGAGAAGCGGATGAATTTTGGGGTATTCTTTTTCGGAATGTCTATCGTGGCTTTTTGTTGTGAAAGCGGTTTGACTACAGATATAAGGTTGAATGCAATAACTCCTTTGTGGATTGGATCTATAGCAGCAATTTCTGGTATTTGGGGAATACTTGGAATATCACAAATAGTAGACAGATTGAATCAATCCAACATAGTGAAAACGTTATTGACGTTTTTAGGTGAACATACACTCATTATTATGTGTTTGCATTATTTCTATATAAAGATGTCTGTACTTTATTTACATCCTTTCATAACGAATCATTTGGTATATAAACTCGTAGAAACGCTACTTGTTTGGGGTGGGCTTTATTGTAGTATCCTTTTAATAAATGGATATGCAGGTTGGATGATAGGTAAGAAGAGATAATTTTGGCGAATTTAAATGAAAGTATCAATTATTACGTCTTGTTTTAACCGGAAGGATACCATCGGGCAGGCGATAGAGAGCGTGTTGGCGCAGGATTACCCGGACATTGAATATATCATCGTGGATGGGGCGAGCAGCGACGGGACGATGGAGGTCATTACCCGATATGGGGGCAAGATTGCCCGGGTCATATCCGAACCGGACGGCGGGATGTATGAGGCGGTCAACAAGGGAATCCGGGTGGCCACGGGTGATGTCATTGGGTTGCTGCACTCGGATGACTATTTCTATGACCGGCATGTGGTGAGCCGGATGGTGGAAACGTTGGAACGCGAGGACGCGGACTTGGCTTATGGCGATGGTTTGTATGTGAACAAGGACGACACCAGCCAGGTCGTGAGAGATTGGCGGAGCGGGGCTTATAAGCGTTGGAAAGTGAGGTTCGGGTGGTTGCCGTTGCATCCGACGGTGTATGTCCGCCGCAAGGCGATGGAGAAATGGGGAGGATATGACGAGAGTTATAAAATTGCCGCAGACAGCGACTGGCTGTTCCGCTATTTGTACGAATCGGACTTGAAAGTGGCTTACGCGAACCTTTATGTGGTTGTGATGCGGATGGGGGGCTTGTCCACCTATGGTTCCGCCCTCCGGAAACTGATGTGGCAGGAGGATGTCCGGCTGTATGAGTCGCATGGCATAAACGGGACATGCGCGAAACTGCTGAAGATGTGTTGGAAAATCCCGCAGTTTATCCGCCCAAAATTGAATTCCGGGAAGTTTTATGCCAGAAAAGATTGAGGACATCTTCTTCTATTTTTTGAGAACCGGGTTGTGGGGCGGGGACAAGCGCGACGGCGGAAGAGGCATCAACCTGACCGCCGGGCAATGGGACCGCTTGTTCGACTTGGCTTGCAGCCAGGCCGTGCCCGGGCTATGGGTTTCCGGAGTGGCGCGGACGGCTTGCCGCCCGGAGGAAAGCGTTTGGGGAAAGTGGCTTGCCTACCTTATATATATTAAGCAGGCCAACCTGCAAATCGAGAATGCGGCCTCGGCATGGACGAAGAGGCTCCCCGGGGCGGGAGTGGATGCCTTCGTGTTCAAGGGCGTTTCAGTGGCCCGATGGTATGAGGAGCCTTTACTCAGGAGTTTCGGCGACGTGGACTTGGTGGTCACCCGCGGATGGGACAAGCTGGAGGCGGCACTGACGGATTGGGGCGTGGCTTGGGAGCCCGAACACAAGGACATCCGGGTGGACAACCAAGGGATTTTGGTGGAGTTCCATAGGGATATGGAGACACTCTACAATCCCTTCTTGCAGTCCAGGCTTCGCCGCATGCAGCAGCGTGAGGGATGCGGGAAGGAACTTTACTGGGTTTGCCTGATTCTTCATTTGCGCCGCCATTGCCTGATCTACGGGGTGGGGCTGAAACAGGTTTGCGACGTGGCTGTGATGTGGGCGCATGCCGGGTTGGACGCGGAAAAGGCGGCATGGATGTTGCGGAAACTTCATGCCGTGCGTTTCAGCCGTGCCTTGTTTGCTTTCATGGAGCGTCATTTGGGACTGTCGGGCTTTCCGTTGCCGCCGCAATACGGTCGGCGACAAAGGATTTTGGAGCAAATCATCCTGAAGGAGGCTTATCGCCTGAAACCGGAACGTGAAAAGAAGGAAGGCCGGAAGAGGGCTTATGCCCGTGTTTTCTCCAACATGCTTTTTTGGACAAGGCGCAGTGCCGCTTTGTGGAACTTGATGCCCGGGGAAGCCTGTTGTTTCCCCGTCTATCTTGCCGTCCGGAGAATCAGGCACATATTTTGGAAAAGTTGAGAAAAATAGACGATTTATCAATGGAAACGGACAGATTGGCAATCTTTTTTTGAAAAAAAACGTCAATTTCGCGCCGTTAATTTATATGAGTATGAGGAAGATTTTAATCGCAGCCATTGCCTTATGCCCGGGGCTTGTCCATTTGCAGGCCGAGGCATTGGACGGAGACACCATCCGCAGGGATTCGCTGGTTGACGTGTTGGTGACACCGCAACCCACGGACGATTCCTATCGCGTGGTGACCAACCGCTTTTGGGCGAACTGGTTCGTGTTGGCTGACATCGGCGGGCATTTCTTTTCGGGCGACTTCTGCAAGATGGGCGATTTCGGAGACCGCCTGTCGCCGGATTTCAAGGTGGGTATCGGTAAATGGTTTACGCCGGGCATCGGTGCCAAGGTGCAGTTTGGCATGTCTAACTCCAAGAGCTATACGCGCGTACGGACGCATTTCATTGACGGGGAGGCGATGACCGATGCGGACGGAAACACCTATTGGCGGACGAAGAACAAGTGGTGGGACTTGAACGTGAATGCCATGTTCAACCTGTCGCGTCTGATTTGCGGATACGAAGGGAAGGAGTCGGAGGATTTGAAAAACCAGTTTATCGCTTCCGTGGGTATCGGCGCGCTCCACCATCGCGACATCGAGGCGCAACGGAACGAATGGAGCGGGCATTTCGAACTGCAATACAGCCGCTTCTTCAATGCCAAGAAGGCGGTGTCGCTGGACTTGAAAGCCTACACCACATTATATCAGACCAACTTCGACGGCATCACGAAAATGGACAACGGGGAGTCGTGGTGGGATTCCAACACGGGTATCGCCATCGGTATGACCTATTATATTAAGAAACGCCATTGGGATCGTTGCATTCCTTGCCAGACACCAATATACGTCAACAACCCTGTCGTGGTCACGAAATGTCCGGAATACAGGAATTTTGTGTTCTACGTGTTCTTCCCGAACAACTATTCGGGACGCGACGACGCGCCTGTGGTGCCAGGTTCGGAAGTCAACACGATAGACTATCTGGCCGCAGGTATCTTCACCCAAAAGCGGTTTGCTGACGAAGAGGCGGTGGCCTTGCGCTTGGAACGGGGAGGGGAACTCAAGGCCTTGGCGGTGGAAAATGTCCCCACGGAAAAAGCCGACGAATGCACTTCGCAGGGAATGCCACGAGGTTATGAGATGTCCGTACGCCCGATTTCGTTGAGCATGGAGGCCGACAGCCTGGCTGCGTTCGAGGAGCGGTTCGGGTATTATTACGCGCCGATTTACGACGGTGGGAAAACGTGGTATTACCGCGTGGACGACGACACGAAGACACAGAGCCTGATGTACAGCGACAACTACAAGGAAAGCGAGTCTTACGGGTTGAATGCCCACAGGGGACTTAAGACTGTGGCCGAGCACGTGCCTTTGGAACAGGTGACGAATATCTTCAGCTTTGCCGACGTGTATGCCGCGATAGAGGGCAACGAGGGCTATATCAGCCAGCATGCCGACGCAGAAACCGTGGAGCGCATCAAACATATCCTGAACAGCGGCACCATCATCAACGTGAAGGCCGAAGGGTTGGCCACGAGCCAGGACAATTACACTGGGGAAAACGCCGAGGAGGTCGGCGAACAGAGAAACAAGACGTTGGCCCACTACCGCGCTTATTCCATTATCAAGTGGTTGAAGGAAAGTAAGGCGTTCAAAGATGTGAGCGAAGGGCATTTCACGCTGAATGCGCTGACCAACCCCATCGGGATTGTCAACGACACGAGCGTCAGGGGGCTGAATGCCAAAATGAACCGTTGCGTGAAGGTCGAAGTACAGTATATGATAGAGGAATAGTTTTTTTGAAATTAATAAGAAATGCGAATCCCGGCAGGTCTTTGAGGGCTTGCCGGGATTGCATGTTTTTATCCGGGGGGATATGGAGGGAAAATCCTTATACTCCTTGGCGTGGGATTACTCTAACTTCCACGTGGCGAGAATGGCGCGGACGTAGCTGCGTGGCTGTCCGGGGGCTATGTGCCATTCTCGCGGGGGATAGATTGTCATTTTGACATGCTGTCATTTCCTGTAAGGTCACCGGCCAAGTTCTTCCATCAGCCGGTTCAGTGCTGGGCTGGCTGCACCGCACTGGTCGAGCAGGCTGACGAACCGGCTGCCGATGATGGCACCGGCGGCGTTCCGTTGCGCGGTTTCCAATGTTTGGCGGTTACTGATGCCGAAGCCGATCATGCGCGGATGGGTCAGTCCCATACTGTTTACGCGGTTGAAGTAGGCCTGTTTTTCTGCATCGAACGTTTTTTGCGCTCCGGTGGTGGCAGCGGACGACACCATGTAGATGAAGCCGTCGGTGTGCCGGTCGATGATGCGGATGCGTTCCTCGCTGGTTTCGGGGGTGATGAGCATGATAATGCGCAGGTCGTAGCGGTCGGCCACGGGCTTGTAGGTTTCCATGTAGTCGCGGAAAGGCAGGTCGGGGATGATGACCCCGTCAATGCCGCATTCGGCACAGCTTTGGCAGAACGCTTCGAAGCCGTAATGGAAAATGGGATTCAGATAGCCCATCAGAAGCAGGGGGATTTCCACGTCGTGGCGGATATTTCTCAATTGGTCGAACAGGCGGCGCAGAGTCATGCCGCCGTGTAATGCCTTGGTGGCGGCATCCTGGATGACGGGGCCGTCGGCCATCGGGTCGCTGAAGGGAATGCCGATTTCCACCATGTCGATGCCTCGCGCGGCCAGGGTGCGGACGATGTCGGCCGTGCTGTCCGGTGTCGGGTGTCCGGCGCAGAAGTACAGAGAAAGGATTTGTTGCGGTTTGTCGTTGAATAGTTTGTTAATTCTGTTCATGATGTTCTATTTTTAAGTTTATGCATTTTTTTGTTCTCTCAAAGCTTTTAAGAAGGCGGAGAGCTTTTCCGTGTCTTTCCGGGCGGGGGAGGTTTCGAACTGCGAATTCAAGTCCACGCCGGCCCAATACGGATGGGAAAATTCCTTAAGGGGCGGCAGGCTGTCTGGGCCGATGCCTCCGCTGAGCAGGAAAGGCGTGTTTCCTTGGTATCCGCTGAGCATATTCCAGTCGAATGTCTGCCCGCTGCCTCCGACAGTGGGCGTTTGTGTGTCGAACAGGAAAAAGTCGCATGCCTCTTCGTAGGCAGCCGTGTCGGGGAAAGGTTTTCCTGTGGCGATGCCGAACGCCTTGATGATTTCCACGGGATGGCCTTTGAGGTTGGACAAATCCTTGACGGCACGGCAGAAATCCGGCGTTTCCTGTCCGTGGAGTTGCACAAGGTCGAGTTCCAGTTCCTTGATGCGTGTGTCCACATATTCTACTGAAGGATTGACAAACACGCCTACACGGCGGCACTTCACGGGCAGGTAGTCCGGTACTCCGGACACATGCCGCCGCGAGCCTTCCCAGCAGATGAAGCCCATCCAGTCCGGCGCGAGGGCTTCCACCCGGCGGATGTTCTCTCCGTCGCGCATGCCGCAGACCTTGACGATGAGCCGTTTCATCGTTCCACCTCCCGGATGAAGCTGCGGAGGGCGGCGGCCGGGTCGGGCTGCCGCATGAACGTCTCGCCGATGAGGAATCCCCGGAACCCGGCCTCGCGCAGGGCGCGGACGGTGGTCGGGGAAGAGATGCCGCTCTCCGATACCAGGAGCTGGTCGCGGGGCAGGAGGGAGGCGATGCGGAAGGAATTTTCCACGTCGGTGTGGAACGTGCCCAGGTGGCGGTTGTTCACGCCCAGCATGTCCGGGCGCAGAGCGGCGTAGGGCAGTTCGTTCTCGCTGTGGATTTCCAGCAACACTTCCAATCCCAATTCGTGGGCCTGGCGCATCAGCAGCCCGCACTCGTCCAGGGTCAGCGCGGCGGCGATCAGCAGCACGGCGTCGGCTCCGGCTATCCTTGCCTCATGGAGCTGGTATTCGTCGATGATGAAGTCCTTGCGCAGGATGGGGCAGTGCGTCATGGGACGCGCCTGGCTGATGAATCCCAGCCGTCCGCCGAAGTATGGCTCGTCGGTCAGGATGGAGAGGGCGGCGGCTCCGGCCTGCCCGTAGGCGGCAGGGATGACGGCGGCCTGTCCGTTGGGACGGATCCAGCCTTTGGAGGGCGACTTGCGCTTGAATTCCGCGATGATGCCCGACGGAGACTGCTGCAAGGCTTCCCGCATGGAGCGGCATGCCGTGGTGTGGCGGACTTCTTTCAGGGCGCGGAGCGGTGTCCGCCGCTTGGCCTGTTCCACTTCTGCACGCTTGCGAATCAGGATTTCTTCCAAAATGTCTTTCATCTTTTTTCAGTTGTTGAGTTCCACGTATTTCTTCAGGCAGGCGAGGGCGCGTCCGCCCTCCAGCGATTCGCGGGCGATGGAGAGGCATTCCGCGATGTCCTTGTCCCGCTCAATGACCTTGATGGCGAAGGCGGCGTTGGCCAGCACCACGTTTTTACGGCTCTCCGTGCTGCGGTTCTCCAGCACACTGTCGAAGATGCCTGCGGCTTCTTCCACCGTCGTGCCGCCAAAAAGTTCTTCGGGGCGGGCGGCGGGCAGTCCAAGGTCTTCGGGGCGGAAAATCTTTTCCATCGTGTTGGTTTTTACCTTGAAGTCGCCCGTGAGCGAGATTTCGTCGTAGCCGTCGATGCTGTTCACGATGCCGTATCCGACACCCAACTTCTCATACACGCTGCTGTAGAGCCGCATCTGGTTCAGGTTGGCCACGCCCAGCAGTTGGTAGGCCGGGCGGCAGGGGTTGACCAGCGGCCCGAGGAGGTTGAAGCATGTGGGAATCTGGAGCATCTTGCGCACCGGTGCCACGGCTTTCATGCCGCAGGCGAAGAGCGGGGCATGTAGATAGGCGAAGTTGCATTCCTCCAGGTTGCGGCGCAGCTGGCCGGCATCGGACGTGAACCGTACGCCGTGTTGCTCCATGACATTGCTTGCGCCGGACGTGGAAGTGGCGGCATAGTTGCCGTGCTTGGCCACTTTGTAGCCCGCCCCCGCCACCACGAGGCAGGCGCAGGTGGAGATGTTGAACGTGTTCTTGTGGTCGCCTCCCGTGCCCACGATGTCCATGACACGATAAGGACTGAAGTCCACGGGATTTCCGGTTTCGATAAGCCCGTCGCGCAGGCCGAGCAGTTCATTGACCTTGATGCCCCGCATGATGAGTCCCGTGAGGAGGGCACTGACTTGCACGTCGTTGTATTGTCCGTCCACGACTCCGTGGATGAACTGGCGGGTCTGTTCGCGGGTCAGCACCTCGCCGTTGGTGATTTGTGTGAGAATCTGTTTCATACGTTGGTTTGTGGATAGGTTGGGGTGGTTGGTTGGGGCGGTGTGTGGTGCAGGAAGTTCTCCACGATGGCGCGTCCGTCGGGGGTGAGCACGGATTCCGGATGGAACTGGATGCCATGGATGTCGTAGTCGCGGTGGCGCAGGGCCATGACGTGGCCTTCCTCGCTGGTCGCCGTGACTTGCAGGCAATTGGGGAATCCTTCGAGGCTGACCACCCAGGAGTGGTAACGCCCCATGGGAAACCGTCGGGGCAGGCCGTGGAACAGATAGTCTTCCTCCGTCAGGAGGCAAGGAGTCTGCACCCCGTGGAACACTTCGGAGAGGTTCGTGAGCCGTGCGCCGAACACTTGGCCGATGGCCTGGTGGCCGAGGCATACGCCGAGCATGGGTTTGCGTCCGGCATAGGTGCGGATAACGTCCAGCAACAGGCCGGCTTCTTCGGGGATGCCGGGGCCGGGGCTCAGGATGATTTTGTCATAGTCCGCAAGGTCTTCCAGCCGGAAGGCATCGTTGCGGACGACGGTGGCTTCCGCTCCCGCTTCACGCACCAGATGGTAGAGGTTGTAGGTGAAGGAGTCGTAGTTGTCGATGATGACGGTTTTCATTGTGCTATATATAAAAGGTGTGAGCGGGACTACATGTTTTCTGCCATGCGGATGGCATGCCGCAAAGCCCCCAGTTTGTTGTTGACTTCCTGTAATTCATACTCTTCGTTGCTCTTGGCCACGATGCCTCCGCCCGCCTGGAACCACAGTTCGTTGTTGCGGCTGACGAAGGTGCGTATGGTGATGGCCTGGTTCAGTGAGCCATCCAGTCCGATGAAGCCGATGCAGCCGCCGTATGCCCCCCGGTTGTGCGGTTCCAGCTCGCTAATGAGCTGCATGGCCCGCACTTTCGGCGCACCGGAAAGGGTGCCGGCGGGGAAGGTGTCGATGAACGCCTTGATGGGGTCGGCCTGTTCGTCGAGCGTCCCGCTCACGCGGCTCACGAGGTGGATGACGTGGCTGTAGTACTGCATGTCCTTGTAGAACTCCACCCGCACGTTGTGGCAGTTGCGGCTCAGGTCGTTGCGCGCCAGGTCCACCAGCATGACGTGTTCGGCGTTTTCCTTCGGGTCGTTTTTCAGGAACAGGGCGTTCTTCTCGTCCTCGTCCGCCCGTCCCGTGCGCCGTGTGGTGCCCGCGATGGGGTCGATGTAGGCCCGCCGCCCCTCGATGCGGCAATGCGTCTCGGGCGAAGAGCCGAAGATGCGGAATCCGCCGAAGTCGAAATAGAAAAGGTAAGGGCTGGGGTTGATACTGCGCAGGGCGCGGTAGAGCTTGAAGTCATCGCCTTCGTAGCGTTGGATGAAACGCCGGCTCAGCACGATTTGGAACACGTCGCCGCGCAGGCAGTGGGCGATGCCTTGGCGGATGTTGGCTTTGTGCTCTTCGTCGGTCAAGGTGCTGGTGGTTTCGCCCACGGGGTGGAAGTCGTAGGTGGCGAAGTTATGGTTGCGGATGACCCGCTCCAACTCGTTGAGCGTGTCCGGCTCGTCGCCTTCGGTGAGTTCCACCAGCGTCAGAGTGTTGTTGAAATGGTCGAAAACGATGACATACTTGTAGAGGATGTAGAGCATGTCGGGGGCGTCGTTTTGTTCCTGCGTGGCATCCTTGATGGCGATATGCTCGAAGTAGCGCACGGCATTGAACGAGGTGTAGCCGTAAAGTCCGCAAAACTCTTTTTTGTCGCCCGTCACGGCGAAACGCGACAGGAAATCGCGGAAGGCATGTTCCGTGCGGTAATGGTCGTTGATGTCGCGCGTGTCGCGTGTGCCGTCAGGGTATCGTGCCGTGACGGTGCCGTGTCCCACGGCGATGCTGGCCATCGGGTTCAGGGCGATGAAGGAGCGGCTGTTGTCGTGGCTGTGGTAGTCCGAGCTTTCCATCAACGCGCTTTGGGGATAGAGGTCGCGCACTTTCAGGTAGGTGCTGACCGGGGTGTAGAGGTCGCCGAGAATCTGGCGTACGGCGGTGGTGTAACGGAATGTGTCCATGTCGTTTTGTTTTTTAGTGGAATATTTGTCGAATGCCTTCATCGTCTTTGTGGGCAAGGTAAGTGTCTAGGTCCTTGTCCCCCCGTCCGCTCACGGTGAGCACCACCACATCGGCGGGATTGAACCTCATTTTGGGCAGCATGCCGAGGGCATGGGCCGACTCCAGGGCGGGGATGATGCCTTCCAGCCGGGTCAGCTCGAAAGCCGCGCGGAGGGCCTCGTCGTCATTGATGGCCATGACCGTGGCACGGTGCGTGGCGGCGAGGTGGGCATGCAGCGGGCCGATGCCGGGATAGTCGAGTCCGGCCGAGAGGGAGTAGGGTTCAATAATCTGCCCGTCCTCGTCCTGCATCACGAGGGTGCGGCTGCCGTGTATGATGCCCAGCGACCCACAGTGTATCGTGGCCGCCGTTTCGCCGCTGTCGATGCCGTGGCCTCCGGCTTCGCCGAGAAAGATGCCCACCCGCTCGTCATCAATGTAGTGGTATATCGTGCCGGCGGCGTTCGAACCTCCGCCCACGCAGGCCATCAGGTAGTCGGGATAGTCGCGGCCTTCCTTTTCCAGGAGCTGCTCCTTGATTTCGCGGCTGATGACGCTTTGCAGACGGGCCACCAAGTCGGGGTAGGGATGCGGCCCCACGGTGGAGCCGATGATGTAGAACGTGTCCGCCGGGTGGCAACACCAGTCGCGGATGGCCTCGTTCGTGGCATCTTTCAGCGTCTTGTTGCCGCTCTCCACGGGATAAACCTCCGCGCCCAGCATCTTCATGCGTTCCACGTTGACGCGTTGCCGCTTCACGTCCGTCGCGCCCATATAGACCCGGCAAGGCATGTCCATCAGGGCGCAGACGGTGGCTGCGGCCACGCCGTGCTGCCCCGCGCCCGTTTCGGCGATGATGCGTTTCTTGCCCATGGCCCGTGCCAGGAGGATTTGCCCAATAGCGTTGTTGATTTTGTGTGCCCCGGTGTGGTTCAGGTCTTCACGCTTCAGGTAGAGCTTGCAGCCGTATTTCTCGCTCATGCGGCGGGCAAAGTAGAGGGGCGAAGGCCGTCCCACGTAGTCTTTCAGCAGCGCGTGGAACTCCTTTTGGAACGACGCGCTTTCGAGAATGGGCTGATAAGCCTTCCGCAGGTCTTCTACCGCTTTGTAGAGAATCTCCGGCACGTAGGCTCCGCCGAAGTCTCCATAATACCCTTCTGGGTTCACGTGAAAAGTTTTCATTGCTTTGAGATGTTTATGGTTTGTAATTATGGGCATAAAAAAGGAGGCCCGTCGTAAGTACGACAGGCCTCCGCGTTTATCTTTTACTTTATGGAATACACATACGGGACTTGCTCCTCACGACTTTTGCGGTCTTGAGTTGCGCCACCACCAATATGTATTCTTGTTCAAGTACATTGTCTTTTTGCTTCTTGTTTATCGTTTACGCTTGCAAATATAGCGAGAATCTTTTAATTTGCAAACAAAACCGGAGTTTTTTTGTTTGCTGGGCCAGAATTCTGCATTTGAATATCCGCGTATGGCCGGAGGGGTTTCCCATTTATGCTTCATTCCACATGGCAAACAGAACGGCCGTTATGGCCATGTGGATGAAGCCTCTTTCGCCCCTTCGGAGATAGTTCCCCTGCAAGTTGGGGCTGTCCATTTCTTTTTTTCCTGCAATTTTTATAGCCTACGATGTGGCATAATTTCTTATTCTTCTTGCAATACGTCAAAGCGGAACGATTCCTTCACTGTGGCTTTGGCTCCTTTGGACACGAAGCGGTAGCGGAAATTCGTATCCAGCGCGAGAAGTACGAAACGTCCGTCAGAAAGCCTGACGTGCCAGCCGTTGATGGATTTATAATCCGTTTCATTGAAGTGCGTAGGTTCGAATTTCACCCATCCCCGTCCTTCCAAGTATGCTTCGGGCCAGGCGTGTGCTTCTCCTGAGGCAATTCCATAGTACTCCCGTGCAGGGATGCCGCAGGCCCGACAAAGAGCCATGAAAAGGTTGGTTTTCCCCGTGCAGCAGCCTTCTTGGGAGTTGAGGATTTCAAGCGCGCTTTTCACCGGGCCATAGACAAAAGGGATGTCGTGGACTGTTTCCCAAATGGCGTGGATGCGTCCGATGTCGGACTTCTCGCGTTGCATGATTCGGGCGGCCATGTTCCGGATTTGCGGAGAGTCGGATTCACATAATGGCGTGGACTGCAAGAAGACGGTCAGACTGTCTTGCGGGATGGAGGGCGCGCTGCGCCTGGAAGCGTAGTCGGTGTTGTAGAGCCGTCCTTCGGTCAAGACGGTGAGGTCGAAAGCCTGTTGCGGGTTTTTGATGCGGAATTCGGCAAAGCATGTGTTCCGTTCCGTAAATACCCTGAAAGGCTTTATGCTGAATGTGGTTTTCTGAATGTCCTGAAAGCCTGGATGGCTGCGTGGGACAAGGGTCAGGAGATAGAGCAATGTGCAACCGGAGTCGCATTTCACCTCGTAGTTCGTCACCAAGCGGAAGTCGCGGGTGTTCCAATGGGAAGTTTGCGCCCATGCCGCCAATGACAGCCACACGCATAAAAAGAGCAGGAGTGGCTTTCTCATGGCTTTTCCTCTACCGTGAAGTCGTATGCCTTGAAGTCGCCGTACTCGTTGACAGGCTTTTGGGACAAGTCCACCAGAATGTATTCACCGGGCGCGAGCGGGGTGGCGGGCGTGACGGCGAAGCCCAGGTTCGGTAGGTTTTCCATCTTGAAAAGTCCCAGTTCCACGCGGGTATAGTCGCAATCCTTTAGTTCAGCAGCGGGCAGGTAACGGAAACCGCGCCTTTCCTTCAGTCGTATCAGGGCATAATCGTTCAGGGCCTGCGTCGTGGGATAGATGGCGAACTTAGGCTGTGTGCCGGTGGTTTGGCGGGAATGTGCGCCGGAGAAGTAGCGGCGGATTTTTCGTCCCACGTTGATGCCTTGGATGTCCCATCCCTTTTTAAGTTCGGTCTGGCTCGTGGCCGCCCTCATCGGGAAGACAGAATCGGCCACGAAGATGAACACCGTGGGGTCGGGCTGTTTCATTTGTGATTGTGCCTGCAGGAAAAGGAGCATGAGCAGGCAGAGTGTGGAAAGTCTTTTCAGCATGTCTTTATTCATAAAGGTGAATGGAACCGCCATCCGATCTGGCATATTTCCGAAGTAACTGTTGCATGAACTCCGCGCAGGCCAGCACTTGGCTGCGGTTGCCGTCGTAGCCGTTGACCAAAGCCAGCAAGCGGGTGGAGGAGAGGCCGAGCTTGGTGCGTTCATGGTCACTGGTAGGGGTGCCGATGCCGCCGTCACGGTCGCGATAGACGGGAAGGCCTTCGATGTTGAGCGGGCCGCGCCCGATGCCTTCGTAGGGTTCGCCTGCCCGCCCGATGCCCAAGACCAGCGCGTCGCCCGAAATCTTGTCGGCATCGAATCCGCCGATGGAGTAACCGTAGGCGATGGAGGCCAGGTTGATGAGGTCCACGGCGGTGTCTATCTGGTAGAGGTCGTGCCCCTTCAGCATGCGGCGCACGAGGGCTTCGGCTGCCGGGCGGTAGCGGCTGGGGTCTTTCCCGCATCGCTTGTACACGGCACGGGTGGCCTGGATGGCCGGCATCTCTTTCAGGGAGTCCGTGGTGTATTTCCGGCAATAATCCGTTTGGAACGCCTTGATTTCCTCCCATAGCGGGGCGGAATAAGCCGTGTTGGTGAAACGGGCTTCCAAAGCCGCTCCCACGAACGCGGGACAGACTGCCCGTATTTCTTCCGATACTTGGATTTTGATCATCTTTGTTTCGCTATAATTTGTCATAAGGCATGGTCCAATTCGGGAAGGATGGCAGCCGGGAAGTGCCGTTCGGTGATGGAGGAATAACCCGGCGAGGGGTGTCCTTTCAGGCGGCGCACCGTCTTGGGCGTGCTTCCATCCCCTTCTCCTGTTCCTGCGTTTTCTCCTTCTTCTTCCGTGTCCCCGTCCTCGGTTGTTCCTTCTTCCGGTTCCTCATCTGCCACGTTTTCCGCATCGGCGGGAATGCCGCCCGCCATCCATTGCAGGGTGTTCCGGAGCAGCAATTCATTGGGGTCTCCGATTTCGAACCACGGGTAATAGTTCAATTCTGAGATGATGTATTCGGGCGTGAAGCCTCCGGCATAGTCGGATTCCCCGTTTTTGTTATATACGGTGGAAGTCACCGGATACATCGTGAAGCCATAAGGGCTGTCGATTTTCGTCATGGCCACATTCTTCCCGGTGGTCTGCGTTCCCAACAGGTTCACGGTCATGTAAGGACGCAGGCAGTTGACCATCATTTCCGAAGCCGACGCGGTGTATAGTCCGGAAATGATGAATATCCTGTTCAGGTCCAGGTTGCAGGCGGCATATTCCGGTGGCAGGTTCAAGGTGTAATTCAAGTCCTGCCGCTTGTCGTTGAAAACGAAATGGGCAAATTCTTGTCCTAGGCAATTGGCGGGCACTAACATGGCGGCCAACAATTGTGCGCAGTTTACCAGTCCGCCTTGGTTGTAACGCAAATCCAACACGAATTCGGTCACGCCTTGTTGCTTGAACCATTGGAATACCTGCAGCATCTGGTCCATATAGCTTAAGTCGCCATTTCCGGAGTCGGCCTTGAATTCATTATACATCAGGTAGCCCGCCTTGATGCCATTGTATTCAATCACTTTAGAAAGATAGAACGGGTTGTTTTCCATGGCCATTGCGGGAGAAAGGGACAATTCAAGCGTGTCTTCCGTCCATGCAAATTCGCCCGTCTCTTCGTCAATGGTCAGCGGGAGTACTGTGAGCGTCACTCCGCCGCCGTTTCGCAACAGGTCTGCATTGCTGTTGCTCACGTTCTCGCCATTTGCTTGTATGATGAAGTCGCCCCGTTGCAGCCCGGCCATTTCGGCCGGCGAATAGGGGAGCACTTGAAGCACACGTGCCGTTTGTCGTGACGACGTGCTTGTCGGGTCGCTGACCATGACAAAATCGAATCCATACGTCACGTCTTGAATGGCGTTCTTGGTGACAGCCTCTTCGGGGACTTCTATGTAGGAGTATTCATCCTGAGGCGCCAGGATTTTTGGGAAAAACTCTTCCGGCGGGCTGAAGTAATCTTCCGTTTCCAACACCGGCATGTCTTGATAGTAGAGGTAAACATCCCGCATTTGGGCTTCAATCCAGTTGTCGGTCTCTGTCTTGGCCAAATATTCATAAGTGCGGTCTTCGCCGCATGAGCCCAGAAATAAGGGCACGGCAGCCAGCAAACCGTAGAGGAATATGTTCTTCTTCATGTCGTGGACTTGGTTTTGCATGCAAAAATAAGAGATTTTTGGCGTATGGCAGGCATAAATGCGTTAAAAACGCCAATACAGCTGGATTTCACCGGTATTATAATGCTGGTCGCCGCCGTAGGCGTTGTCTTCCACGAATGCATAAAGCCCTTGCAGTTTCAGGTTCTTGCAGAAATAGTAGTTCACGGCCACTTGATAAAGGCTTTTCTTCGAGGCGTGGTTCTTGCGGTCGCGGTACACATCCCATTTTCCATAAATCTTGCAATGCGAAGTGACGGGAGCACCCACCGTGGCATACCATCCGTCGGCCTTGTCGCGCCCCGTGACGGTTGTCGTGCCGTTGTCAGCCACTTGATAGTCGGAAATCTTGTGTCCCTGGCTGGTCACGTATTCGCCGCGCACGGTCCAGCGCGACTCATATTTCAGGCCGAAAGCCATGCGGTTGCGGTCCACGGTGATTTTCCGCCCGTTTACATCCTTGCTGTATTCGCCGGCCCATCCGAACGCGCCGATGCACAAGTCTTTTACTGGCGACACCCACAGGCCTCCGATGATGTCCTTGTGGTCGTTTCGGTCGCCATGGTTGATGCCTTGTCCGTTATACGCTCCCACTTGGTAGTGCAGGAAGGCATGGCCGTCTTTCTTTGATTTGAAGAGGTCGCCTTGGATTTGCAGGCCGAGGTCGCGGCCGTTAGAGGCATGTTCGCCTGTCCGGTCGTTCATGCCCGCCAGTTTGTCTGTGGCCTGTGAATAGGCACCGAAGCCGATGTCCCATGGGTTCATGGGATTTTCGAAGGTGAAGCCGCGCTTGAACTGCCCGAACTTGACGGAGAGGAAGTCGAACTTGCACCATTCGGCCCAAGCGTCCACCACGCGCGGGCCTTTCTCTGAGCTGCCGCCGGCCACGCCGTTCATTTCCATTTGCAGCCCATACTTGAAATCCCACACTTTGCCGTTCACGTATGCCCGGATGAGCCGGATGTCGAACGTGGAATGTGATTCGTTCTTTGCATCCAAGTCTTGGTCGTTGAATGCAGCCTTTCCAATGACGTATCCGCCGAAGGTCGTGTTTTGCTTGATGTCCTGCCACCATTTGCGCGAGGCTTTTTCTTCTTGTGCGTGGGCCGCCACGGCAAATGTGAGTGCTGCGGCCAGCAGAAATAGCTTGTGCTTCATTTTCCTGTCTTTTTCTGTTTGCAAAGTTAGTTTAAAAAATCTTCTTCCATGAAGAATTAGAAACTGTTTTGAATTAAAAAGCTTTTTCTTGCCTGACGTATTCGTTTTCGTGTATGCCTTGGGCAATTTCCCGGGCATTTACAAAAGTTGCTTCCGCGAAAACGAAGACCCATCCCAATCAGCACACGACAAATTCAAAACAACTTTTTCATCAGGAAAAGGATGCATGGGAAATCCTTCTGAATTCCGCACATACGATAGCCGTGGCGACAGCTACGTTCAGGCTTTCCGACGTGGGGCGTCCGAGGGGGTAATTGGGGATGTGAAGGCGGTGGCTGACGAGGTGTGCCACTTCCGGGCTGATACCGTTGCCTTCGTTGCCCATGACGATGATGCCTGTCGGGACGAGCGGTCGCGCATATAGGTTCTCCCCGTCCAGGAAAGTGCCATAGATGGGGATTTGTGGCGGGAAGCCCGCAAGCGTTTCGGCCAACGGCAGATAGTGGACATGCACACGGGCGAGTGCGCCCATGGTGGCTTGGACGGTTTTGGGGTTGTAAATGTCTGCGGTGTCGGGAGAACAAAGGACATGGTCGATTCCGAACCAGTCGGCCAAGCGGATGATGGTGCCCACGTTGCCGGGGTCTTGCACCCCGTCGAGTGCAAGGCAAAGGCTAGACTGCGGGAGGAGGGCGGGGAAAGCGTGTTCTGTCCGTTGGCGGAAAATGGCCAACACGTCCTGCGGGTGTTTCAGCAGGCTGGCTTTTTGCAGGTCTTCCGATGTGGCTTCCTGTATTTCCACACCTTTTTCCAGCAGTTTTTTCGCGACGCTTTCATGAGCTTGCAGCCATCCTCCTGCGGCTGCAAGGTAGGTGCATTCGAAGGCAGGCAGCAAATCTTCCACCAATTTGTGCCCTTCGGCCACAAACATTTGTGACTCCTTGCGGTATTTCTTTTGCTCAAGGGAGCGGATGAACTTGATTTTGTTCTTACTAATCATGTTGAGGTTTCAATTGTCTTGCAAATCTAAGAAGTAATTCCGAAAAAAGTCGAAAAATGCGGTGCTTTTTGAATAAGAAATTTCCGTAATGTCGCACTTGTTGGTTAACTCTTTCTCCTCGGCATGAAAAACAAATGGAATTGTTTTGTCCTGCGCCCGGTTTGCATTATCTTTGCAAGGATAAATTTTTCTTATGCGGAAACTTTGGTATGTTTTGTGGGGAATGGTGCTTGTGGCGTTGCTGAATGCCTGTTCGGCCACAAAGTTTATTCCCGAGGGGGAGTATATGCTGGAGAGCGTTTCCGTGAAGTCGGAAGATAAAACGTTGGATGCCTCTTTGTTGAAAGGCTATATTCGCCAGCACCCCAATTCCAAGTGGTTCAGCTTGCTTAAGGTGCCGATGGGACCGTATGCCCTTTCGGGACGCGACACGACCAAGCGTATCAACCGGTTTTTGCAACGAGTCGGTGAGGCACCGGTGGTTTTTGACACGTTGCAGGCCAACCGGGCACAGGAAAACATGCTCTCGGCGGTGAACAACCTGGGATTCCTGCAAGCAAAGGTGCGGCAGGAGAGGAGTGTCAAAGGGAAAAAAGTCAGGCTGACCTTCGTGGTGGAGCCGGGCGAGCGGTATAGGGTGCGGAATATCGGTTATGAAATAGAAGACACAGCGGTGGCTCGCATCTTGCAGCAATATGCCGACCGCACGTTGCTGCAACCGGGTATGCCTTTCGACCTGAATTTGCTGGACGCGGAGCGCGGACGCATCAGCAGCCGGCTGCAAAACAACGGATATTACAGGTTTAACAAGGAGTTCGTGCGTTATGAGGCAGACACTTGCGTGGGTGGTCATGAGGTGGACTTGGAAGTGCAGATTCCGCTTTATCGCGCCGTAGCGGGCGGTGACTCCACGTCCCATCCGCGTTATGTCATTCGTGATGTTTCCTTTGTCAGCAGCGCGGTGCAGGCCGACGGTCGGCGTGGCACGTCGGATATGGACAGCATCGTCTATAAAGGTTTCCCGATTTATTTCCGGAAACAATTGCCGTTCCGCCCATCGCTGTTTATTCAGAATAATGCAATCGAGCCGGGGAGACTTTACCAGGAACAGGATGTCCGTCGCACTTATGGTAATTTTGGACAGTTGGGGGCGGTGATGTTTTCCAATATCCGGCTGGAGGAAACGGATTCCCTTTCCGGAGAATTGGACTGTGTGGTCACTTTGCACGAGAACAAGCGTCGTTCGGTGGGAGCGGAACTGGAAGGCACTAATACGGCGGGCGACTTGGGCGCCGCCGTGTTACTAACTTACCAGAACCGCAACTTGTTCCGCGGGTCGGAACTGTTTTCCCTGAAGTTGCGCGGGGCTTTCGAGGCGATTACAGGATTGGAAGGGTATAGTGATCAGAATTACATGGAAGTCAGTGTGGAAGCAGGACTTACGTTCCCTAACTTCAGACTGTTTCGTTTCAATGGCCGCGAACGCGGACTGGTCCGTGCCACTTCTGAAATTTCGCTGATGTACGATTCACAAAACCGCCCTGAGTTTCACCGTCGTGTGCTGACTGGTGCGTTGCGCTATCGTTGGCACAGCCCAAATGATTTGTTGCGCCACCGTATTGACCTGATCGATTTGAACTATGTGTATATGCCGTGGATTTCCGGGACGTTTCGTCGCGATTACTTGGAGGACGAGACAGACCGGAATGCTATTTTGCGTTATAACTACGAAAACCTTTTCATCATGCGGATGGGCTATAGCTTCACTTATAATTCGCAACGGAACGCGGCGAGAGTGTCGGATTACGGCAGCAATGCGTTGGGTATTCGTTTCAACGTGGAATCTTCGGGCAATCTGCTTTATGGCTTTTCGCGGTTGTTTGACACCAAACGGAATAACGACGGGCAATATACCTTATTTAATATAGCATATGCGCAATATCTTCGCGGGGATTTTGACGTGAGCAAGAGTTTCCGTTTTGACGACCGCAATTCGTTGGCTTTGCATCTCGGCATCGGGGTGGCTTATCCATACGGTAATTCCACAATCCTGCCATACGAAAAGCGTTATTTTAGCGGCGGGGCGAACAGTGTGCGCGGATGGTCAGTGAGAGAGCTGGGGCCGGGGCGTTTTACGGGGGGAGACGGGCGCATTGACTTCATTAACCAAACGGGTGACATCAAGTTGGATCTTAATGCGGAATACCGCACGTTCCTATTTTGGAAACTCCACGGGGCGGTATTCTTGGATGCAGGCAACATATGGACTATCCGCAACTATGCGGAACAACCCGGCGGGCAGTTTCGCCTGAAAAGCTTTTGGCGTGAGATTGCCGTGTCCTACGGCTTGGGATTCCGATTGAATTTCGATTATTTCATCTTGCGTCTCGATGGAGGCATGAAAGCCGTCCATCCGGCATACACGGACGCACGACACCATTATCCCATCATCCATCCGAATTTCAAGCGCGATTTCACTTTACATTTCGCAGTGGGCCTTCCATTCTGACGCGCCAGCGACGCCCTTGTTTCACGAGCGGGATGGCATATTCTGCTTTTTCCAGGATGCGTCCTGTGCGTTGTTCTAAGGAGTCTGCGGCCAAGGCTTCGTGTACGGTGCAACGGGCAATGGCCGTGCTGTCGGATGTGAGCTTGCAGTTGACAGAAGAAACATAGGCTTCTTCAGGCGCGTTCCGCACGGCTTCAAGGTCGCGTTCTGTGATGTTTGAAGCGCGGAAGGCAATCCACTTGCGGGAGTCGTCCGTGCATGTTTCGTATGCCTTTTCGAAACGCAGGTTGAAATAGTTCTCGGCGAAGTCTTTGGCTTGTGCCGCCGCCCGCTCTTCTTCTTCGCTCATGCATCCGGTGGTGATGAAGGCTCCGGCAATCAGGCAAAAGGCGGCACAGGATATTTTGTTTTTTTTCATTCCATTTCTTTTGGGGTATTGCCAATTGGGGCAAAACATACTTTTGACGTTTGCAAAGATAGTTTTTTCCAGTTCATTATCCAACGGTTAGGAATTGTTTTGTATTTATCATGCGTTGATTTGGGATGAGTCTTCGAGACGGTTTGAATAAGTTTCTTCCGTAATGAGAGAGATTGCTGGCTATCTGACGAAGTACAGTAGCAAAAAGTTTCGATTAAGCGAGGGCAAGGCAAGCGGGGCTTGTCATACCGCGAGCATGAGAAACTTATGTAAATGGCCGGAAAATCGCCCAAAGCACACACGAAAACAATACATTAAGTGGGGAAAAAATTTTTTGTGGAAATTCGAAACAGTTTCTTGGATTGTTGAAAACGTTTCTTGTTGCTTATAAGCCCTGCCGTCTGTTCTGGTGGTTAGCGCATTTCTGCACTTTCCTTCGTTTATAACTTTTTACAAATCAGCTACTTACAAAATCTTGCTCCGTGAGACAAATCCCAGACGGGACAAAAACGGGACAAAACCACAGGAAAATAAAATCAAGAACGCTTCAAGCCCACATCCCTTGTCGTGGACTTCTCTTTTCTGTGCAAAGGTACAATTTTGTCCCGTGAAAAACAAGCAAAATCCAGCAAATATGCTGCCTATCAAACATTTATACTACATGTGCATTTTCAGGAAGATACTGCAAGTGCTTCATGCACAGACTTGTGTTGCTTACTTCAAAGACCTGTTAAAATCCGTTTTATGCCATTTGTACACTACGGTATTGCCGCCGATGCGCATTGCCTTGGAACAGTGTACAACCCATCTGCCATTATCTGCAATGCGGAAATATGTGTTCCATCAGCAAATTGGTAAAAAATGCCACATGGCACAATGACCGGACAAAGCGACATATTCAGCGTTGTATAATGTATTAAAACTGTTGATTTTCAATATGATAAATGATTATAAATCAAGAATCTGACTTACCGATTTTACAAATCAAACCATATACATTTGCGGTCAAATTCGATTAACAAACCAATAATATACAACAGCATTATGACTGAAAACAGAACATCGAAAATGAATCTCGAACAGGAGCGAAAGATTGCGGAGCTTCAGGAACGGGTGAACAGACTGGAAAACCTTTGCTATGCGGCCAAGGAAGTGTTGAACTTGGAGGAAGCGGCGAACTTTCTCGGCGTTGCCAAAAGTACCCTGTACAAGATGACGCACCTGAACCAGTTGCCGTACTTCAAGCCTGCCGGGAAACTCATCTTCTTTGAGAAGCAGAAACTGATTGATTGGGTACGTGGTGCAAAATCGAAATCAGTTGATGAAATCAAAGAGGAAGCAGCCGCCAAGATTCAAGAAATGAACGAAAGACAATGATTTTTTAATTCACATCAAAAACAAATTGTAGTATGGAACAGAGTAAGAACATGGAACAGGCCGGAGCAGCTTCGGCTGTTCCGACTGAAAAGAAGAACGAGAGCCGCAAACGTGAGGTAAGCGGCAAGGATGCGCAAGTCATCCGTGTATTCTTGGAGAGTGTAGGTATCTACGAAGCGGACGCACTGCGTGTGAGCATAGCCATCGCTGACGGCAAGGCTACGGCAGAGAGCATTTCAGCGGATGACCGCCTTGCACTCAACCGCTATCTCAACAGCGGTACGGACAACGAACGGCTGACAGCGGACAATGCGCAGGAACATCGGTTGAACCGTGTGTTCGGGTTGCTGGAGCGTGTAACGGAGTTCTGCGACAAGCGGCAGTTGGTGACGGTCAACAAGGCGTTGCTTTCCATTGCGGTAAACGCCACGGACATCAGCCGTGCCGTATCGAGCCTTGACAAGCGGCCTGCACCCGGACAACCGTTTTCGGGCAACGCTAACGGCAACGGAGTAAACAAGTGACCGTATGCAAAAGGTGGAAGGTGTATGCTTGGTGTTCACGCAGCCTCTTTTTCTTCCCTTATTTCGGGACAGGACTTATTGACTGGCTTATATGTGTCTTTCGGCAAATATCTTTCCGCTTATGCACCATTCGGCAATGTGAAACCGTGCAGGGAACAACAAAAAGCAAGTCGGTGTTTCCATGCCGATACCTGCACGGCTTCATTCCATTCAAGCAAGAGTAATATCACATTTATAAAGTCATAGATTTTATGGACAAGGAAACATACAGTTTCATGTACCCGTCAGGGATTGCTTCGTTCTCGTTCAGATTTTCCGACCGTGCAATGCGATGGCTGTGCGGAACAACGACCGATGACAACGGCAGGGAAACAGGCAACTTCACGTTGTTTGGCGACCTGTTGGCAAAGATGGCATTGACGGACGGCGCAGCCAAAGGCTTCCACAGACCGCTCATGCTTTCCGCAGGTCAGGCGCAGTATTCCGAGGAACGGCTTTCTTCGCAATGGGACATGGGCAGGAAGCGCATACGCAACCTGCTTGCCACGCTTACGGACATGGGGCTTATCGACACTTGCCGTTCAAGGGTGGCATCCGTGATGACCTTTCCGTGCCTAACCGGGTGGGAAACAGTGGACGGCGGTATTACATCAAACCCTTTAACCCACGAACAGAGGGAAGAATAAGAGCCGTCAGAGCCGAGCAGACAACGGTATAGCGCAAACAAACGCTTTCCGTTGTTCCATTCTCCGACATTTTGCTGGCACCAGCCTTTTTGGCTGTGGCAAGCGGACAGTTGGAATGGCATGGAGCGGTAGCGTTCAGTTTCGAGGTATGCCGAGGTATTACCGCCTTCGGACGGCAACACCCCGACGCCCTCGCAACAGTCCGGCAGACTGTTTTCCTTGCCGCTCGTAGGCTCGCACCATTCCTCTTGTAGTAAACGTTTACGACCATTTTAAGACCTCTCGTTTATGACACACGAAGAAGATAACTCCAATCAGGAATTAGGGCAAAAGAAGCCAATTATAAGGCGTGACAAGGTGGTTGTCACCAAGGTCACGGAACAGGAGCATTCGCAAATCAAAGACACCGCCAATCAGTGCGGCATGACACGCAGCGACTTCATCCGGGCAAGGGCACTCGGCTACAAGCCACGGCAAAGGCTTTCCGACAGAGAACTGGACGGTTTGCGTCAGCTTGCAGCCTGCCGCACGGACATGGTGAACTTCGCCAACGCCCTGCATGGATTGAGCGATAATGAAAAGATAAAGTTATTCCGCCATCAGCCGACCATGCTTGAATGGTACGAGAAAGTGGCCCATGTTACAAACCGTGTCGCCGACTTCTTGCAGTCCGCGCAGACGGCGAACAGCTATCCGGCAGGAACAACAAACCAAGAGACAAAGGAGGACGGCGCATGATAGCCAACGCAAAGGCGGTAGCCCACGGCATAAGGGCGATGCTCTATGTGTCGGGTGAATCGAGAAACAAGAAACATCCCGAAAGGATTACCCATATCTGCGACAACTTCATGCTGCAGGGCATGGACGCGACAGGCATTTTTACGGAAATGAAGTTTGCCACGATGAACCATCCGAATATCAAGAACAACGTCATCCGCATGGAGATAAGCCCAGCGATGGAGCATACCAAGGACTTCACTTTGGAAGATTGGCAGCAACTGTGGCAGGATTTCGCCGCCGCTTTCGACATACAGGAAATCCGCGACAAGGACGGCAAGGTGGTTTCTGCGCAGACGAACATATCAGGTAGCAAGTCCTCCATATGGCTGCATGAGGAATCCGACAGCGGCATACCCCATCTTCATGCCATCGTCAGCCGGGTGGATGAGAACGGGAGCATCAACAACGACCACGCCATACACCTCCGCGCACAACGGGCGGCGGAAATGTTAGCCCGGCACAGGGGCTGGGCTACGGCGCAACATATACATGAAACCAACATCCCAAAAGTAAGTGCCGACTGCATGGAAGCCTTGCGCGAATTGGACAAATGGTCATGGGACGGCTACCAAGAAAGGCTTGCCGCCAAAGGCTACGAGCTATATTTGCGCAAGGACAAAAAGGAAGTAATACGTGGCTATGTGCTTCCAAAGGCAACACGAAATTCAAGGCATCGGAACTTGGGAAGGGGCGCAACCTGACCGCATCCCGTATCAAACAGACATGGGAAAAGTTACATTCCGACAAGGCACAACAAGTCCGTCCGGCTACCCAACAACCAGTTGTATCTACACCGAAGCCGTCATTTTCCAATGGTACGAAGCAAATGCCACAGCCTATTATACGGCAGAGCAATCCGATATTCGGGGACTACACGACCTATAAGGCGAACAGTCAGCCTACGGAGTTTGAGCATGACGGAAAGACCTACAAGCGTTATCTCCCGGACAAGGTGCTTGACTTCTTCAACGACGAGTTCGACCATCGGGAACTGGCCAACTGGCAAGCCTTACAGAATCTTGCGATGGCTTACTTCACCCTTATAGCGTCACCCTACGAGGTAACATCGGGCGGAGGTGGCGGCGGTTCGCAGTCAGACTTGAAATGGGGGCGCGACCCGAAAGAGGACGAAATGGAGTTTGCCCGAAGATGTGCGCTGGCCGCTTCAAACAGAATCGGCAGGTATCCCAAAGGCGGAATAAAACGCAAATGACAAACCTAAAAAACAACAACGCAATGAAACAACCTGATACGGCGGCTCTCCGTGAGCGGCTTGCCAATTATACACCCGAAGATGAGTTGGAACAAGACAAACGTGAACTTGACGGACTGCTTCAGGAAGTCAACTACCAGATAACAGAACTTCGCAATCTTCTTGGCAAAATAAATTCGCTCAAAGAAGAACTGCATGGCATACACGGAAGTTTGAAGCATACCGTCCAAAGGGAACGGACTGCTTTCAACGCCTTGGTTGCGGCAAAGGACAGTGCGGACAATATTGTGGACGGCATCAGCCGAGCTATTGTCAAAGCGGAACAGCATACTGTCATCCGTGCCACAATCGGCACCGATGAACTGGCGAAAGTGCATCAATGTACCGCCGACCATATCAAAGCTGAGAAAGAATTATTGGAAGAACATAGTAAAAAGTTAGCCAAACACCTTCAGAATAACGAAGGCATTTGGCTTTCCAGTGCTTGGCTCGTGTTCATGATCATCACACAAGCCATTTGTTTTCTCGCTATAGTGTTATGGTCGTATTTGAAATAAGATGAAATTTGTCGTTTGCAAAGAATTTCGGTCGTTCGTAAAATAGTTTGGGTGCGCCATTTACATCATAATTATTTTTGTTCAGCAATAATGCAAAACACTAATAATTCAAATGTTTATGGAAACAAAGTATTTCAAGCGATTTGCACTTACAGACAGACTGGTATCAATCGAAGAGCTACGCCACATTGCGCAAATGCAGGCTCGAATGGATGAATTGGTAAGGTACAGCCCAGTGCAACATCTATCAGACGGCTACAGCTTTTCAATGGAAGAAGTCTGCGATACGGAAATTTCATTCTCTGAGATTTTGTGGGCGGAAGGAGTTAATGCAGAGCATTCTTTTCTGCACATGAAGAACGGAGAAACAATAGCATTGCCTTTTGGCACTCATGGATTGGAAACATTTCTTAGCGACTCCAAAGAACCACGTTTCTTAAAGATACGCCGTAGTGTGTTTCTTCCAGTTTCTATGATAGAAAAAGTCAGCAGAAAGATTGTGTACCTAAAAGGGCGCGATATTCCATTCAAGATAAGTGTAACTTATTTCCCGATTCTTTTTTACGGATTATATGAATACCTGACAGCCGGAATTGAAAAATGGTGTGTTCAAGATTATATCCTATCCGTTGGAAAGTTAAATGGCAGCATATGTAGTTAGCGGACAATGTAAATCAAAACTCAGGAGGGGAATTTTCCCCCTCCTAAATTTATTTCTTCTTATACCAACAATCCGCAGGCATGTAAATTTCATCTTGAATTTCTATTTGGACTTTCGGCAAGCTATTTGAGTAATACCTCATTTCCATCATTGCTTCCTGGACAAAATGATTTCCGAAAATACTGTCACAATAAGCACAACCAAACGATGGATAAGATTCTCCAACGGTTTTGCTGAATCGTGGCTTTATTTTACCCATTTTTATTCCCATTTCCGGATGTGAACTTACATACTGCTCGATGGATTTTATTATCAAAGGATTAAACTCCAGCTCATCCATTGAGGCATTATTACATGGGACTGAAATTCCATCTGAAGAAAGCAATCGGCTAATGAAATACACTTGGTTCTCTTTATGGCATTTCCAACATTGCATATCAACAAAGCATACCTCAATATATTTGACCTGCATTTTTTGTGCAAACCTAATGTTTCCTTTTATCAAAGACGGAATAAAAGCATCAAGTGCAATAACATTAGAATTAGCAACGTCAAATTCAGAATTGAGAAACACTTGAATGACATCGGATTTTTCTGACAACTTGAAGCACGGCATATTATTGGGGAGAAAAACGCTATTTTTCGCAGGCATCAGTAGCCAGCATCCGCATATACGTTCCTCTCTCATGGCTTTATAAGTTTCTTCTACGTTACGAGGACTTTTGCATATATTAAAAGCTACTTTATAAGTGCCACAATTTACGACAATATCAGCACTCCATTTTTCGCTTTTGCACTTTGTAGCCACTTCAAGTTTTAGATTTCTTGAAACCGAAAGGATGCTTTCTATAATTTGTTCTTTTGTCATAGCCATGTCAGTTAAAGGTCAACAAAATCTATCTTCTTTCCTAAAACAGCGGCGATTTTGGATAAAATGTCAATGCCGACGGAGTATTTGCCGTTCTCTATTCTACTAAGATTTGCAGCATCTATTCCTGCCAGTTTAGCCAAATCACGAGCTTCCATATTCCTTTCTTCTCTGATTTGTCGAATACGCCCACCTATCCTTACACGTTCTCCCTGTCTATCTCCTGAACTAATGCCAAGAAAAGCTACGCCGCGAGCAAATGATTCACGCCAGATATTATTAGTCATCTGTTCCTTGTCCTCTGAAAAGTTCTTATCAAAGATTGCCTCAATAAGATGCAATTCAAATTTTCGGGTTTCTTCACTTAGATATGCTCC
>CALUFQ010000020.1 GCA_944319925.1 uncultured Paraprevotella sp.
CTTTTTCGCGGCGGCTCCGGGGGCGTTTTTCTTTCCCGTTGGAACTTTTTCCCGGACACGTTTCCCGTGTCATTTTGCCGGCGGAATCCCCCGGCGGGCTTTCCCGCCGGCCGGGCTTCCGCGCCGGGAGTGTCCCGTGTTCCGTCAAAAGGGCGGGTTTGGAGGGGATTCCGCGACATTTTGATTCCCGCATGGCGTGTGTGGCTGCGTTTTTTCCGCGCCGTCCCGGCCCGGCGGCCGAATACGCGAATCTCAGAAGGCGAAAATGAGCAAATTGTCAACGCGCACCCGAAAGTGTCATCCTGTCAATGGAAGGAGGTGCGCAGGGGGCGTATTTCCTTTCGCGCCGAAATCCGGATAATGTCCCTTACGGGGGGGGAGGTTTTACATGGTGTTGAAACGGTAGGCAAACGACACTTCCACGAAACTGGTGACGCCCGTTTCGCGCGTTTCGTTCCACAGATTGCCCGACATGGTGGTGGAGAAGCCCGAGTTCTGGCGCAGGATGTCATTCCAGGTCAGGTTGATGCAGGCGTTCCTCTTCTTGAGGAACTTGTAGGAGGCCGTCAGGTTCCACCGCCATTCCGTGCGGTTGGCCGCGCCGAGGGCGAATCCCCGGTAGTCCGTCATGTTGAGGTAGGAACCGAGCGTCAGGAAGTTGCCGATGTAGCCGTCGATGTGCCAGGTTGCACGGACGGTGTGCGTCGTGGTCTCGAAGTCGGCCAGGGCGTTGGTGCGGTAGTCAAGGATGTAGCGCATGTCCAGCCGGGTTTGTATGTACGTGTTGCCGTAGCTTGGGTTCAGCGCGATTTCCCCGCCTTTGCCGATGGTCACGCCTTTGACCGAGTTTTGTTCGCCCGCGCGTTGCACGTATTCGGCACGGTGGTCGTAATGGGCGTTCAGGGAGGCGTTGCACGTCACGTTGCCTATCATCAGGAAGGTGCCAAGGCCGGCCTGGGCGTTGTACGTGCCGTTGATGTTGTCGGCCATGACGCGGCTCACGCCGGTGGCCGCGTCGTAGGTGGTGCGCTGGCTGAGGGCGTTTTGCTGCATGTCCACGCTCACGTTGGCGTTCAGCAGGCTCCCCTTGGCGTAGCGCAGCTTGAACCGGTGGTTGAACGTATTCTGCAGGTGCGGGTTGCCCACGCGGATGTAGAGCGGGTCGCTGTAGTCCGTCACGGCGGCCAGGAGCTGTCCCGAAGGCATGCTGTTGCTGCCGTTGTAGCCCAAAGTGAGGGTATGTTTCTCTTTTATGTGGAAATTCATCTCCAGCGAAGGGGTGTAGAGCACGGAGGTCACGGTGGTGTCGGCTTCCAGCCCGCTTTCGGTGTGCCCCACCTTGCGGCGCGTGGGTGCCACGTAGAGTTTGGCCTGCAGGCGCACGGCATCCCATTTCATGGTGAGTTGTGCGCCGATGCGGTGGGCATAATCTTTCGTGCGGACGCGATAGCTCAGTCCGGGGGATTCCGTCAAGCCTTCGGTGGACAAGTCGAACGGGTCGGCCACATCGGCCATCGTGCCGTTGTGGTCGTAATAGCGTTGGCGGTCGTTTTGGTCGGAGACGTTGAACCCGTATTCCAGTCCCGCGTAATGCCTTTCTCCGAAATTATGGTTGAAGAAGGCTTTGGCATTCACTTCGATTTGTTCGTTGAAGTTATGCGTCAGGCGGTTGAGTTCCGACGGGGCGTTGCCGAGCTGGTAGAAGACGGTGCGGTGTTCGTCCCAAGAGCGGCTGTCGGCCTTGTTGTACTTGATGCCGGTGTCGAAACCAATCTCATCCTTGTTGTCGTTGAACCTGCGCGACAGCCGGCCGTTCCAATCCAGGCTCCTTTCCTTGCTGCGGCTGACGGTGCGGCTTTCCGTTTCGTTGAGGCGCAATGCGGAAAGGAGGGATTCGTCGAGCCAAGTGGTGTGCGACTCGTCGGCGTAGGGGTTGCCGCTGAAAGCCTCGCTGCGGTCTTCCGACTGCGACTTTACGTCGGAAAGCCCCATGTTCAGGTTGCTGGCCCATTGGTAATCGTCTTTGAATGAGCCGCTCAGTGTGGCTTGTGCCTGTGCCCTGTGGTTTGTCGAGCCGGAAAGGGTCGAGCGGTTGGTGTATTGGGCGTAGTCGGGCAGGTATTGCTGTTCGGCAGATTGTGTCTCGCTTTCATCTTTACGGTAGTCGTAATTCAGCATGGAGAACATGGAGACCCGCTTGAAATCGCGGGAAAACATGAACCGGGGGCCGCCATAAGCGTAACGTTTCAAGGGGACATATTCGTTGGGCATATCGCTATAATTGGCATTTATGCCCAGGTCTCCTTTCTTTTTCTCCCATATATGCGCGTTGGCATAGACAAAATAAGTCTTCTTCTTGTCCGACGTGCCGGCTTCGGCGTTCCCCATCAGTATCCGGTTGACGGGAGCTTTGGTCTCCATGTCCATCACCAGGTGGTTGCCGCTGTGCACGTCCGTGGTGTCCTTCACGGACTCATAAATCTTCACGGATTTCAGCTTTTCGTTGGGGATGTTCTCCAAGGCGACGCTCACGTCGTTCTTGAAGAAGGGGTCGCCGTTGAGGCGCATCTCCTCGATGTCGCGTCCCATGTAGGTCAGCCGTCCGTCGTCGTACTGCAATCCCGGCAGGCGGCGCACCAGTTCCAGCAGCACCGATCCGGTCGGCATTTCGTAGGCATCGGTGTTGAACACGGTGGTGTCGCCTCGTTGGTATATCTTCTTCAGCTCTTCCATGATGACCGTTTCTTCCAAGGTGACGGGGCGGCTCACCATGACCACGCTGTCCAGGAAAAGGCCTTCCATGTATCCGGCAGAACTGATTGTTCTCACAGTGTTGAATATTTGGTCAATGGGCTGCATGCCCACATAGCTGATGCGCACCCTCAGCCGCTTGTCTTTTAACTTATGCAGTTTGGTGGCATAGGAAGAAATTTCGAAATTTCCTTTTTCGTTGCATACTGCTGTGGTATGCTTCGACGTGTCGCCCACACAGATGATTTGCACATTGGCTCCGGACAGCGGATAAGGCACAGAGTCAAACTCATCCGTTCCATAAACATTTCCGCAAATCCGGAAACGAATGCCGTCGCCCGCCAAAGCTTGGGTTATGAGGGGTGATATTTTTACCTCTATTCCAGCTTTAGCTAACTCAGCGTTGATAGGGTCTATTTTACTTTGTTTTATATATTGCGCCTTGCCCGGCAGAGCGCAGAGCAAGGCGCAAAGAAATATCCCTAAATAACGGTTATACATCTTTTTGAGATATGGAAAGAATTATCCCATGTTCTTTTGCAATTTTAGAAACAACTTCCTTGGCTGTGCGAATGCTGTATTGGTATTCTTTTCTATATAATAACGCTACGGTTCTGTCATCTATTAAAACTGCATCCGAAAGTCCTGATCTACAAAAAGCATCAATATATTTTCTTGCTTCATTAATAATTTCTATAGTCAGAGGCTTGTTCAGGGAATGAAACGTTATTTTAGTATGAGTTGTTTGGGACGGATTTGTCGTATTCGTTACTGTGTAAGAAGATGAGGCTTCTTCAACTTCTACGGCGGCGTGTACAGACATGCACACAAGTGCAAATACGCATAAAATTAACTTTTTCATGGCGTATAAATCTTAAAATTGACGATGCGAAGTTAAGAAATACGGGGTATATAAGCAAGAAAAATTTTATAAAATCGCAAATAAAAACACAAAATGTTTGTTTTTATACCTAGGGAGCGGCCTGTTGCAAGGCATTTTGCATGTCATTGATTGTTTGGTACGGTTCTTAGGAACTGTTTTTGAATTTCTATAAAAGTTTTTTGGGGCTTGATGCATTCGTTTTCGTGTTCTGCGGCTTGGAACTTTTTGGCGGAATGCCTTTCTGTGGGCGGTGTATATGGGGGGGTGGCCAAGCAAAGCTCCGTTCCTTTTTTGGGGAAAAACGGCATTGATGCCCGCAAGGTCTTTAAACAATGAGGTGATGCTGAAAAGAAAGATAGACGAATACATCCGTAATTTTTATGCGGCCACTCGTAATGCGCTACTTGTTACCGGGGCGCGTCAAACGGGCAAAACTTATTCTATCCGCGAGTTCGGGAAGACGTTCAAGAGCTTCATTGAGATTATACTGCGCACGACATGAATTTGCGCATTCAATTTGTAGGAGGAGTTTATTTTGTTACACCCTCAGTCGCAAGACAAGTCACAGGCATACGCAATAGTGCGAGAATGTGCAGCAAGAATGCAGCACCTCCTATCCGATAAATTGTCACTTAGAATGCACAAACTTATTCCGCGCTAAGTGTATGTTCGTTCGCATTAGCAGAAAATCGGAAGACGCAGATATGGCTTATTGTCCTCCTTGCGCCTCCATCCTGGCTTCCGTGACGTTGATGATGCTGTCGGAGAGTTGTTCGCACTCGTTGATGATGTCCATGTACATGGCACCGGTCTGGTAACTGTACAGTCCGCGGTTCACGTCTGCGAAGTTGAGGTTGCGCAATTGGTTGCGGTAGTTGTTGATTTCCTTTTCGATGTAGTAGGCCGTGGAGGCTTCGCGCGGGGCTTTGCGGGCGAAGAGCATGGAGCGCATTTGTTCCAGGGCCTGTTCCGTGAGCTGGAACATTTGGTGGATGTGTTCCAATTGGGTTTCCGTGAGCGGCTGGCTGCTGTAGAAGTTGCGCCGTGCGGTGTGGGCGATGTGGTGGCAGCTGTCGCCGATGCTTTCGATTTCCGCCAGTTCGCGGAGCATGCCGCAGATGACGGGGCGCAGGCTTTCCGGCACGTCCTCTTCGGCCGTGATGCGGTTCAGGTAGCCTGCGATGTCGGTCTCCATCTCGTCGCTGATTTCCTCATAGTGTTCCACCAGCGTGAAGATGTTTTTGAAGTCCGTTTCGTTGTCGGCCGAGAAGAGGTAGCGGGTCTGGGTGAACATCTTGGTCACGGTGTCGGTGTAGTTGATGATTTCCTTGCGGGCTTCCATGACCGATTCTTCCGGTGTGTCGAGCAGCCCTTTGGTGATGAAGCGCAACTCGCTTTCCTTTTCGTCGTTGCCTGCCGGCTTGTTGATGCATTGCGTGGCCCACCGTTCCAAAGGTTTGGTCAGTCCGATGAAAAGGGTCGCGTTGCAAAGGTTGAACCCCGTGTGGAAAGCGGCCAAGACGTAAGCCAGGTTGTGGTCGGGGGCAATCTGTCCGTGGGTCGGGTCGAAATGGACGAAGTCGCACAAAAAACCGATCACATAAGGGAAGGCGGCAAACATCCACGCCACGCCGACGAGGTTGAATGCCAATTGCCCGAAAGCCGTGCGCCGGGCTGGTGTTCCCGCAGAAGAGGCGGCCTGCCAAGTGGCCACGGCGCGCCCGATGTTTTCCCCCAGCATGAAGGCCGCGCCGGCATAGACCGACCATACGCCCGTGGAGCAAAGCACCATCGAGGTGGCCATGATGGCCGCCGAGGACTGCACGGCGAAGGTGACGGCAGCTCCGACGAGCAGGAGCAGCACGTAAACCCCGTAATGTTCGCCCGGCATGGCCAGGTAACCGGCCACGAGGTGCTGGTCGGCGGGCGTCATGCTGTCATACAGGTGGCAAAGCAGCCCCAGGCTCAGCAGGATGAAGCAGAAGCCGAAGACGGACTCGCCCAAAGCCGGACGCTTTCGATATTGCACCAACAGGAAGGCCACCAGCATCAGGGGATAGATGTAGTTGCTGAACCCGAAATTGAGCTCGGCGGCCATGAGCCAGGCGATGAGCGTGTTGCCCACGGACGCGCCCATCAGGACGGGGAGGGCCTGCATGAAGGAAAGCATGCCGGCATGGACAAAGCTGACGGTCATCAGCGAGGCGGCTGTGGAGGACTGTATCATGGCCGTGACCAATGCGCCGGTGAGCAGCGAGGTGAAGCGGTTGGTAGTCAGCGAGTCGAGGATGTGGCGAAGCCGGTCGCCAGCCAATTGTTGGAGACTGTCGCCCATGAGCTTTGTGCCGTACATCAGCAGGCCGAGGCATCCCAAAAGTTTTAAAAATGCTAAAACTACCATACGCTCTCGAAATATAAGTGAACGGTTGTTTGACGTTTCCGTCCCATTGCCTAATTTTAAGGGGTTGTTTGTAAAATCCCGGAAGCTATGGAACAAGAGGTCAAAATCCGTTGCAAAAATAATAAAAAAAACATTCAGATTCCCATGGGGAGCACACTTTGGGACGCTTATCTGGCATTAAATCTGCAAATGCCTTACGGCCCGGTCAGCGCGAAAGTCAACAACAAGGTCGAAGGGCTGCATTATCGTTTCTATAACGACAAGGATGTGGAGTTTCTCGACGTGACCTCCCCTTCCGGTATGCGCACTTATACCCGGTCTTTGTTTTTTGTGTTGGTCAAGGCCGTGCGCGACTTGTTTCCGGGATGCGGGTTACGCATCGACACTCCCGTGGCCCGCGGTTATTATTGCGACCTGCGTATCGGCCGGACGCTGGAAGAGGACGACGTGACGGCCATCTGGCGGCGGATGAAGGAAATTGTGGCGGCGGACATCCCGTTCCGGCGCATCCAATGCCCCACGGAGGAGGCTATCGAGATGTTCCGGGAGGCGGGAATGACGAGCAAGGTGAAGTTGCTGGAGAGTTCCGGCTCTATTTACACGCATTATTACCGTTTGGACGACACGATAGATTATTTCTACGGGTCGTTGCTGACCTCCACCGGCGGGCTGAAGGTGTTCGACGTGATGAAGTATTACGACGGGTTGCTCCTGCGCATCCCTTCGCGGAAGAATCCCGAACAATTGGAAGAGATGGTCCATCAGGAGAAAATGCTGGAAATCTTCCGTGAGCATCATCATTGGCAGGAAATCGTGGGACTGAGTACGGTGGGCGACTTCAACCGCGCCTGCCAGGAAGGGCATGCCACGGATTTGATCAACGTGGCCGAGGCGTTGCAGGAAAAGAAAATCGTGCGCATTGCCGATGAAATCCAGTCGCGCCACAACCTGAAGCTGATACTGATTGCCGGTCCGTCGTCGAGCGGCAAGACCACGTTCAGCAAGCGGCTTTCCATCCAGCTGATGGCCAACGGCATGAAGCCTTATCCCGTGTCGCTGGACGATTATTTCGTGAACCGCGACCAAACGCCCAGGGACGGGAGCGGCGACTATGACTTCGAGTCGCTCTATGCTTTGGACCTTCCTTTTTTCAACAGCCAGTTGCGGGCCTTGTTGGCCGGCGAAGAGGTGGAATTGCCGCATTATGATTTTCAAAAAGGCGTACGGGAGATGAGCGGGAAGAAGCTGAGGCTGGAAGAAAACATGATTTTGATTCTTGAAGGCATACACGGGTTGAATCCTGAACTGACGGCGCAGATAGAAGACCAATACAAGTATCGCATTTACGTGTCGGCCATGACGACTATCTTGTTGGATGCGCACAATTACATTCCCACGACGGACAACCGCCTGTTGCGCCGCATCATCCGCGATTACAAGTACCGCGGCTATTCGGCTTTGGACACTATCCGCCGCTGGCCTAGTGTGCGGGCAGGGGAGGACAAGTGGATTTTCCCCTACCAGGAGCAGGCCGACGCGATGTTCAACAGTGCCTTGCTGTTCGAGCTGGCCGTCATCCGCAACCAGGCTTTGCCTTTGTTGGAGTTGGTGCCTGAGAACGTGCCCGAATATTCCGAGGCTTACCGCCTGCGCAAGTTCCTGCGCTACTTCGTGCCCATGTCCGACAATGAAATCCCGCCGACTTCCTTGCTGCGCGAGTTTGTGGGCGGCAGTTCGTTCCAGTATTGACGTGTGCCTTTTTTTGTGCGGCAGCTATTCCGGCTTCACGGATGGAATCCGTGAGGCATATCGCCCCTCCACCTTCCGGAAAATCCAACGGCTGAGGCGATATACGGGATAGGCGGTGAGCACTCCGGCAATGGCATCCACCAGGTAGTGGGCTTGGATATAAACCGTGGCCATGGCCAGCAGGACGGCAAAAGGCAACAGGACGTAGAACAGCCGCCGGCTTTGTGGATAGACCAGCAACAGGAGGATGAGCGTGATGCCGATGTGCGAGGAGGGGAAGGCCGCCGTGGGGCGTTCGCCCATTTCCTGGGCTTGTTCGACGAGGCGGTAGAACAGCCCCGTGGGGTCGCCCGGAGTGGGGAGCATTTCGGTGTGCAGGCTGAAGTAAGTGCCCAAGGCCGGGAATTGCCCGCTTTCGATGATTTCGGGCGGGACAGCCCAAAAATAGAACTGCGGCCCGGCGACAGGCAACACTATATATATAAGGTAATAGAGGAAGAACGAGCACAGCACGGTGAAAGACGCTTCCACATAGTGCTTGTTCCTGCAGAGGAAGAAAAACACCATGACCACGACAATCATCGGGTAGTAGGAAAAATAGCCCATGTTGACAGCTTCACAGAACCAAGGCCACGGGCAAAGGCGGTGGAACTCCAATGCGGGCTGGCAACCGAACAATACGGTGTCCCATCGCGCGAAGATGTGGTCCAGGTTGGGCAACGTGCTGTTGAACTCGTAGGTGTCCGGATACCAGTAGCAGAGCAGGCACATCTGTAACGTGATGCGGACAAACGTCATCAGCCGCCGCGGCCACAAGGTATAAATCCCCCACATCAGGAATGTGGCGGCAAGGATATAGGCGCGGTCGGCCAGCATGATTTGGGGATGAGCCATGCGCGGCCACAACAAAGCCATGAACAACAACGTGACCGCGTTGTAAACCAAGGCCAGCCATTCAATCGGCCAAAGCCCGCGCGGTTTCTCGTCACGTTCAATGAGCCACTTGAGACGAGAAATCATAGCCACCCTTCTTTTTGATACCATTCGATAGTCTCTTTTACGCCCCTTTCCAGCGGGTATTCGGGCTTGTAGCCTAGTTCTTTGATAGCTGGTTCGATGTCACATTGCCAGTTGCGTTGGCAGAGGATGTGGAACTTGTCGCGGTTCAGCGTGGCCGTCTTGCCCCGCCATTGCGCCATACGGTCGCTTACGGCACACACGATGCGAAGAAACCACACGGGTGCCTTGACACGCAACATGAACGGGTGTCCCAGCGCATCGCGAATCAGGTCGCTGAACTCCGTACTGTGGTAAATCTTGCCGTCGCTGATGAAAAATTCCCTGCGGATGATGTCTTTTTCCATGGCGGCATAGACGGCCTGCACAAGGTCTTTCACATAGACGAACGTGATTTCCTGCGGACGGTAGCCCACGCAGAAGTCCACGTGTTGCCGGATGCTTTGCGCCATGACGAAATAGTCTTTTTCCCTCGGACCATATACGCCGGTGGGACGCAGGATGACGTAAGGGAAACCTGCCAGGGATTTGATGTATCGTTCGGCTTCCAGCTTGCTTTCACCATATGCCGTGTTAGGGTGCGGGGTATCGTCTTCCCGGATGGGGGCGTAAATCCAAGGATTGTCAGAAGTGGCTTGGCGCACGGGCTGTTCCCGGATGGCTCCAAATACACTGAGCGAACTGATGAAGACGAAACGCTGCGGCACCATGTCCAATTCCTTGAGCATGTCCACGAAATGCCGCGTCCCTTCAGTGTTGGTGCGGAAGAAGTCTTCGCGATGGAGGCATTTGGTGGCTCCGGCCGCATGGACGATGATGTCCCATCCGCCGGAATCGGCTTTGTATGCAGCCATTTGCGCACGCAGGATTTCCGGATGCGCGAAGTCCAATTCTGCGAATCGGATGTTTTTGTCGGTCAGGTACTTTTTGCTGCTGGTGTTCCGCATGCCGGCCCAGACTTGATGTCCGCGCTTCAGGCCTTCTTCTACGATGAAACTGCCAATGAAGCCGCTGGCTCCAGTCACTAAAATCTTCATTTCCTTTGTTGTTGGTTAGTCATAAACCGTAAGTGCCGTCCGGTTTTTTGATAGGTTCCACATGGATGCCCACGTGTGTGTCCGGCCCGAACATTTCCTTCACTTTTTTCTCAATGGACGATGCTTTGTCGTGCGCTTCGTATAGCGTCAGGTGCCCGTCCATGCGCACGTGCATCTCTATGGCATAATGGTTTCCGATGCGACGGGTGCGCAGGTTGTGGAGAGCTGTCACGTCGGGCGTGTTTTCCACGATGTGACAAATTTGTTGTTCTATTTCGTCGGGTAAAGACTTTTCTGTCAGTTCTTCGATGCAAGGTTTCAGCAGTTGCACGGCCACTTTGACGATGAAGAAGCTGACGGCCACTGCCGCCATGGGGTCGAGTACGCGCCATGATTCTCCCAACCATATCGCGCCTCCGATGCCGATGGCCGTCCCGATGGACGAGAGGGCATCGCTGCGGTGGTGCCAAGCATTGGCGATGACTGCGTTGGAATTGACTTTCCGCCCTATGCGGATGGTATAACGGTAAAGCAATTCTTTTGAAACGATGGAAATGATGGCTCCCCAAAACGCCAGCATGCCCGGGGGCGGGAGGCTGCCTCCTTTCCAAACAGTCTGGATGGCCAGCAGCCCGTTCCAGCATATTCCCACGCCCACGGCAAACAGGGCGATGCCGATGATGGCCGTGGCTAATGTCTCGTATTTGCCGTGGCCGTAGTCATGGCTTTTGTCCTGCGGCTTGTTGGAGATGCGGGTAAAAACGAGCACGACAATGTCGGTGGCGAAGTCGGACAACGAGTGCACCGCATCGGCTATCATGGCCGCACTGTGTCCCGCGATGCCGGCCAGGAATTTGAACACGACCAATATGAAGTTGACGAAACTTCCCGTCCACGTCACTTTATAAATCTCTTTTTCCCGTTTGGACTTTTCCATTTTGTTTTTTAGGACTATGGAGTTGCAAAGATACGAATTTTCAGAAAAAATAAGATGGAAGAGGACGTGAGAATGGATAAATATGCTTAACTTGCAAGAAGATTATAAGACATGAACCTCTAAAGTATGTATTTATGGGAAAAACAGGGAAAAAAGGCGGGAAACGCCTGAAGAAAAAGGAACTGGCGAAGTTGTTGATAGAACTTTTCCAGCGCAATCCTTCTGAGGTTTACGATATCAAGCGCATATTTGCGGAATTGAAGTTGACGACTCATCCGTCCAAATTGCTCTGCATGGATTTGTTGGAAGACTTGGCAAAGGATGACTACATCAAGGAAGTCGGCAGTTTGCATTTCCAATTGAACACGACCGGGCAGGTCTTTGAAGCGATATTCAACCGGAAAGCAAACGGCAAGAATACGGTTTCACCCTTGGAAGGCGGGGAACCGGTGTTTGTGGCCGAGCGCAATTCCTTGCATGCCATGGACGGGGACAAGGTGAAGGTCAGCCTTTTGGCGCGGCGGAAACATCATCTGCGCGAAGCCCAAGTGGTGGAAATCCTGAAGCGGAGCGACAAGACGTTTGTCGGCCGGTTGGAAGTAAGGAAAGATTTCGCCTTTTTGGTTACGGAGAACCGGACGCTGGCTAACGATATCTTTATTCCCAAGGGAGCCCTGCATGGGGGGAAGAACGGGGATAAGGCTGTGGTGAAAATCACCGAATGGCCGGATTCTGCCAAGAATCCCATCGGCAAGGTCGTGGATATCTTGGGTAAGAGCGGGGAAAACACGACTGAGATGCATGCCATCTTGGCAGAGTACGGGTTGCCTTATTCCTATCCGAAAGAGGTGGAGAAAGAAGCCGACAAGATAGAACCGGGCATCACTCCTGAGGAAATCGGGCGGCGCGAGGACATGCGCGCAGTGACGACGTTCACCATCGACCCGCGCGATGCCAAGGACTTTGACGACGCCCTTTCCATCCGTAAGACGGAGGACGGTTTTTGGGAAGTCGGGGTGCATATTGCGGATGTGTCGCATTACGTCAAGGAAGGCAGCATTATAGATAAAGAAGCAGTGAAGCGCGCCACGAGTGTGTATTTGGTGGACCGCACGGTGCCGATGTTGCCCGAACGTTTGTGCAACTTCATCTGTTCGTTGCGTCCCAATGAAGAGAAATTGACTTACAGCGTGGTCTTCAAGCTGGATGACGATGCCGTGGTGAAGAACTGGCATTTGGCACATACCGTCATCAAGAGTGACCGCCGTTTCACGTATGAAGAGGTGCAGAAAGTGTTGGAAGACCATCATGAAGCTTCTCCCGAGGATTATCGCAGGCCGGGCGACCATGCGGCCGACCCGAACTTCAGTGGCCCTGACGTGCTTCCCGCCGAGCAATTCGCCACAGAACTGATTACGCTGAACCGGCTGGCCAAGCGGCTCAGGGCGCGGCGTTTTGAGAATGGAGCCATCAACTTCGACCGTGAGGAGGTGCGTTTCGACATAGACGAGAAGGGAAAACCCATCGGGGTGTATTTCAAGGTGGCCAAGGACGCGAACAAGCTGGTGGAGGAATTCATGTTGCTGGCCAACCGCACGGTGGCAGAAAGTGTCGGAAAGGTGGCAAAGAACCGCAAGCCGAAAACGCTTCCTTACCGTATCCATGACCAGCCCGATCCCGATAAGTTGAGAAACCTGAGTGAGTTTATCGTCAAGTTCGGCTACAAGTTGCGACCCACCGGCTCGAAGGAGGAGATTGCCAAGGGCTTGAACCGTTTGCTCACCGAGGTGCGCGGAAAGAAAGAGCAGAACCTGATAGAGACCGTGTCGCTCAGGGCGATGATGAAGGCGCGTTACAGCACTTATAATATCGGCCATTACGGTTTGGCTTTTGACTATTACACGCATTTCACTTCGCCCATCCGCCGTTATCCCGATGTGATGGTACACCGTTTGCTTACCCGCTATGCGGATGGCGGGCGGAGCGCGAGCCAAGGCAAGTATGAAGAGCTTTGCGAGCATTGCAGTGCCATGGAACAGTTGGCGGCCACGGCCGAGCGAGCCAGCATCAAATACAAGCAAGTGGAGTTCATGAGCGACAAGTTGGGGCAGGTGTTCGAGGGTACCATTAGCGGCGTGACAGAATTTGGCTTGTATGTGGAGGTCAATGAAAACAAATGCGAAGGCATGGTGCCCATCCGTGACTTGGGCGATGATTATTACGAGTTCGACGAACGCAATTATTGCTTGGTGGGACGCAGGCACCATCATCGCTATTCTTTGGGCGATGCCGTGAAAATCAGGGTGGCGCGGGCCAATTTGGAAAAGAAACAATTGGATTACGCGTTGTTGACCGAATAGACATTTGTGGAAATTCATGACATTTCTAAAGCGTGGGCGGGGGAAAAGACCGGATAAATTTGGCATTTCCCTTGCCGTGCGCTAACTTTGCATGTGGAAACTTTTTCAGTTAGTGACGTTATGGCTCAGAAATTAGTCCAGTCCCAGGCTTTGCAGCAGGTGCAGACGCTTTCGCCGCAGCAGGTGTTGCAGGTGAGGCTGTTGGAAATGCCCGTGTCGGAGTTGGAACAACGGGTGAAAAACGAATTGATAGACAATGGCGCGCTGGAAGAACGTCTGGGCACTCCCGATGAAAACGAGCCCCGGGAAGAGGACGCCTATGACACGGCGGCCGATGGCGGGGACATGGAGGGGGAAGACGGCGGACTGCCCGTGGATGATTACCGCCCGGCTGACGTGCGCCAGGCCATGGACGACTACCGTACGCCGGACGACGTGCCGGACTATCTCCTGCGGGACAGGGGAGGGAAGGGCAGGCCCGAGACGATGGAATATGGCGACACTGTTTCGTTTTACGAACAGATGACGGAACAGATGAACGAATGCGACCTCACGCCGCATGAGAAAGAACTGATGGCTTATCTTATCGGTTCGTTGGAAAGCGACGGCTTGTTGAAAAAGAAGCTTTCCACGCTTGCCGATGAATTGGAGATATATAACGGGGTGGAGACTTCGGAAGCGGAGTTGGAAGCCGTGTTGGCCAAATTGCAGCGTTTCGACCCGCCGGGAATCGGCGCGCGCGACCTGCGGGAGTGTCTGTTGCTGCAAATCCGGAGGGATGAAAAATGGGGTACGCGCCTCAAACAGCTGGAATATGAAATCATCGACAAGATGTTCGACGAGTTCACCCACAAGCGTTGGGACAAGATTCGCCAACGCCTGCACCTGACGGAAGGGGAGACCGAACGCCTGCAGCGCGATTTGAAGCGGCTCAATCCGCGTCCGGGAAGCGCGATGGGCGAGGTGGCGGGACATAACTGGCAGCAGGTCGTGCCGGATTTCCGGGTGGAGACGGACGACGACGGCAACATCACCTTGTCTTTTAACAAGGGCGACGTGCCGGAATTGCGCATCAGCCCTTCGTTCATGGAAATCATGGACCAAGCGGACAATGGGCGGGTGAAAATGAGCCGTGCTGAGCGTGAAGCCCTGCAATATACGCGGCAGAAGATTGAAAAGGCGCAAGGCTTCATCGAAGCGGTCAAAGTCCGCCGCAGGACGCTGACGGCCGTGATGCAGGCGATTATCGACTTGCAGCGTCCGTTTTTCCTTGAAGGGGACGAGACGCTCCTCCGTCCCATGATATTGAAGGACGTGGCCGACCGCACGGGGCTGGACATTTCCACCGTGTCGCGCGCGGCCAACAGCAAGTATGTGGAGACGCGCTACGGCACTTATCCCCTGAAATGGTTCTTCAGCGACGGTTATGTGACGGAAGACGGGCAGGAGATAGCGACCCGCAAGATACAGGCCGCGTTGAAAGAGTTGGTGGAGGCGGAGGACAAGAAGAAGCCGCTTTCGGACGAGGTGTTGGCGGCGATGTTGAACGAAAAGGGATTTCCCATTGCGCGGCGCACGGTGGCCAAATACCGTGAGCAACTGGGCATTCCCGTGGCAAGGTTGAGGCGATGACGGAGCAAAGGGCGTTGATGGCGGGGGCTCGCGTGTTGTCGGTTGTGTCAAGGCCGTACTACATGCCGGTGACGGGGTTCTTGGTGTTGTTCACGTTCACTTATCTCAGCCTGCTGCCTTTGTTTTATAAGCTGTTGGTGCTTTCGATGGTTTGGGTGTTTACCATCGCTTTGCCGCGTTTGTGCGTGTTTGTTTGGCGGCGGTTGAACGGATGGGCACCGGTGCAGCTCAGGTTGCGTGAACGGCGGTCTGTTCCTTATGTGATATTCATGTTGTCTTACGTGGCATGCCTCCATTTGATGTTTCGTCTCCACCTGCCGCATTACATGTGTGGCATCCTGGTGGCAGCCTTGTTGGTGCAGGCGGTGTGCATCGTGGTGAACGTGTGGTGGAAAATCAGCATGCATTGTGCGGGGGCGGGTGCCATTGTCGGGGCTTTGCTGGCTTATTCGGCGTTGTTCGGGTTCAATCCTGTGTGGTGGTTGTGTGTCTTGGCCTTGTTTGCCGGGGCGGTGGGCACGGCGCGCATGTTGCTCCGCCAGCACAGTTTGGCCCAGGTGGTGGCCGGTACGCTGGTCGGTACGGCTTGCGGGTTGGCCGGCATCCTGCTGACTTGAAACTTGAAAAAAGAAGAATTGGATATAAAAAAACATACAAATCATGAAACCAATCGTAAGTATCATCATGGGCAGCACTTCAGACCTTCCGGTGATGGAGAAGGCTGCCAAGTTTCTCGACGAGATGGAAATCCCGTTCGAGATGAATGCCCTGTCGGCGCACCGCACACCCGCCGAGGTGGAGGCTTTTGCCCGCGAGGCCGCAAGCCGCGGGGTGAAAGTGATTATCGCGGGTGCGGGCATGGCGGCCGCCCTTCCGGGCGTGATAGCCGCCAATACGGTGTTGCCCGTCATCGGTGTGCCCATCAAGGGCATGCTGGATGGCTTGGACGCGATGTTGTCCATCATTCAGATGCCTCCCGGAATCCCGGTGGCCACTGTCGGGGTAAACGGGGCGCAGAATGCGGCCATCTTGGCCGCGCAGATGTTGTCGCTGTCCGATGCGGAACTGTCCGCCCGCATGGCCGCCTACAAGGAAGGGCTGAAGCAGAAAATCGTGAAGGCCAATGCGGAATTGGCCGGTGTGCAGTATAAGTTCAAGTGCAATTAACGTCGCGGGGATGATGGATTTGTTCAATTACCGCCGCAGGGAGACCGTGGAAGTGCAGGTCGGTGGCACACCGTTGGGAGGGAAGAATCCCATTCGGCTGCAGAGCATGACGGACACGTCCACGCTGGACACCGAGGCGAGCGTGGCCCAGACGTTGCGCATCGCCGGGGCGGGCGGGGAATACGTCCGGCTGACCACGCAGGGGGTGCGCGAGGCGGAGAACCTGCGCAACATCAATGCGGGGGTGCGCGCTGCCGGGTGCACTGTGCCGCTGGTGGCCGATGTGCATTTCAATCCGCGCGTGGCCGAGGTGGCGGCACTCTATGCCGAGAAGGTGCGCATCAACCCGGGGAACTATGTTGACCCGGCCCGCACGTTCAAGCATTTGGAATACACCGACGAGGAGTATGCCGGGGAGTTGGAGAGGCTGGAAGCGCGCTTTGTGCCTTTCCTGAATATTTGCCGCGCACACCACACGGCCATCCGTATCGGGGTGAACCACGGGTCGCTCTCTGACCGCATCATGAGCCGTTACGGCGACACGCCCGAAGGCATCGTGGAGAGTTGCATGGAGTTCTTGCGGATTTGCGTCCGCGAGCGGTTCACGGATGTGGTGGTATCCATCAAGGCCAGCAACACGGTGGTGATGGTGCGGAGCGTCCGCCTGTTGGTCGATGCGATGGAGCGCGAGGGCATGGCATTCCCTCTTCATTTGGGCGTGACCGAGGCCGGCAACGGCGAGGACGGGCGCATCAAGAGTGCCGTGGGCATCGGCGCGTTGTTGGCCGACGGGCTGGGCGACACGGTGCGCGTGTCGTTGAGCGAGGCGCCAGAAGCCGAGATTCCCGTGGCGCGCAAGCTGGTGGACTACATCGCCCGTCGTGATGGGGCGATGATGATTCCCGGCATGGCGGCTGAAGGTTTCGACTGGTTGCGTCCCGTGCGGAGGCCGACGGTGGCCGTGGGCAATATCGGCGGGGACAACGTGCCTGTCGTGGTGGCCGACCGTATGGATCTGGCCATAGGCGGGCGGATGAGGGAGTTTCGGGCACAGACTGATTTCCTACCCGATTACATCTATTGCGGACGTAGCCTGCCGCGTGCCGGGAGGCGCGAGAACGCAAGCTACATCGTGGATGCCGACGTGTGGATGGGCGAGGCGGGCACTTATCCGGCTTTTCCCTACAACATGTTGCCATTTTTGGGGAATTGCAGGGCGGAATTGAAATTCCTGTTCCTGACTTACGGCGCGTTGACGGAAGAGGCGCGCGCTTGCCTGAGGCTTCATCCCGAGGTGGTGATTATCTCCCAAAGCAGCCACCGGAACCGCTTGGGCGAGCACCGCGCGCTCGTCCATGAGTTGACACGTGAAGGGCTGAAGAATCCGGTTGTCATCTTCCAGCAATATGCCCATAGCCAAGAAGAAAAGGAAGATTTCCAGATAGAGAGCGCGGCGGACATGGGGGCGTTGCTTTTCGACGGGCTTTGCGACGGCATTTACTTGTATAATAACGGGACATTGGATCACCGCGACATCGACGCGACGGCTTTCGGCATCCTGCAGGCCGCGCGCTTGCGCACGTCGAAGACGGAGTACATTGCTTGTCCCGGCTGCGGTCGGACGCTTTATGACTTGCAGGATACCCTCGCCCGCATCAAGGCGGCCACGAGCCACCTGAAAGGCTTGAAAATCGCCGTCATGGGATGCATTGTCAACGGCCCGGGCGAGATGGCCGATGCCGACTACGGCTACGTGGGGGCGGCGCGGGGCAAGGTGAGCCTTTACAAGAAGAAGACATGCGTGGAGCGCAACATCCCGGCGGAAGAGGCCGTGGAACGCTTGCTCCGTCTCATCCGGGAGAACGGCGACGACCCGGAATATCCAGCCAAGGACATTTAAACATTCGGATTTATGGAACAGAAACTTTGCATTTACAATACGCTTTCCCGTAAAAAGGAAGAGTTTGAACCTATTACGCCGGGACGTGTCGGCATGTATGTGTGCGGCCCGACCGTGTATGGCGACGCCCATTTGGGGCATGCCCGCCCGGCCATCACTTTCGACCTTTTGTTCCGCTACCTGCGGCACATTGGTTACAAGGTGCGCTACGTGCGCAACATCACTGATGTGGGGCATTTGGAACATGATGCGGACGAGGGTGAGGACAAAATTGCCAAAAAGGCGCGGCTGGAGCAGCTGGAGCCGATGGAGGTGGCGCAATACTACACCAACCGTTTCCATGCGGCCATGCAGGAACTTAACGTCCTGCCGCCCAGCATCGAGCCGTGCGCGTCGGGGCACATCATCGAGCAAATTGAGCTGGTGAAGCAAATCCTGGCCAACGGCTTTGCCTATGAGAGCCAAGGCAGTGTGTATTTCGATGTGGAGAAATACAACAAGAAGTACCATTACGGCAAACTCTCGGGGCGCAACTTGGAGGATGTCATCAACAATTCCCGCGAACTGGACGGTGTGGGCGAAAAACGCAACCAAGTGGACTTCGCCCTGTGGAAACGTGCGCAGCCCGAACACATCATGCGCTGGCCCAGCCCGTGGAGCGACGGTTTTCCCGGTTGGCACTGTGAGTGCACGGCCATGGGACGCAAGTACTTGGGCGAGCATTTCGACATACACGGCGGCGGCATGGACCTCGTATTCCCGCACCATGAGTGCGAGATTGCGCAGGCCGTGGCCAGCCAGGGCTGCGACATGGTGCGCTACTGGATGCACAACAACATGATTACCATCAACGGGCAGAAGATGGGGAAGAGCTTGGGCAACTTCATCACGTTGGCGCAGTTCTTTTCGGGCGAACACGAGAGCCTGGCGCAGGCCTACAGCCCGATGACCATCCGTTTCTTCATCCTCCAGGCGCACTACCGCAGCACGGTGGATTTCAGCAACGAGGCCTTGCAGGCCAGCGAGAAGGGGCTGGCGCGGCTGATGGAGGGCGTGGCCAACTTGAAACGCATCGTGCCGGCGGACGGCGAGGGCAGCGTGGGCATGGCCTACGTGGACGAATTGCGTACCAAATGCTATGAGGCCATGAACGACGACCTGAACTCGCCCATCGTCATCAGCCACTTGTTTGATGCTTGCCGCGTCATCAATTTGGTCATCGACAGGAAAGCCACTATCGGGCGCGAGGCATTGGAAGCGTTGGCGGACGTGTTCCGCACTTTCGCCTTCGATATCCTCGGGCTGAAAGAAGAGGGCGGCAACGAAGGGGCGCGCGAAGAAGCCTTTGGCAAGGTGGTGGACATGTTGCTGGAGCAGCGCATGGCAGCCAAGGCCAACAAGGATTGGGCCACGAGCGACAAGATTCGCGACAACCTGGCCGCGCTGGGTTTCGAGGTGAAGGACACCAAGGACGGGTTCACCTGGCGGTTGAACCGTTGAGGCTTTGACGTAGGCAGATAAAAGGTGTAAAGGAGGCATGGCGGAACATAACGAACTGGGGCTGTATGGCGAGGACTTGGCCGTGGCGCACTTGTTGGCGAAGGGCTATGCCATCCGCCACCGCAACTGGCGGTGCGGCCATTGGGAACTGGACATCGTGGCGGAAAAGGCCCGCACTTTGGTCTTTGTGGAAGTGAAAACCCGCCGGAATACGCTTTACGGCAATCCGGAAGAGGCACTCACACCCGAGAAGATGCGCCACATCGTCAGTGTGGCGGATGCCTACGTGCGCCGTTATGCCCTCGACCTCCCGGTGCGTTTCGACCTCGTCACGGTTGTGGCCGGAGAGGGCGGGGCGAGGGTTGAACATTTCGAGGATGCCTTCCGCCCGTCATTGTGCTGAATGGTTGTTGAAAAAGGAAGCAGATATGGAAAATTCACTTTATACATTGGACGATTCGCCGTGGTTCGAATGGGTGCGGCTCGCATCCGTTGATTCCACCAATAATTTCCTGAAACATTACCGTCCGGTCTGTCCGAAGGAAATGACGCTGGTCACGGCCGAGTTCCAGACGGCGGGGCGCGGGCAAGCCGGGCATGTGTGGGAATCCGAGGCGGGCAGCAATCTGATTTTCAGCCTGAAGTGCCATCCGCGCGGCGTGGAAGCCCTTCGGCAGTTTGTCCTTTCGCAGGCTATCGCCTTGGCGGTCTGCGAGACGCTTTCGGGGTATGCGGAGGGATTCAGCATCAAGTGGCCGAACGACATCTATTGGCACGACCGCAAGGTGTGTGGCATGCTCATTGAGAATGCCCTGCAGGGGAAGTGCATCGAGGAGTGCGTCGTCGGCGTGGGGCTGAACGTGAACCAGACGGAGTTCAGGGGCGATGCGCCCAATCCCGTGTCGCTGCGGCAGATTACGGGGATGGTGCACGAGACGGTGTTCATCCTGGCCGGGATTGTCCGGCGCTTCAAGGAGAATTTCCGTGCTGTCGGCACAGGCGGGGAAGACGGCATCGCGCGGCGTTATGCGGAACGCCTCTACCGGCGCGCGGGTTTCCATGCTTACGAGGACGGCGGGGGAATTTTCGAGGCGGAAATCCGGGGCGTGGAGCCTTCGGGACATCTGCTTCTGGCGGACAGGGAAGGCCGATTGCGCCGTTACGCCTTCAAGGAAGTGCGTTTCCTGTTGCCTGCGGACGGGGATGGCCCGGCATTGGAAGTTTGAGACAAGCAGAAAAAAGTATATCATTATGGTTAAATTCAAACGGATTCTCCTCAAGCTGAGCGGGGAGAGCCTTATGGGCGAACAGCGTTACGGCATCGACGAAAAGCGTCTGGCCGAGTATGCACAGCAAATCAAGGAGGTGCACGACATGGGAGTGCAGGTCGGCATCGTCATCGGCGGCGGCAACATCTTCCGCGGGTTGAGCGGGGCCGGGAAGGGTTTCGACCGCGTGAAGGGCGACCAGATGGGCATGTGTGCCACGGTCATCAATTCCCTCGGATTGAGCAGTGCGCTGGGGGCTATCGGTGTGAAGAGCCGTGTGTTGACGGCCATCCGCATGGAGCCGATAGGCGAGTTCTACAGCAAGTGGAAGGCCATCGAATGCCTGGAGGCCGGCGAGGTGGTCATCATGAGCGCGGGCACGGGCAATCCTTATTTCACCACGGACACGGGCTCTTCGTTGCGCGGCATCGAGATAGAGGCCGACGTGATGCTCAAAGGCACTCGCGTGGACGGGGTTTACACGGCCGATCCCGAGAAAGACCCCACGGCCACCAAGTTCAAGGAAATCACTTACGACGAGATTTACAACCGCGGCCTGAAAGTGATGGATCTCACCGCCACTACCATGTGCAAGGAAAACAACCTGCCCATCTATGTCTTCAACATGGATGTCTATGGCAACCTGAAACGGGTGATGGAAGGCGAGGACATCGGTACGTTGGTACACAACTGACGGTAGTATAATCATCTTCAACATGCGCGGCGTACCGCCGGCTTTCGGGATGTGTCCTGTCCCGAGGGCGGCGGTATGCCGCGCATGTGTTTTGTCCTGGGCGTTTGCGCGGGTGTCTGTGCGGATTTCCGAATCCGCAAGCCCGCAAGGGCCTACATGTGGCAAGCTATGGTTCATGTACGGATAGGATTTTTTTCGGATTGAAAATCCTGATACACCCTCAGTCTCGCACTATTCCGTATGTCTGTGTCATATCTTGCGATTGTGCGGCAGGAATGCCGCACCCTTTATATTGACAGAATGGCACTTTCGGGTGCGCGTTGACAATTTGCTCATTTTCGCCTTCTGAGATTCGTGTATCCGGCCGCCGGGCCGGGACGGCGCGGAAAGAACGCAGCCACACGCGCCATGCGGGAATCAAAATGTCGCGGAATCCCCTCAAAACCTGTCCTTCTGACGGCACACGGGACACTCCCGGCGCAGAAGCCCGGCCGGCGGGAAAGCCCGCCGGGGGATTCCGCCGACAAAATGACACGGGACACGTGTCCGGGAAAAAGTCCCAACGGGAAGGAAAAACGACCCCGAAGCCGCCGCGAAAACGTTTCTGTACCGGGATTTTTTCGTCCGAGCCCCGAAAAAGAAATTCCAAGCCCCGAAAAAAGAATTCCGGGGCTTGGAATTTCGCGTTTCGGCCCCGAATTTTCTTGCCGGACTGCTCCAAAAAGTAAATATCTCTGAAGAAACATTGCACAAAAGCCCCGTTTTGTGCAAAAAAATCGCGCGAAAATCCGCCATTTGGGCCGGATTGCGCAAAAACCGCGTCACGAAAATCAGGCAAAACGGCACAATTTGTCTGTTTTCACAAGCATTTCATGACATTCTGATTTCTACGGGACGGTCGAAATTTAGGGGGATTTGACAAACTCTGCACGGGGTCGTAACGACCCTTTTGTTCACCATGCGCGGCCATAATGGCCGTTTTGTTTGCCATGCGGCGGCCATAATGGCTGTTTTGTTCGCCATGCGGATGCCAAAACTGTCCCGCCTCGCAGGGGGACGAGCCCCGAAGGGGCGGAGGGGGTCTCACGTCCACGGGAACAACCCCGGACGCATCCACGGACAACATAAACGAGTCGGAAAAGGGGGAAAATCACTTTCTCGCAGGGAACGAGCCCCCCGCTGATATGCTGCGCCGGATTTGGGCGCAATGGGGGATGCGGATTTCCGAATCCGCAAGCCCGCAAGGACTTTCCGAAAACAGATACGAGAGGGCATGTTTAAATAGGTATATTTTTTAGCGGATTACAATCCCCGCAGCGAGAGGGTGTAGGAGGTGCAGCATTCTTGCTGCACATACCCCCGCGCTGCGAATTTTGATACATTCTCGGGGGAAAATCCGGTTATTCTTTGCTTTGTGTAACAGAATATTTTGAATTTGTAATCTTTGGGCTTTTTTCTGTTGCGGATATGAATGTGATTGCCTATATTTGTCGCAAGTCTTTAATTTTGTCATATCCAAAAATGAGACGCATGAAAAAGATGAAAGCAATGTACGCGTTGCCTGTGGTGGCCGTGTCGTCGGGTGGCTTTTCCGCCTGTTCGCAGGATGATGACCTGTTTGAGTACGATTTGGGGAATGACGGGGTGGCAACCTTGACGAAGAGAAGTATGGGACGGAATGGGGGAGATTATGAATAGGATAATACGGTTATACCTTTTATTGTCGTTATCCTGCCTCGCAGTCCCTTTGTTTGCCCAGCAAGATAAGGATGTTCAAGCATCATTGTTGGAGAAGGCGGCCCTCGTGCAGAGGTTCAGCCGGATGTATCCTCAGGAGAAGGCCTATCTGCATTTTGACAATACGGGCTATTTCATCGGCGAGACGATATGGTTCAAGGCCTACGTGACGCGGACGGACACGGACCGCCCGACGGACTTGAGCGGTGTGCTCTACGTGGAGCTGCTCAACCCGGCGGGCGACGTGGTGGAGCGGCGCAAGCTTGAGCTGAAGGACGGCCAGGGCCGCGGCGACATCCGCCTGGACAAGATCCTCACGTCGGGTTTTTACGAGGTGCGTGCCTACACGCGCTATATGGCGAACTGGGGCACCGGCGCATGCTTCTCCCGGGTGTTCCCCATTTTTGACGAGCCGGAGCGGGCGGGCGACTATTCGAAGGCTTCCATTGACCGTTCCACGCGGAAACACCGCATGCCCAGCGTAAGAGAGGATGCGGAAACGGAAGGGCGGGACGCAGGAGAGCCGGGAACTGTGGAAATGCCCGCCCGTCCGCGCGGGGCATACGCCGCGGAGAGCCGGGGTGTCACGCTGCGCCTTTACCCCGAAGGGGGCAGCCACGTGGAGGGGCTGGAGGGCAAGGTGGCCTTCCGGCTGACGGACGACGAGGGACGGCCCGTGACGGGCACGGCGCGGCTTTCCGCTCCGGACGGCGGATCGGAAACGCCGGAGATAGCCGTTGACAGCCTGGGGCGCGGCCTGTTCGTTTACACGCCCCGGGCCGACATGCCGGTGGATTTTGTCCTGTCCCGCCCCGGCAGTCGGACGCTGCGCTTCACCCTGCCTGCGGGGGAACGCGAAGGCTGCGCCCTCCGGGTGAACGCCCTTGCGGGGGACAGGGTTCGCGTGGAAGCGGCTGTTTCGCCGGGACTTCATGGCCGGCTCTGGGGGATGACGCTGCAGAGCGGGGGGCTGGTGGTGGCCACCCATTCGTTCCGCACCGGCCCGACTCCCCACACCTTCTATTTCAACCGCGGCGACATGCCGCCCGGGGTGAGCCAAATCACCATCTTTGATGGAGACGGGCGGATATGGGCAGAACGACAGATGTTCATACCTCCACGCCCTTCAAAAAAGGATAGCATCCGCTTGCGGGTGGAAACGGGGCAGTTGCGTCCCTGCGGAAAGGTGAGGCTGACAGCGGAAGCCGCGCCGGGAAGCACCTTTTCCTTCTCCGCAAGGGACATCGCGTCCTCCACCGGGGGATACAACGGCGATATACGTACTTGGATGCTGCTCTGTTCCGAACTGCGCGGCTACGTGCACCGCCCTGAATACTATTTCGAGGCCGACGACGCGGAGCACCGCGAGGCGGCCGACCTGCTCATGCTCACCCAGGGATGGCGACGGTATGACTGGCAAGTGATGGCAGGGGAAGAACCTTTCAAACCGGAATATCCGGCGGAAGACGGGCTTTACCTCGACGGACGGGTGTACCCCGCCAAGCGGCGGCAACGGACGGATGGGGTGCGACTCACGTCCTATCTTTATAACCGCGCCGGGGAATCCCTCAAAGGGGAGACACGCACCGACAGCGCGGGACACTATGCCTTCTCGCTGCCCGACTGCACGGGACGATGGTCGCTCTTCCTCAAGGCCGAGGGAAGGAAGGAAAAGGAGGACTTCCGCATCGGTATCAGCCGCAACTTCGCCCCCATGCCGCGCACTTACGATTGGGCTGAGACACAGCCGGAAGCGGAAAGCCTGCACGGGCGGCTGCGCTTCAGTGGTTTCAAGGACACCGACACACTCGCCCCACCACAGGAGAAACGGCACATCCTGATGCCCACGGTGCACGTGGACGAGCGGTGGGTGTATGAGAACCCCCGCGTGGCGTGGGAGACCGAGGCGGTGGGGCGGCGGAAGGCCTTCCTCTACTATGACTGCGACGCCGCCGTGGACTGGCTTTCGGACCGGGGTGAGGAAATCCCCACGTTCCAGGACTGGCTGAAGGAGCGGAACGAATATTTCGTGGGAGAGACCTACATGGTGCATGATGAAACGCCCGAGGAACACCTGGAAGATGAAATCAAGCTGATGAATCCGGGATTCAACCCGGACTATGGGGATTTCGACAGGGGAAGTGACAAGGCAATCGCAAGGAATAACACGGGAATATCCAAGGATGATCGGTTCAAGCTCCTGCTCGGCGAGATGAGAATCGGTTCGCCCGTGATAGACCGGGAATATCACATCTACAAGGACGGGCTGACATATGCCAACCGCCCCATCGTGTGGGTCATCGACAATTCCTATCATTCGCTCACGGGGGTGAACTACAACCACCCGCCCAACCCGGGAGTGCCGGAGGAGGTTGCCGGAGAGGGGGAGAGCCTGATGGGGACGGGGAGCACAAGCAGTGCCGATTATCCCACCAAGCCCGAGCTGCGGGTGTCCTATTGCCGCACGACCACGCACCGGACGGCGGAGATGCCGCTCTTCCTGGACGAGGTGAAGTCGGTCTATGTGGCCGAGGACCAATCGACTTGGCGGCAGTTCATCCGCTTCATGAACGAGAACATCCAGATGCCCGTGACGGTGTTCGTCTATACGCACCATGCTTTTTCGGGCCGTGTCAAGGGCTTGCGCCGTACTTACTTCCAAGGCTACAACGTGCCCTCGACGTTCGAGATGAACGACTACAGCGTCCTTCCGCCGATGGAGGACTTCCGCCGGACGCTGTATTGGAATCCGGACGTGACGACGGACAAGGACGGCAAGGCCGTCATAGAGTTCTACAACAACTCTACGTGCCGGGAGATACAGGTCTCCGCCGAGGGCATCACGCCCGACGGGCGGTGCATTTTCAATGAGTAGTTTTGGCGGTTGCAGTGTCTCTTTGTTTGGATTGGGAGTTGCTGTGTGGTCTGCCGATAAGGTTAAGATAGTGGAAATTCCGGGAGAAAAATCCGGTCATTCTTTTTCAGTCTAATCGATGATGAGTTCTTGGATGCGTTTTTTGTGGCTTTTTGTGCTGTTTTGCTGCGCACCGTGTGCACGTTGCGTTCCGGCCTTACCTGTTGACACGACGGATGCCGTCACGCGCATTCGGGGGTATCTCCGGAACGTGTCGGCTTTCAACGCGCTCTTCCCGCAGGAGAAGGTCTATCTGCACTTGGACAACACGGGGTATTTCGCGGGCGAGACGATTTGGTTCAAGGCCTACGTGGTGCGGGCGGACAGGACGGTGGCGACGGACATCAGCCGTGTGCTCTATGTGGAGTTGGTCCATTCGGAGGGTGAGGTGCTCAAAAGCTGCAAGCTGCGCATTGAGGGCGGGCAGGCCTCGGGCAGCCTCAAGTTGGACGACGCCTTCCTGCTGCCGGGCTTCTATGAGATTCGCGCCTACACGCGCTACATGGCCAACTGGGACTACCGCGGGGTGTTCTCCCGCGTGGTTCCCATATTCAAGAAACCGGAGCGTGAGGGTGATTACGGGAGCAAGAAGATTGACCTGATAAGCTACAAACGGCGTCTGCCGAACTACCGCGAGCGGGACAGTACCTGGTCGGAAGGTGTCGGCATCCGTTTCTATCCCGAGGGCGGTAAGGCGGTCTGCGGCCTTACCTGCCGCATGGCCTTCCGTGTGTCGGAAGCCGACGGGACTCCGGTGGACACGGTGGTTTACCTCATGGACGGTGAGGGTCGGGTGGAGGACACACTGTCCACGTTGCGCGAGGGTTGCGGCGTGTTCCGCTATTTGCCCGACGGTCGGTCGCGTTACCTGTCTTTTCGTCCCCGTTTCAGGGAGAAGGAGTGTTTCCCGCTTCCCGAAGCTTCGGAGGGCGGCGGTTCGATGTACGTGGATGCGGTGAGCAGTGCGGACACGGTGCGCCTCCGTGTCCGCAGCCTTCGGACAGACACTTTGGGCCTGGCCCTGACCCACAACGGCAACATCCTTTGGAGCGATGTCTCCGAAGTGTCCCGCCGGGGTGTCACATACACCTTCCCCCGTTCTTCGCTCCCCGCCGGCGTGGGCCGTTTCACGCTGTTCGACCGCAAGGGGGAGATTTTGGCCGACCGTCTGGTGTTCACCCGCCCGGTGCCTTCGGCGGAGGACAGCATCCGCATCTCGCCGCTCACCACCCGCCTTTCCCCCTGCTGTCCCGTGCGCCTTTCTGTCTCCGCGCGTCCGAACACGACGTTCTCGTTCTCGGCGGTGGATGCCGGGACTTCCACGGGCGGTCGGCACGTGAATCCCCAGGTGTGGCTGCTTCTGTCTTCAGAAGTGGGCGGTTATGTTTCCCGTCCGGAATACTACTTCGAGTCGGACGATTTGGAGCACCGCCTTGCGGCAGACTTGCTGATGCTGGTTCAGGGGTGGCGGCGTTACGACTGGAAGGTGATGGGTGGCGGTGCGCCTTTCCGTGTGGAACAGCCTGTGGAGGACAGCCTGTACCTGTTCGGCCGTCTTCACAGGAAGTGGCGGCGCAGCCCGGTGGGCGGAGTGGAACTGTCGGCTTACCTGTACAACAGGGAGGGTTTCAGCCTGACGGGGCGCACGGTGACGGACAGCGCGGGGCATTACGCCTTCAGCCTGCCCGACATATATGGGGAATGGAACATGGTGCTCAAGACGCGTCGCGGGGACAAGGCCAAGAGCTATTACGTGGCCGTTGACCGCCATTTCAGCCCTTCTCTTCGCCGTCTCACCGCCCCCGAGATGTCCGATTTCCCGGCCATGGAATCCAACATATCCTTCAATACGGTATTGGAAGGGGACAGCGCGGTGGATGTCCTGCCCAAACCCAGGAAGATGGTGGCCTTGCCGGAAGTGGAGGTGAAGGAGAGGCGTTTCACGGACAACGCCCGCGCGGCTTGGGAGAACGAGATTAACGGAGCACATGTGTCGAACATCTACTACGACTGCGACCGGATTTGCGACGAGATAGCCGACCGTGGGGAGGAGATTCCCGGTTTCGACGATTGGCTGGCTGCGAAGAATCCGTTTTTTGAATACGAATATGGGGCAAGAGGACAGCGCATTTGGTATTACAAGGGGCGCATCGTGTTGTGGGTGCTCAACAACAACAGTTCCCGCGAGGATTTTCCGATATTCCTGGACGAGCTCAAGTCCATCTATATCTGTGATGACAATGTGACTTGGTACAGATACAACCGCAGTGATATCTTTGCACGGTATCCTGCCGTGACGGTGTTCCTCTACACCCACCACAAGTTCCTGCGCAACGTGAAAGGTGTGCGTCGCACCCACTTTGAGGGCTACAACGAGCCCTCGACTTTCGAGATGAACGACTACAGTGTGCTCCCGCCGATGGAGGACTTCCGCCGGACGCTGTATTGGAATCCGGACGTGACGACGGACAAGGACGGCAAGGCCGTCATAGAGTTCTACAACAACTCCACGTGCCGGGAGATACAGGTCTCCGCCGAGGGCATCACGCCCGACGGGCGGTGCATTTTCAATGAGTAGAAAATATGCAGCGAATAACCTTTTACTTTATTCTTTTGGCGACGGCCTGTTGCTGGACGGCCTGCCGCCCGCAGCAAACACCGCTTGAAGCCGCACTGGAAGCGGCGGGCACGAACCGTCCCGAGCTGGAAAAAGTGCTGGCGCATTATCAAGGCGACAGCTTGAAACTCCGTGCGGCAGCATTCCTGATTGAAAACATGCCCTACCATTACGCCTACTCCGGCAAAGAGCTGCGGAAATACCACGCCTATTTCGAGCGTTTCGCGGCGAGCGCGTGGCGCGGTCCGACTTTTGTGCGCGACTCGTTGCTGAAGGCGGACGGGACGTTCTGTCCGGATTCATTGCGGAAAGTGCCCGACCTGCAGGCAGTGAAGGCGGACTTCCTTATCCGGCACATTGATTTCGCTTTCAGGGTGTGGCGCGGGCAGCCTTGGGGGCGGAACGTGGCGTTTGACGACTTCCTGGAATTTATTCTGCCTTACCGCGTGGGGACGGAAGAACTTTCCTGCTGGCGCGAGGACATTTACAATCGTTATAATCCCATGCTGGACAGTGTCCGTGCTTCGGCGGATAGTGCCGACGTGTTGGCCGTGGCGCAAGTGCTGATGGATTCGCTTTCCGGTGACGGTACGATCTGCTTCACCGGACTTTTCCCTTCCGGTATCACGGTGGGGCCTGATTTGGTGAGGTGGCGTTCGGGGAATTGCCGCGAGCTGACCGATTTGGTGACTTATGTGTTCCGTGCGGTCGGCCTTCCGGCAGGGTGTGACAAGATGCTGATGCGCGGGGACAAGAACGTGGCACACTATTGGAATTTCGTGGTGGGCGAAGGTGATTCCACTTATTTTGCCTCCATCGGTCCGTCTTCGAAGCATTTTGCCAAGGCCGATACCTACTGGGACCCCAAGGGGAAAGTCTATCGCGAGACATTCAGCCTGAACCGTGCGGTTTGCGAAGATTTGGGAGGCGACACGGTCAATGTGCCCGAGGCTTTCCGCCAGCCGTTGATGCGGGATGTCACGGCTGCATACGCGGGTGGCATCAACCACGCTTTGCGTATTCCTGTCGATAGTTTGGCTGTCAGTCCACGGGAGAATGAGACGGTCTATCTTTGCCTTGCTTCGCGCGAGTCGTGGATTCCTGTGGGGTACGGGTGTTTTGAGGATGATACGGTGCGCATTGACAACGTGCAGGGGGCGGTGGTGTTCCGGTTGGTCATTTACCGGGACGGGAGGATGATTTCCCTTGGAGAGCCGTTCGAATTGGAGAAATACGGCGGTGCCTTGCGCTTTTTCCGGGCTTCCGGGAAGCGGGAGAAGGCTGTTTTGTGGCAGAAATTCAAGGAAGATTTCCAGGCACACATGGTGGGCGGCGTGTTCGAGGCGGACAATCGTGCGGATTTCCGCCACCCGGACACATTGCATGTCATTACGGAACGTCCGCCCCGGCTGATGAATGTGGTGCATCTTCCTGACAGTGTCAAGACATACCGTTTTGTGCGTTATTATGGCCCTGAGAAGCGGCACTGCAACATTTCCGAGCTTACGTTTTATGCTCCCGGCGCGGAGGGCGACACGTTGCGCGGATGTGTCATCAGTCCGCCGGGTGTACAGGAGGGGCGTATTGTCAACCAATTCCATAACGTGTTTGACGGCGACCCTTATACTTCATTGGATTACCGCGAACCGTCAGGCGGGTGGGTCGGTTTGGACTTTGGCCGTCCGATGAGAATCGGGAGATTGGTTTATACGCCGCGCAACCGCGACAACTTTATCCGCAGGGGCGACCGTTACGAGTTGTTTTACGCCACGGCCCGTGGCTGGGTTTCATTGGGTGAACAAGTGGCGGTGTCCGATTCGTTGGTCTATGAAGTGCCTGTGGGGGCGTTGCTTTACTTGCGCGACCATACACGAGGGGTTGATGACCGTATTTTTGAAATGGTGGACGGTCGGCAGAAGTTATGGTGAACAGGGAATGTGCTTTCGTGTTGTCTCGCAGAGGTGTGTGTGTGCTTCTTTTTTGCTTGTACCTGTGCCTGTGTACGGCTTGTTTTTTTCCCAGGATGGCGGGTTTCTCGGACGAATGGCTGTTGCCGAAATGGTATCTGTCCGTGTCCGTGGCGGCCGCCCTTGTGATGGCGGAGGCATACCTATTATATATAAGGAGTAAGGTTGCCGGTCTTCCGCGCGGACGTTTGTTTTCCGCAGCCTTGTCTGTTGCCGCTACCTTGGAATGTCTTTACACCTTCGGCGTTTTCTTTTATCACGGGGGTACGGCGTATGCCGGTGCTTCGGGGACGTTTGACAACCCGGCGGGGCTGTCCCTGTGCCTCTGTCTGAGCCTGCCTTTCATGTACAGCTTTGTCCGGGACTGTCAAGGGAAGACCTTACGGGCCGTAGGTTACGCCGCGATATGTCTTGCGGTGGCGGCGGTGTGCCTGTCCCGCTCGCGGACTGGGCTGCTTTGTCTGACCGCCTTCCTGGTCATGCTGCTCTATGCCCGGGCTAAAATCCGCAGCCGGGTGAAGGCCGCATGCGCGGTGGTGGCGTGTCTCTGTGTGGTGGCGTTCTGTCTGACGCGGAAAGAGGATTCTTCCAGCGGGCGCAGGTTCATCTTGGAGCGCAGTTGGGAGCTTATCTCCAGGAAGCCTTGGACAGGACACGGAAGCGGCGGCTTTGAACGGGAATACATGCAAGTCCAAGGGGACTATTTCGCGCGGCATCCCGATAGCGGATATGCCTGGCTGGCCGACGAAGTCCGCCACCCGCTTAACGAGTTTGTCCTTGCGTGGGTGGATTATGGCGTGGCCGTGCCCTGTCTCATCGTGCTGTTCTTCGGATTCTCCATTTTTCGTCTAAGCCGGCGGAAAGAGGGCTTTTCCACCGCTTTGGCTTGTTCTCTTTTCGCCTTGTTTGTCTTTGCCTGTTTTTCCTATCCGTCCAAGTACCCGTTGTCTTGGTTAGTGGCGGTGGCGGCTTTGGCCTGCCTGTTATGGAAACCTTTGTCTGTCAGGCTGCATGGGCGTTTCCGTCGGGTTTATGCGGTTGCCTTTGGTTTGCTTTCCATTGCCGTATGGACGGGGTTGGTTGTGGAATATCATTACGAAAGGACTTGGAGCCGTGCCGCCCGTTGTTGCCTGCATGGGTATTCGGAACAGATGATGCCGGTGTATGGACGGCTGTACCGCCATTATTCCCGGAATCCGTATTTCCTTTACAATTATGCCGCTGAACAGTTCTATGCGGGCTGTTTCGCGTCCGCGTTGGAGACGGCGAGGGAATGCCACGTGTATTGGTCTTCCTATAATCTGGAGTTGCTCACGGGGGACATCTGCCGCCATTCAGGGCGTTACGAGGAAGCCATTTCCCATTACTTGCAGGCCGGGAACATGTGTCCGGTGCGTTTCGCTCCACTTGAAGGACTGTACCATGCCTATAAGGACAGCGGGGACACCCGTAAGGCAGACTCCGTCTCCGCCGTTATCCGCAGGAAGAAGGTCAAAGTGCCGTCCTCCGATGTGGTCAGGATAAAGGCGGAGGCCGGAGGAGGGCCGGATTAGCACAGAAGTGTCGGGAATCAGGAGTGGCGGGGGCGGATGCGCTTCAGCAGGAGCGTAAGGTTTTCGCGGATGCTGCGGTCAAGGATAATCAACACGACGGCCACGAGGATGAGCGCGATGCCTGCGGCTTCGGCCCATGTGAAGGCCTCGCCGAACACCCACGCGCCGATGCACACGGCGGTCACCGGTTCCAGTGCGCCGAGAATGGAGGTCAGTGTCCCGCCGATATGGCGCACAGCCACCAGCAGGGTGATGTTGGAGATGACGGTAGGGGCTACGGCCAGCAAGAGGATGTTGCAGGCCGATGCCATGTCGGGAATTGGCTGGAGCCGGGCATCCGTCCCGGTCTTGATGGCGAACATCAGGGTCGTGAAGACAAACACATAGAAGGCCAGTTTGCGGCTGTGCATGTCCTTGATGCGCGACTTGTTGACGGCGATGATGTAGCTGGCATAGCCTACGGCGGAAAGCAACACGATGGCCACGCTGGCGGGGGCGAGCCGCATTTCCGCGCCTTGAAGGGAGAGGCGGGCCACTCCGGCCACGGCCAGGATGACGGCCGTCCACGTCACCCACGAAGTCTTTTCGCGGAACAGCAACAGCATCAGCAACGTTACGAACACGGGATAAGTGAAATGGAGGGTGGTGGCTACGCCTGCTCCCATCACTTCGTAGCCATAGAGCAGGAACATGGCGGAAGCGGTGTAGAACAAGGCCAGCATCACGAGAATCGGCAGGTCGCGCAGGCTGATGCGGAACGATTCCTTTTTGATGAGCATCATGATGCCGAGGGCCATCGTGGCTACAAGGAAACGGTAGAACAGGATGGAGTCCGACTGCATGCCTTTTTGCATCAGTGGTAGCGTGAAGAGTGGAATCAATCCGAAAGTCACCGAAGTGACGATGCCGTAGAAGAATCCTTTTATTTTGTTCTGCATGTCAAATCTCTTTTTTAGTAGTTTTGTTTGTTTGGATGGCCGCGAGGTTGCGCATCAATCCTTCGTATTTGGCACGTTTCACGGCAGAGCCTTTGAAAAGGCGGCGATATTGTTCCACGTCAAGGTGTAGCCAATCGGCATCTGTCATGGTTTGAAGCCCTGGCGAGGGAGCAAAAGCCTCTTCCGTGGCCGGCGTGGCGGTGCACAGATGGGGACAGGCCCGCAGGCAACGGTCGCAACCATAGAAATAGGGAAACATCTTCGTGGCGGCTTCCGCAGGAATCCCTCCACGATTTTCAATGGTCAGGTAGCTCAGGCAGCGGCGGGCATCAAGCCCTTCCGGAGTGAGTGCATGGGTGGGGCAGGCATCCCGGCAGCGGGTGCAGTTACCACATCCTTTGTCCATTGGCACGTCATACCGGTCTGCGGGGAGGTTGAGCAGGATTTCGCCAAGGAAAAACGCGCTGCCCTTGTGCGGGACGACCAATTGGGTGTGACGCCCGATCCACCCGATTCCGCATCGCCATGCCCAATAACGTTCGAGCACGGGAGCCGTGTCGCAACACACGCGGCCTTCGGCGGCCGGGACGGCGGCTTGCAGGATGGAGAGTAGCCGGTGCAGCTTGCCGCGTACCACATCGTGGTAGTCTTTGCCATAGGCATACCAGGAAAGTTGCAAGCGGTCATCCGGCACCGGATTGGCGGGGACATAACTCATGGCCAGGCTGACCACCGTGTGGCAACCTTCCATCAGCAGGCGCGGGTCAAGCCGGAGGGCTTCATGATTTTCCATATAGGTCATGCCGGCTTGGCATCCCCGTGCGAGCCATTGCCTGAAGAAGTACGCGTGGGCGGCATCCACGGTTTTGGCCGGAGCCAGCCCGCAGGCATCAAAGCCGAGGCGCATGGCCTCGGCTTTGACGTATGCTGCAGAAAGCAGTCGGGTTTTTTCCATTCCTGTGGAGGTTATTCCAGCATCTTGAACGTGTAGCCTTGGTCTTTCAGCCATTGCAGGGACTCGGGCAACGCCGTGCGCAACTTGTCAATGCTCTTAAGCGAATCGTGGAACGTGATGATGGAGCCGTTGCGGGCATAACGTTTCACATTGTCCACCACGTCGTGTGCCGTGACCCGTTTGCTGTAGTCGCGTGTCACAAGGTCCCACATGATGATGCGGTAGTGCTTGCGGAGCAACTTGAATTGCAGCAGGCGCATCCAACCGTGGGGCGGGCGGAACAGGTTGGTGTGGAGCAACTGGTTGGCCTTGTCCGCGTTTTCCAGGTATTCCTTGCAAGAATGCCTGAAACCGCCGATGTGGTTGAAGGTGTGGTTGCCGATGCGGTGACCGCGTTCCACCACCATGCGATAGATGTCGGGGTGCTTGCGCACGTTGTCGCCCACCATGAAGAATGTGGCTTTCACGCCGAAGCGGTCGAGCGTGTCCAGCACGAACGGCGTGGCCTCGGGGATGGGGCCATCGTCGAACGTGAGATAGACCACTTTCTTCTTTCGGCTCATCCGCCAGATGGCCGTGGGGTAGAGCCAGCGCAGGAACCTTGCCGGTTGTTCAATGAACATGTCACATGCGGGTTATCTGTACATGCTGACCCCTCGTTGGTGGCACTCCATGGCATATTTGCTGGCCTCTGCATTCCATGCCTCCGCCTTTTTCTCATCGTAAGGAGCGTAGGTTTGCGCAATGTTGCCGAGTGTGACCACAGCAATGAGGCAGTCACGTGTGGATTGCAACAACCGTGGAGTACTCAGGCTAAGATACCAGTCAAGATATTCTTTGGCGTTTTGTCCTACAGCTTCGAGAATCTTTCCGCCTTCGGCTTTATGCCCGGTACGTAACCAAACTTCAGCCAATTCCACGGAATTACCCATCATGTGTTCATGGGGAACAACCACAGGCGGAAGCTCCTCTTCAGCCCGCTGCACCACTTTGAGGGCCTTATCCGCCTTGCCCTCCCTCATCAGTTCCTGCGCCAGTTGGGCGAAGAGACGGCGATGGGTGTAACACATGCGGATGACCGTCTCGTCGAGATATACATCGGGATGCTCTTTCAGTCCGCCGTATTTGAACTTGTGCATCATGTTGTCATACATGCGTTCAGTATCGACCATACGTCCGCTCGCTTTCGTGTCGAACGGAGTAATACGACAAGCCAAACCTTCCTGCACGAAGTTGTCACCAAGGTGTCCGTAATTATCCGGCCCCACAGTAGTGGACATGTAGAGCGGACGTTCCCAGTCGCCGTGTGAAATCATTTCGAGCATCATCATCTCGCTCTTATAGACGGCGCGTTTGCCTTTAAGCGAGATGTGCATCACGTCGGGGATGGAGTCGGCTGCAACCATCATGCCCGAGCGGCGCACGGATTCCTTGTCCACGGTCACCACGATGCTGTCGGTGGGGAAAATCTGCAGGTCGGGGTTGTCGCTCAGAATCCAATATTTGATGATGTTCTTCAACTCATACGGATTGTCGCCGAGCATCTGCTTCAGTTCCTCAGGGCTATCCTTATAGTAATCGAGCACTTGTGCCAGCGCGTCGGCTTGCACAGGAATAGCCTCGTGTACGCCCGTCACGTAATCAATACGTTTCCAACTGATGGGCAATGAAGGCGAGTCATAGGCCGGACGGCACATTTGATCAATGTACCAGTCGGTCTGCAAGTAACTCAAATTGCAGACACGGGCATCCGTGCGCACCCCTTCCGTTTCCTGGTTATACCACAAAGGGAAAGTGTCATTGTCACCGTTAGTGAAGATAACAGGATTTCCTTTATCCGGAAGCGAATTCAAGTAGTTCTGCCCGAAGTCACGACAAGTGTATCGATTGCTGCGATCGTGGTCGTCCCATGTCTGTCCGGCCATTTGTATAGGTACGAACAGGGCGAGCAGGCTGATTGCCGCCGCCGCCGGTTCCGGCACCTTCAGGCGGCGCAAGCCTTCGACGATGGCCGCCACGCCCATGCCCACCCAGATGGCAAAGGCGTAGAACGACCCGGCGTAGGCATAGTCGCGTTCACGCGGTTGCAGGGGTGTCTGGTTGAGGTAAACCACGATGGCGAGTCCTGTCATGAAGAACAGGAAGAACACCACCCAGAACTGCCTTACGCCTTCCTGGTTCTTGTAGGCTTGCCAAAACAGGCCGATAAGCCCCAGCAGCAAGGGCAGGCAGTAGAACACGTTATGCCCCTTGTTTTCCTGCAGTTCCGTGGGGAGCTTGCTTTGGTCACCCAGCCGGGCATTGTCAATGAAGGGAATTCCGGTGAGCCAGTTGCCATGCTCCAGCTCGCCGTTGCCTTGTATGTCGTTTTGCCTTCCGGCGAAGTTCCACATGAAATATCGCCAGTACATGAAGTTGATCTGGTAGCTGAAGAAGAAGCGCAGGTTTTCCCATTGCGTGGGCATCTTCACCATGACGGTCTGCCCGCATTGGTCGGCAGGCACTTGCCGTCCCTTCACGCCGCCCATCCAGTCCTCGTATGCCCGCACGTGGTGGGCTTGGTCGGAATACATGCGGGGGAAGAACATGTTTTGCCCATACACCGGCTCTTTCGTGCGATATACGATGTGGTAGGCATCCTTTTCGTCGGCCGAGCGTTTCTCCACGCGCTGCCAGACCGGTGCGCCTTCCTTGTATTGGGGCACACAGTAGCCGTCTCCCGTGGGCTTGAACACGATTTTCGACTCGTATGCCTGTCCGTAGAAAAGCGGGCGGCTGCCGTATTGTTCGCGGTTCAGGTAAGAGCCGAGCGTGAAGATGTCCTCGGGCGAGTTCTGGTCCATGGGCGGGTTGGTGGTGGAGCGGATGACGATGACGGCATACGAGCTGTAGCCGATCATGATCATCAGCATGCAGAGCAGCGACGTGTTCATCACGCGCGGGCTGATCAGCGGTTCGCCCAGCACCTTGCGGTTCAGCAGGTAGGCCAGCGCGCCGATGATGATGATGCCCACGATGAAGCTCGTCCATCCGTAACCATAGAATGGGATGCCAAGCATGGCCACGGCGCACAGGTAGGCGATGTTCATGCGGCGGCGGTTCTTCTGCACGATGGTCTCGCGGATGGCCCAAAGCACCACGGCGATGAGGCAGAAAATATAAAAGATAAGTCCTGTGTTGAACGGCAATCCAAGCGTGTTCACGAAGAGCAGTTCAAACCATCCGCCTACTTTCACGATGCCCGGCACGATGCCGTAGAGCACGGCGGCCACGAGCACGAACGAGCACACCAAGGCCCAAAGCGAGCCTTTCACGTTGGCGTTGGGGTGCTTCTTGTAATACCATATCAGCACGATGGCCGGCAGGCAGAGCAGGTTGAGCAGGTGGACGCCGATGGAAAGTCCCGTCAGGTATGCGATGAGCACCAGCCAGCGGTCGCTATGCGGCTCGTCGGCATGTTCTTCCCATTTCAGGATGAGCCAGAACACTACGGCCGTAAACAGCGAGGAATAGGCATAGACTTCGCCTTCCACCGCGCTGAACCAAAACGTGTCGCTGAAGGTATAGACCAACGCGCCGACCAGTCCGCTAGCCATGATGGTGGTGAGCCGCGCCGGTGTCATTTGTGTGTAATCGGGGCAGACGAGTTTACGTGTAAGGTGCGTGATGCTCCAGAAAAGCAGCATGATGCATCCTGCGCTCATCAGGGCCGACATGGTGTTCACCATGAGCGCGACCCGTGAAGGGTCGTCGGTGAATTGTGAGAAAAGGTTGGCTGTAAGCATGAAAAACGGTGCGCCGGGCGGATGTCCGACTTCCAGTTTGTAGCCGGTGGTGATAAACTCCGGACAGTCCCAGAAACTTGCGGTAGGCTCGATGGTAGAGCAATAAACCCACGCGGCAATGGCAAATGTGATCCAACCCAGGAGGTTGTTCACAAGTTTGAACTGTTTCATTGTTTTGCGTTTATTTTGTTCTTGATTATTTCCTCAATGTGCAAAGTTAGTAACTATTTCTTTTTCGGGTGGTGCTTTTCCGTGCCACGACGGACTTCGTCCGCCCTTTTAACTTTGTTTGTGACATTTTAGTATCCTGTGGGGATAGTTGCCATGTCCGATCAAGTCTATCGGGCAATTGAATTTTTCTTCCAACCAGCCTTCGGGCAGTTCCGTATCGGGATGGTAGTCGAGGGTTTCGTTGACGCAGGCGATGGCACGCACGTTTTGGAGCACGGAGCCGAGGTCGTGGCTGACAAGGATGATGGCACTTTTGCGGTTGATGTTTTCCAACAGTTGGTAGAGTTGTGCCTCGAAACGTTTGTCAATGTAGGTGTTCGGTTCGTCCAAGATGACGACATCGGGCTGGGACACCATGGCACGTCCCAGCAAGGCGCGTTGCAGCTGCCCGCCGCTCAGGGTGCCTATCGGTCTCCGGGCAAGGTTTTCCAGGCCCATTTCCTTGAGCATGGTTGCCACGGCGGCATGTTGGGCTGCGGAATATCGTTTCCAGGCCTTTTTCTTTAGTCCGGAAAGCACGACCTCATAGACGGATATCGGGAAATCTTTGTCTATCTTGTTGTATTGGGGCAAGTAACCCATCCGGATTGCCGGGACAGGTTTGCCTTCATGGTAGCATGTGAGGGTGCCTGATGTGGGCTTTTTCAGCCCGAGGATGGTTTTTACCAATGTGGTCTTTCCGCCTCCGTTGGGGCCGATGATGCCGAGGAAGTCCCGCACATATACCGTCAAGTCAATGTCCCGCAACACTTCCTTGCCCCCGTATCCGGCGCAGACTTTCCGGAGGGTTATCAATGGTTCTTTTTGCATTGTTCGTTTAATGTTTGGGCGATTCTCAGCATTTCTTCTTTCCAATCGTATGCGAGCGGGTTGATGGCGACAATCCGGGTGGAAGTTTCTTTGGCGATGAGTTCGGCGTTTTTCCTGTCAAACTCCTGCTGCACGAAGATGACGCGTACGTTTTGCGCTTTGCAGCGATTGATGAGTTGTACGATTTTCGAGGGAGATGGTTCTTTGCCGTCTGTCTCAATGGCGATTTGCGTCAATCCATAGTCGTGGGCGAAATAGGTGAGCGCAGGATGGTAAATGAGGAACGCTTCCTTGTGTGGGGAGGATAACAGTTTTTGGATGCTGTCATTCACATCCTGGATTTCGGCAAGTGTGGCCTGGAGGTTTTGGCGGAACATGCGGGCGTGTGCCGTGTCGAGGCGGCAGAGGGCGGCGCAGATGTTTTGTGCGATGACAGCCATGTTGCGTGGCGAGGTCCACACATGGGGGTCGGTGGCGTTTTCCGTGCTGCCATGGTGATGTCCCGCGAGCGTGGTGATACCTTCGGATGTCCTGACGAACGTCACCTCCGGTGCATTCTGTCGAAGCCGTTCCATCCAAGTGCGTTCGAATCCCAATGCGCCTACGCTGAAAAAGGCAGTGCTTTTCCCGAGGCTTGCCATTTGTTCGGGCGTGGGTTCGTACATTTCCGGGCTGTTGCCTTTGGGTACGAAAGTGACTACGTTGAAGGCATCCCCGGCAATCCGTTCCGTCACATAACGTAACGGTTCAATGGACACGGTAAGCGTTTGGCCCGGTTTGCCATGTTCGTTTCCCGGTTTCGTTTGTTTGCATCCGGCCAATAAGCCGCAGCAAAACAAGATAAATAAAAGAATACGGTTTCTCATTTCCTTCAAAATAGAGTGACAGTGTAAACCAACACAGCGTAGCGGGTCAGTTTGCCGAGCGTGATGGAGAGCAGGCAGATGAGCCAGTTGGCGCGCATGAATCCCAATGCCACAGAGATGGCATCGCCGACGACGGGCACAAAACAGAGGAAGCCGCCGACCCAGGCACCTTTCTGTTCCATCCAATGTTGCGCCCGTTCCATTTTTTCTTTTTTCACGTGCAGGTATTTTTCAATCCATTCGATGCGTCCAAGCCGGCCAATGCAGTAATTGAACATGCTGCCGGCCACGTTGCCCGCCGTGCCCCAAAGCAATAACGGGAGTGGCGAAAGTCCGGCTACTTGGAGACCGACCATGACGGCTTCCGAGCTGAAGGGGAAGACGCTGGCGGCCAGGAATGCCGCGACAAACATGCCCCAATAGCCGTGTTGAATCAGGATATCGACAAACGCGTCCATAAGTCAGAAAGTGCTAAAGCGGATAGAACGAAAATGGACAAGATAAACAGCGAATTGGAGAAGCGGCTTCTTGTCAAGGCAAAATAATGGGCGATGAGCGGGGCGGAATTCATGAGCAGCAGGCCGGAAAGTACGTGGAAATGGATGGGCTGCAAGGCCATGAAAGCCACAATGAGCAGTTCTTGGAACATGATGCAATAGAGCAACATGCGGGTGCGTATTTTGTCGTTGAAACTCGTGCGGATGCAGTGGGCGGAAGCAATCAGCGACAAGGCGGCCACCCAAGCGACGAAACTGACTTGCAGGTAGTCGAAATATCGGTAGTTGCCAAGGTGCAGCGGTTGGAATTGTGCCAATGCGGAAAAATGTGCCGTGAAGTGGCTGAAATTTTCCGTGTAGATGTCATAGCCGGCCATGAACCAATAAGGGAGGGCCAGTCCGAGGATGGCCGCCCAAAAAGCGCGCCACGTCAAGGAACGGAAGAAAACGGTGGCATACCACAGGTAAAACGGCACGAAATAGAGCAGTTGCGGGAAAAACAGGCTTCCGACCCCGAGGCATAAAAAGGAATGAAACAGGGGCGACACGGCATTTGTCTGCTGGTAGGAACGGAACAGCATGTTATAGGAAGCCAGCATGGCACAAGCGATGATGACAGATGGTTGCAGCGGATGCAGGCTGAATGCGGCACCCGCCATGGCGACGTATATCGCCGGAGTCAGCAGGCTGCGGATGCGGATGAGGGCGTAGGTGTTGTTGGTTTCCATCCACAGGTAGGCCGTCAGTCCGCACAAAAGCCATCCCCACAGCATGTCAAGGGTATAGATTCCTTCCGCGCACCACAAGAGGGTGGCGAAGATAGCGGCGACGGGCAGCGTGTAGCCGCTCGTCGCCACTTTGTTTTGGAATCTGTTCCTCTTCATGGGGTTTATAAATCTTGTCCGATGTCGGAACGGAAGTATTTCTTTTCGAAACGTATCTTCTGGGCTTGTTCAAAAGACTGTTTCAAGGCTTCTTCCTTGTTGCGTCCATAGGAGCTGACTGCAATGACCCGTCCGCCGTTGGTCACGACTTGCCCGTCTTTTAAGGCCGTTCCGGCATGGAAGACGATGCTGTCCGTCACCTCGTCAATGCCTGTGATGGGGAAGCCTTTTTCGTAGGCTTCCGGATAGCCGCCCGATACCAGCATGACGCATACGGCACTACGTTCGTCGATTTCCAGTGTCCGCCGGTCGAGGTCGCCTTGCGCCACACCTTCCAGCAAATCCACCAAATCGCTCTTGATGCGCAGCATGACGCTTTCCGTTTCCGGGTCGCCCATGCGGACGTTATATTCAATTACCATCGGGTTGCCATCCACGTTGATAAGCCCGAAAAAGATGAATCCCTTGTAGTCGATGCCTTCTTCAGCCAGCCCTTCCACTGTGGGACGAATGATGCGGTCTTCTACCTTCTGCATCCATTCCGGGGTGGCAAACGGGACTGGCGACACGCTTCCCATGCCACCGGTGTTCAGGCCGGTGTCGTGTTCGCCGATGCGCTTGTAGTCTTTTGCCTCGGGCAGAATCTTGTAGTGTTGCCCGTCGGTCAGGACGAACACGGAACATTCGATGCCGCTCAGGAACTCTTCGATGACCACTGAAGAAGAAGCCGTACCAAACATGCCTCCCAGCATTTCCTTGAGCTCTTTGCGGGCTTCGTCCAACGTAGGCAGAATGAGCACACCTTTCCCTGCGCACAGCCCGTCGGCTTTCAGCACATAGGGGGCTTTCAGCGTTTCCAGGAATCGCAGGCCTTCTTCCAGCGTGTCCCCGGTGAAGGTGCGGTAGGCGGCGGTCGGGATACCGTGGCGTTGCATGAAACCTTTGGCGAAATCCTTGCTGCCCTCCAACACGGCACCTTGTTTTGACGGGCCGATGACGGGAATGTCTTTCAATTGGCTGTCGTTCTTGAAAAAGTCATAAACGCCTTTCACCAGCGGGTCTTCCGGGCCAACGACTACCATGTCGATGCCGTTGTCAAGCACAAATTGCTTGATGCCGTTGAAGTCATCGGCCTTGAGAGGGACATTTTGTCCCACGTTGCTTGTTCCCGCGTTGCCGGGAGCGATGTAGAGCCGGTTTACTTTCTTGCTTTGTGCGATTTTCCAGGCCAGGGCGTGTTCGCGCCCTCCGCTGCCTAAAAGTAATATGTTCATCTTGTTTTTTCTTTATTTATTTCAGGTAATCTTCAAAATATTGCGTGATGCGTTCGTGCAGGTGTACACGGTCGGTGCCCATCATGTTGTGCTCGTCGCCCGGATAGACGAAAAAGTCGGGTTGTGTGCCCGCGTCGATGCAGGCCCGCATGAACGAAAGGGAATGTTGCGGCACACAGACGGGGTCGTTGTAGCCGATGATGACTTGTAACTTACCTTTCAGGTTGCCGGCCTTCAGGCGCAGGTTGCTGCCTTTGTAACCTTCGGGGTTGGCTTGCGGTGTGTCCATGTAACGCTCGCCATACATTGCTTCATAATATTGCCAGTCGATGACAGGCCCACCCGCCACACCGACTTTGAACACATCGGGATAAGTAAGCATCAAGTTGGTGGTCATGAATCCGCCGAACGACCAACCGTGTATGCCAATGCGTCCGGCATCCACGTAAGGCAGTGATTTCAGGAACTTCACGCCTTCCATCTGGTCTTTCATTTCTTCCACGCCGAGGTGGCGGAATGTGACGTTCTCAAATGCCAACCCGCGATGTTCCGAGCCACGGTTGTCAAGAATGAACAGCAAGTAACCTTTCTGTGCCATGTAAATCTCCCATCCTCGGGCGAGGTAATTGCGGCTGGCTTCCACGTTGTGGGCGTGCGGGCCGCCATAGACGTAAATGACCGTCGGGTATTTCTTCGCGGGGTCGAAGTCTGCAGGCTTCACCATGCGATAATATAAGTCTGTCACGCCGTCGGCGGCTTTGATGCTTCCGCAGGTGATTTCGGGCACGGCATAGTCTTTCCACGGGTCTTCCGCGTCGAGCAGGTTCCGGCTTTTGCCTTTGTGCGTGGAAGTGATGTCCACGCGCCGCACCACGGTGGGGGAAGAGTAAGTGTCTATAAAATACTTTCCTTCCTTGCTTAGGCTGGCATAGTGTACGCCTTCCCCGTTGTCCATTGGTGTGCGTTTGCCGTTTTCGATGTCCACCTTATATATATTGGATTGCAAAGGATGGCGTTCGTTGCTGCAAATGAGCAGGCTCTTGTCTTTGACATTGAATCCGAGCACATCTTTCACCACCCATTTGCCGGAGGTCAGTTGGCCGACCTTGACTTTTTCGCTGTATGTGCCCCCGCCTGCGGCTTGTTGTTTGTTTCCGTCTTGCGGCGCATTCAGGTCAAACAAGTAAAGGTGGTTGTAACCGTCGCGTTGGCTTTGGTAGATGAATTTGGAACTGTCCCATGGCAAAAAGAGTAAGCCATGTTGGGGCTCCACGTATTTGGGGTGCGTTTCTTCATAGAGTACGCCTTCCTTTTTCCCCGTGGCGGCATCATAACAGGCCAGTTCCGCGTGGTTTTGGTCGCGGTTCAGTTCAATCATGTAAATCTTGCGGCTGTCCGGACTCCACGTGATGTTGGTGAAATAACGGTCGGTGGGGTCGCCGGCTTGCAGCCAGACGGTTTGTTCCGTCGCCGGGTTGAACACACCGACGGTCACCTTGTGCGTCTTTTCTCCGGCCATGGGATACTTGCAGGAGTAAGTGGTGGCGATTCGCGTGGTGATGTCCACCTGCGGATAGTCGGGCACCATGCTTTGGTCCATGCGGTAAAAGGCCAGCAACTGTCCGTCCGGGCTCCAAAACGTGCCTTTGACGATGCCGAACTCGTTGCGGTGTACGGCTTGGCCATACACGAGGTCGTTGCTTCCGTCCTTGGACACGGAGACGGTTTTTCCGTTTTCCCCTTTGATGACATACAAGTCCTGTTTCCTCACGAAAGCCAGGTTGTTCGTGGCTGTCGCGCGATCCAGGGCTGCCGCGTCGGCGGGATAGGTCTGAGCATAGACTTTTTCCCCTTTCTTGAAATCAATGACGGCGTATGTCCGTGTGGGGGGTGAACCGGCTTGTTTGCGGTTTGGAACGGTGACGGCCACCAATGGCTTTTGTGCATCGGGGAACGACACGTAGAAACAACTGCGCACCAGCGGGCTGTCTGCAGGGGCTTCCAGCCATTGGTTGAGCTGTTCAAGGGTAAACAATGTTTTCCTTTTCCCGTTGTCCGCATCAATTTCATGGCAGGCATCCAATGCAGTTTCCACGCAACGGTCGCCCCACCACTCCGTGTAGAGGCTTTGGGGTTGCATTTGGGAGAACGTGCTTCCCCCGGGCATCAGGTCGTCCAGGGTGAAGCTTTTTTTCCCTTGTGCCATGAGCGACAAAGGCAAGCACATAAGCCAGAGCAAAAGGTTAATCTTCTTCATCATACCGGTCGTTCCGTCTGTCTCTTTGGAAAGGTTTCCGGTTGCGGTCGAAGCCGCCTTGCCGGTCGCGTCCGGAGTCTTGGTGGTCGCGTTCGAATCTCCGTTGGCCACGGTCGTAATCTCTGCTGTCGCGGTCGTAGCCTTTTTTCTCTCTGGCATAGTCCCGGCGGCTGCGGTTGTAGTCATCCCCGTTCCGGTCATAATCCCGTCGGTCACGGTTGAAAGCCCTATTTTCGCGTCTGGGCGGCCTTTGTTCCCAATCGTCCCTTTCGCGACGATTGAATGGCCGGTCGCCCCGCGGGCGGCTGTCCCGGTCGTCGAATCCGCGCCCCCTCACGTAGTAGTCTTCTTCTTCGTCGTCAAGTGTCCTCTTAAATTCGCGGTGCATCTTGAAACGGTGTTTGTCTGCCATTTGCCGGCGTTCTTCCTCGCTTTTTATTTCTCCTCCTTCGGCTTTCATTTCCTTGTATTTTCCGCTGAATATCTGATATTTGCGGAATTCACATTCCAGCGAGCCATTGAACAAAGGAATCTTGAACGACGGTTTCAGCCCGATTTGGTCGAAGCATTCTTCGCGGTAGCTCAGAATCCAGGCGTCGTTGTCCAAGAACTGGTGCTTCAGCCGTTCACCGATGGTGCGGTACAGTCCCAGCAAATCCGGTGCGGAGATGCGTTCGCCGTAGGGCGGGTTGGTGATGATGATGCTCTTTTCCGCTGGTTGCGTGAACTGGTGGAAGTCTTGCTGTTTGATTTCGATTTCCTTGCTCAGTCCTGCAGCTTTCACGTTCCGCGTAGCGATGTCCACGGCGTTGCGGTTGATGTCGTAGCCGTAAATTTTGTGGTTGAACTCGTGTTCTTGCGATTCGTCGTTGTAAATCCGGTCGAGAAGCTCTTTGTCAAAGTCCTGCCATTTCTCAAAGGCATACACCTTGCGGAACACGCCCGGGGCGATGCCACGGGCGATGAGGGCGGCTTCAATGGGGATGGTGCCCGACCCGCACATCGGGTCTATCAGGTCGCATTCCCCATGCCATCCGGTGAGCAGGATCATGCCGGCGGCCAGCACTTCGTTCAGCGGGGCTTCCACCGATTCTTGCCGGTAGCCGCGACGGTGGAGCGATTCGCCTGAGCTGTCCAGCGAAAGGGTGCAGTCGTTTTCGGCGATGTGTATGTTTAATTGCAAGTCCGGGTTGGTCACACTGATGTTGGGGCGTGTCCCCGTGGTTTCGCGGAAGAAGTCCACGATGGCGTCTTTTACCTTGTAGGCCACGAACTTGCTGTGGCGGAATTCCTTGGAGAATACCACGGAATCCACGGCAAAACTGGTTTCGTTGTTCAGGTATTGCGTCCAGTCGATGGCCTTGACGGCGTTATATACTTGGTCGGCAGAGTCCGCCTTGAAATGTTTGATGGGTTTCAGGATGCGGATGGCGGTGCGCAAGGCGAAGTTTGCGCGGTACATCATTTCCTTGTCTCCGGTGAAGGATACCATCCGGTGTCCGGTCTGGACGTTGTTTGCCCCAAGTTCGGTCAGCTCTTTGGCCAAGACTTCTTCCAATCCTTGGAAGGTTTTGGCGATGAGTTCAAATTCGGTTTCCATTGTGTAATGTTGTTCGATGGATGCTTGTTGTTTTGTATATTGTTATTTGTATTTCTTCTGTACGAGCCGGGCGCCGGCAGGCACGTCCTCAGTCACCCAGATGTTGCCCCCGACTGTGGCGCCGCGCCCTACTGTGATGCGGCCTAGGATGGTGGCGTTGGAATATACGATTACGTCATCTTCCAAGATGGGATGGCGAGGGATGCCCTTGATGGGGTTGCCGTTTTCGTCAAGTGGGAAACTTTTCGCGCCGAGCGTCACGCCCTGGTAGAGTTTCACGTGGTTGCCGATGATGCAGGTGGCGCCAATCACCACGCCTGTGCCGTGGTCGATGGTGAAATGGTGTCCGATTTGTGCTGCCGGGTGGATATCTATGCCCGTTTCCGAATGTGCCATTTCCGTAATGATGCGCGGAATCAGGGGGACGCCGAGCAATAACAGTTCATGGGCGATGCGGTAGTTGCTCAAGGCCTTGATGATGGGATAACAACTAATGATTTCGCCGTAGGATTCAGCTGCCGGGTCGCCATTGTAGGCTGCTTCCACGTCGGTGGCCAGCACACGGCGCAAGGCCGGAAGCCGGCTGATGAATTGTCCGGACAATTGGATGGCTTTTTCTCGATAAGTGTCACATGACGGATGTTCCGTCACGTTGCAGTTGTCTTCATTGGCAAAGCAAAGCCCGGCATGGATTTGTTCAGCCAAAAGGCCGTAGAGGCGTTCGATGTTGACGCCGATGTGGTAAGTGATGGTATGTTGGTTGACCGTGGACTTGCCGTAAAAGCCGGGAAACAGGATGGCACGGCAAAGTTCTATGGTTTCGCGCAACACTTTTCCCGAGGGGAGCGGGTCGCCGTCCTTGTGCTCGTGGAACAAGCCTTTCAGGGAAGAGGTTTCGGACAGCTCCGTGACGGTTTGTGCCAAAAGATGCGTGAAGTTCAGATGACTCATTAAAATCAAATAATGTGTAATAATCTCTCTGCAAAGATAAGAAAAGATAAATAAATCAGGCGTTCTTTGGTAGAAAAAAGCCTGATTATTTGCCAAACGCGGTTGTTTATCTCTCTTTTTGTGATTTTTCAGCCTTGTCTTCCGCTTGGTATGAGTTTATATAGCTTGTCGTTCGGGCGCACTTTTTCGGGAACTCTGAACGACACGCGCATGCCTTTGTCCACGCTTTCCACGGGTTGCAGGTCGTAACGCACTTCTTCCAAGTCCATGAACAATGCTCCTGTCGTGGGGCCGGTGATGAGCAGTTTGTCGCCCACGTGCATGTCGGAGGCTTCTATCTGAAATTCTCCCACGCCTATTTTGGAAAAGTATTTGATGGCCTTGCCCACATATACTTTTTTTTCCGTGGCCGATGAACCGTAATTCTCAGACCATTCACCCAATGGCTGTCCTAAGTAGTATCCGTCCCAAAAACCGCGGTTGAACACGCGGGCCAGCCGTTCGTCCCATTCGTCTTTCTTTGTTTCGGTGAATGTGCCGTCAAGCACGCTTTGGATGGCCTCGCGGTAGCAGCTCGCCACGGTGTGGACGTATTCGGGGCCTCGCGCCCGTCCTTCAATCTTGAACACCCGTACCCCGGCTTCCATCATGCGGTCGATGAAACGGATGGTCTTCAGATCTTTCGGGCTCATGATATACTTGTTGTCGATTTCCAGCTCCAGGCCCGAGTCGCGGTCTTTCACGAGGTATGCGCGGCGGCAGATTTGCATGCACTCTCCCCTGTTGGCCGACCGCCCCGTGTTGTCCAGGCTCAGGTAGCATTTCCCGCTCACGGCCATGCAGAGCGCGCCGTGGCAGAACATTTCGATGCGCACCAGTCCGCCACCGGGCCCGCAGATGTGCTGTTCTTCTATTTGGCGGTGGATTTCACTGACTTGTTGCAGGTTCAGTTCCCTGGCTAGCACAACCACATCGGCAAACTGCGCGTAGAACTTCAGGGCTTCGATGTTGCTGATGTTCAGTTGGGTGGACAGATGGACTTCCTGCCCGATTTCGCGGCAGTAGGTCAACACGGCCACGTCCGAGGCAATCACGGCCGAGATGCCTGCGGCCTTGGCCGCATCGATGATGGTGCGCATGAGCGTCAGGTCTTGGTCGTAAATGATGGTGTTCACGGTCAGGTAACTTTTCACTCCCTGCGCGTTGCAGGTGCGGGCGATTTCCCTCAGGTCATCGATGGTGAATGTGCTGGCGGAGTGTGCCCGCATGTTCAGGTTCTCAATGCCGAAATAGATGGAGTCCGCGCCGGCCTTGAGGGCGGCGGCCAAAGATTCGGGCGAACCGGCGGGTGCCATGATTTCGAAGTCTTTTCTGGTCATGCTGTCGGGTTTTGGGTGCAAAGTTACGTCCTTTTCCCGATATTATGTGGACGGTTTACGCCTTTTTTGCCATATTCTTTTTTCTTTCGCCTTTCATGACGTATCTTTGCATGTATGAAGATAGGGAATTTGGAGTTTGGAGCTTATCCGGTGTTCCTTGCCCCGATGGAGGACGTGACGGATATTGGTTTCCGGCTGTTGTGCAAACGGCTGGGTGCGGCGATGGTGTATTCCGAGTTTGTGGCGGCCGACGCATTGGTGCGTATGGTGAACCGCAGCTTGGAGAAACTGGCAGTGTGCGCCGACGAGCGTCCGGTGGCCATTCAGATTTACGGAAAGGAGGCGGGTGCGGTGGCCGATGCCGCCCGTATCGTGGTGGAGCGGGCGCATCCCGACGTGCTCGACTTGAATTTCGGATGTCCCGTGAAGCGGGTGGCCGGCAAGGGGGCCGGGGCGGGGTTGCTTCAAGACATTCCCCGGATGTTGGACATCACGCGGGCCGTGGTCGATGCCGTTCCCGTGCCGGTGACGGTGAAAACGCGGTTGGGCTGGGACGACGGGCACAAGGTGATTGTCGATTTGGCCGAACGGTTGCAGGACTGCGGCATCCAAGCCATTACCATCCATGGGCGTACCCGTGCGCAGATGTACACCGGCGAAGCCGATTGGACACTCATCGGGGAAGTGAAGCGGAATCCGCGCATGAGGATTCCCGTCATCGGAAACGGTGACATCGCGTCGCCCGGGCGGGCCAGGGAGTGTTTCGAACGTTATGGCGTGGATGCCGTCATGGTGGGCCGCGCCACGTTTGGCCGCCCTTGGATTTTCAAGGAAATCATGGATGAGTTGTGTCCCGGGCAGGTTGCGGCGGAACAAGTCGTGCGGAGCAGTTATCCGGTGATGAGCGACGATTGGAAAATCGACGTGCTCAAGGAGCAGGTGCTCACCAGTGTGCGCCGCATCGACGAGTATCGGGGCATCCTGCACAGCCGCCGCCACTTGGCCGCCTCGCCGGTGTTCAAGGGCATTCCCAACTTCCGCGAGACGCGCATCGCCATGTTGCGGGCAAACACGTTGGACGAATTGTTCGTCATCATCGAACGGGCGCGGGAAGCCGTGCGGCAGGTCGCGCAACATCAGGAATAGGCTTTCGGCTATTCCTGAAGGCCTGGCGTATGGGGTGGTTCTTCTTTGATTTGTTTGTCCAGCCAGCGGCCGAAGTCCTGAAAATTTCTAAATCTTTATACTCCATACTCCATGGCGTGGGATTGCAAATCCCCCCGCAGCAAAAAATCCCTAGAGATCAGTATGTCATGAAATGCTTGTGAAAATAGACAAATTGTTCTGTTTTGGATAGTTTTTGTGACGCGACTTTTGCGCAATCCGGCCCAAACAGCGGATTTTTGCGCGATTTTTTTGCACAAAACGGGGCTTCTGTGCAAGGTTTTATCAGAACTATTTACTTTTTGGGGCAGTCCGGCGGGAAAATTCGGGGCCGGAACGCGAAATTCCGGGCCCCGGAATTTTTTTTTCGGGGCTCGGAATTTTTTTTTCGGGGCCCGGACGGAAAAATCCCGGTACAGGAACTTTTTCGCGGCGGCTCCGGGGGCGTTTTTC
>CALUFQ010000021.1 GCA_944319925.1 uncultured Paraprevotella sp.
CAGCTTGAAACACACCCGTTTTTCCAACAGCAATCCGCTAACGTTTTTTTGCAGAAAGAGGCTATCCAGCATGAGGCTTGGGCGCCTTTTGCCGAGGGACAGAATGATATTTGGAACAATCCTGTGCTGAGAGCAATCGCTGAAAAGCATGGACGGACGGTGGGGCAAGTTGTTCTCCGCTGGCTGAACCAGCGCAATGTGGTGGTTATTCCCAAAACGGTGCACAAGGAACGGATGAAAGAGAACTTTTCTATTTGTGATTTCACACTGACTGAACAAGAAATGCAGGCTATTGCCACGCTTGAAACCGGGAAAAGTCCGATTTACGATGACATGGATTTGCCCACCGTAAAAGGAATCGGGCTACATAAAATACATGATTGATAAAATATATAATCAGACATATTTTTATCGGCATATTCAAGGATGGCGTCAGCTGCGAGACCAAGCACAACAGCCGACATTCGTAGCCGACAATTTGAATATGAATGACATGGTTGAACAATTAGATTTACGTCACAATGAAAACTGTAATATTGAACAACGGCATTGAAATGCCATTAATGGGGTACGGTGTTTGGCAAATCGCCCCTAAAAAGTGCGAACACTATGTTTCGGAAGCTTTAAAAGCCGGTTACCGTTTGATTGATACGGCGCAAGCCTATTACAACGAAGAAGGCGTGGGCGTGGCCATTTCCAACTCAGGCATCCCGCGTCCGGAAATATTCATCACCACGAAAGTATGGATTTCCAATGCCGGAGATAAAAAGGCCGCCATCAGTATAGATGAATCGCTCCGCAAGCTGCGGACAGACTACATCGACCTGTTGCTCATCCATCAACCTTTCGGGGATTATTACGGAACCTACCGGGCTATGGAGAAAGCATACGAAGCAGGAAAAGTACGTGCCATAGGATTGAGCAATTTCTATGATGCCAGATTCGTGGACTTGGCTGAAAACATGGATATAAAACCGGCTGTGGTGCAACTGGAAACACACGTGTTCTCGCAACAGGTAAAAATGCGTCACCTGGCAGAAAAATACGGAACGCACATCATGGCTTGGAGTCCGTTGGCACGTGGCATGAACGGCCTTTTTACGAATGAGACATTGAAATCCATAGGAGAGAAATACGGTAAGGACAACGCGCAAGTGAGTCTGAAATTCCTGACGGACGAGGGCATCATTGTACTTCCCCAATCAACGCGTACGGAACGCATGGCCAGCAATCTCGCCATTGATGACTTCTGTTTGAGCGAGACGGACAAGGAACTTATCCGCAAGATGGATACCGGAAAAGCACTTGCGGCAGACTTCAATGACCCGGGGCTGGCCGAGTATCTTCTTGCATACGACAAGAATTTTAACCCTCAAAATGGATGAACATGAAATATGGTGTTTTAGGAACGGGCGATGTAGCCCGCACCATTGGGGACAAACTGATTGAACTGGGTCATTCGGTCATGCTCGGTTCGCGCACGGCTGACAATCCACAAGCGGCAGAATGGGCAAAACACCACGGAAAACAGGCCGTACACGGCACGTTTGCCGATGCCGCTCGTTTCGGTGAACGGATATTCAACTGTGTGCAGGGCATCCATGCGATAGAAGCTCTTAACGCCGCAGGAAAAGAGAATCTAAATGGAAAATTGCTGATAGATTTAGCCAATCCATACATCCATAAGGACGGACATATTTCGCTCGACGCACGATGGAGTGGCATGACATCGTTAGGTGAGGAAGTACAACGGCTATTGCCGCAAACAAAGGTTGTAAAGACACTGAATTACTTGCACAATTACCTGATGATCCATCCTGATGAACTTCCCGAACCCGTTACGGGTTTCTATTGTGGCAACAACAAGGAAGCCAAAGCTGAAGTGGAAAAATTGTTGGCCGATTTCGGTTGGCGTGACACAATGGATTTGGGCGATATATCCATGTCCCGATATACCGAGATGCTCGGTGCATTTTGGCCTGCGGCACTCAATGGGACGGGGCATATGCGATGGGGATTCCGGTTGGTAAGATGATATCTGACAATGTTTTTAGTAGGACATAGATATGAAAGTAATTTTAGTGAACGGTTCTCCACATCAAGCCTGAGCCGCTTATACGGCATTGGATGAAATACGAAAGGCATTGGAACAAGAAGGCATAGAAGCCGAGATTTTTCAGATAGGCACAAATCTGATAGCTTCTTGTCGTGGCTGCGCCGGTTGCATCAAGCAAGGCAGATGTGCAATCAATGATGACGGTAGAGTAAACGAGTTCTTGGAGCTGGCTGGACAAGCGGATGGATTCGTATTTGGGCCCCGACACACTTTGACGGGCCTTATGGGAATCTTGTGTCCTTCATGAACCGTGTATTCCCTACGCGAGTTCGGGATAAGAAGAGTTATGGAAAAAGTTGGTAATCTCGCCAGGGTTTTGTATATTTATAGTTGAAAATCAAACAAATACAAAAAGACAAGCGATGATTACCAAGGACAAAGTTATAGAAATTTTCTGTATTATCGATGAGTTTGACAAGAATCTGAGTAGAGAACTTTCCAAGAATCTGCGTCTGCCTTCCGTGGGGAAGGATGGCATAAGGCATCGTAACCGTCCTGGCAGGATGTCCGAAAGCGAGATAATGACCGTACTTGTGTGCTACCATTTCGGGAGGTACCGCACGTTCAAGGACTACTATCTGAATTGTATCAAGGGCAGCATGAAGGACTGTTTCCCGGATGCCGTTTCATACAACCGCTTCGTGGAACTGACGCCGAGGGTGTTCCTTCTGATGATGCTGTTCATGAAGCTGTACGCCTTCGGCAAATGCACCGGCATCACGTTCGTGGACAGCACCATGATTCCCGTGTGCCACAACGTCAGGAGGTACATGAACAAGGTGTTCGCGGGACTGGCCAGAGACGGGAAAGGCACGATGGGATGGTGCCACGGCTTCAAGCTGCACCTGCTGTGCAATGATTCCGGCGAGATCATAACCTTCTGCCTGACAGGGGCGAACGTGGACGACAGGGACAGAAGGGTGTGGAGCGTCTTCACCAAGCTCCTCTACGGGAAGGTGTTCGCCGACAGGGGTTATATCAAGAAGGAACTCTTCGAGACACTCTTCGACCAAGGAATACACCTCGTACACGGTCTCAAGGCCAATATGAAGAACAGGCTCATGCCCTTGTGGGACAAAATCATGCTCAGGAAAAGGTATGTCATCGAATGCATCAACGAACTGCTCAAGAACAAGGCGAACATCGTGCATTCAAGACACCGCTCTGTACACAATTTTATAATGAACATTTGTTCGGCACTCACCGCATATTGCTTCTTCGAGAACAAGCCGGAGGCTTTGCCTGTGCAGGTCGAAAATATACGCAATTGGCCCTCTTCTAGACACGGGTTATCCCGAACTCGCGTAATTATGCTAATTATCGTTAACCGTATTCAGTTTTCTCATTATAGTTCATTCTGTCAATGGAAGGAGGTGCGCAGGGGAGCGCATTTCCTTTCGCGCCGAAATCCGGATAATATTCCCTTGCAGGGGGACATTGTCATTCCTGCGGACTTTGGGGCGTTTGCGGAATTCATTTCTCGGAAAGCCTTTGCCATTCTCGTGAGTAACTGGTTTTCCCCATAAAATGTTCGGGGAACACAAAGAAACAAAAAATCAGAGGCCAAAGTCCCTTTCATTTGACTTCATGCCGCTGATTTTTTACTAAGGAAACCGTGTCATGCCATCGTGCCGCCCACGATGTCAAGCAGTTCGTTGGTGATGGCCTGTTGCCGCCCTTTATTATATACGACCGTGAGGTCTTGTATCAGATTGTTGGCGTTGTCCGTGGCAATCTGCATGGCCATGCTTCGTGCCGCATGTTCTGATGCGTTGGAATCTAAAAGTGCCGTATAGATTTTTAGTTTCAGGACTTCCGGTATAAGCTTTTCCAGCACATCAGCTTCGGATGGCTCTATCAGATAATCCGGATGGATTCCCTCGGAGTCCTCTTCCGCAGCCAATTCCGACATGTCTATGGGGAGATAGACGTTCCGTTTCAGAATCTGAGAGCCGGCCGATTTGAAGTGATGATAAATCAGTTCCACTTGGTCGGTTTCCCCTTTGATGAATTGCTGGCAGAGCTCATCGGCCAAGGCTTCAGTCTCGGCATAGTTCGGTTTTGCTGCCATATGGGTGAAGTCACCCGCAATTTTGACTCCCGTTTTTTTCACGGCATCGGCCACTTTCCGTCCTATGGGGTAAACGGTGATGCATTCTTTCGGTATGTCGGCATGTTCGGTGAGCCAGCGGTGGTAAAGACGGATGACATTGGCGTTGAATCCTCCGCATAGGCTGCTGTTGGACGAGAAAACGACCAGCGAAATGTTCTTTTTCGTGGGGCGCAACTCGGCATAGGGGGATTGCATCGTGACTCCGGACTGCAAGAAGTGGGTCATAATCGCCGACAGGTGCTGCTCGTATGGCAGCATGCCTTCGATGACTTCCTGTGCCTTGTGGAGTTTGGCCGAAGCCACCATCTTCATCGCCGAAGTGATTTTCAGCGTGTTGTTGGCGGAGATGATTCTTCCCTTTACTTCTTTGAGTGATGACATGATAGGTTAGTTTTTAAACAACAAAAGGGTCTTTTTAGCCACATCTTCAAGGATAGAGGTAACTTCGTCGTTGATAGTTCCGGCTTCGAGGATGTCTAGCACGTCTTCCTTGTGGGACGAGCGCAGACTTTCGAGGAACTCGTGTTGGAATTGTCGCACTTGGTCTATGCGGATGTCGTGCATAAGCCCGTGCGTACCGCAATAGAGGATGGCCACTTGTTCGCCCACAGGCATGGGGGAATATTGGGGTTGTACCAACAGTTCGTTGTTCTTCCGCCCGCGGTCAATGGTCATGACTGTGACGGGATCCATGTCGCTGCTGAATTTGGAGAACGCTTCAAGTTCACGGTATTGGGCTTGGTCTATTTTCAGCGTTCCGGCCACTTTTTTCATGCTCTTGATTTGTGCGCTGCCACCCACGCGGGACACAGAAATTCCCACGTTGATGGCCGGACGGAAACCTTGGTTGAAGAGGTCTGTCTCAAGGAATATCTGTCCGTCGGTGATGGATATCACATTCGTCGGGATGTAAGCAGACACGTCGCCCGCCTGTGTTTCAATGATAGGGAGTGCGGTGAGTGAGCCTCCGCACTTCACCTTTCCCTTCAGGCTTTCGGGCAGGTCGTTCATCTGCTCGGCCACTTCTTGCTGGTTGATGATTTTGGCCGCACGTTCCAACAGGCGGGAGTGCAAGTAGAAAATATCACCAGGGTAGGCTTCACGTCCGGAAGGGCGGCGAAGGATAAGCGACACCTCGCGGTAGGCTACCGCTTGTTTCGACAAGTCGTCATATACCACTAGGGCATGTCGGCCTGTGTCGCGGAAATATTCCCCGATGGCGGCACCGGCGAATGGGGCAAAGTATTGGAGCGCTGCCGGGTCGGCGGCTGTGGCTGCCACAACGATGGTGTAGTCCATTGCTCCTTTCTCGCGCAGGGTGTTGACAATATTGGCTACGGTGGAGCCTTTCTGCCCGATGGCCACGTAGATGCAATATACGGGTTTGCCCGCTTCGTAGGCCGAGCGTTGGTTGATGATGGTGTCAATGGCAATGGCCGTTTTACCGGTTTGCCGGTCACCGATGATCAATTCACGCTGTCCGCGTCCGATGGGAATCATGGCATCAATGGCCTTGAGCCCCGTCTGCAATGGCTCTGACACAGGTTGGCGGAAAATCACGCCGGGGGCTTTGCGTTCCAGCGGCATTTCGCAAGTTTCTCCGCCAATGGCTCCACGCCCGTCAAGGGGGACACCCAGCGGGTCGATGACGCGTCCGAGCATACTTTCACTTACGCGGATGGAAGCGATACGGCCGGTTCGTTTTACGCTCATGCCTTCCTTGATGAGGTCGGTGGCACCGAGGAGCACGGCACCCACGTTGTCCTCCTCAAGGTTCATGACCACGCCCATTACTCCGTTTTCGAATTCCAAAAGTTCATTGGCTTCGGCATGCAACAGTCCGTAGATGCGAGCCACGCCGTCGCTCACCTGCAACACGGTACCCGCTTCCTCAAATTGGATGCTGGCATTGATGCCTTCGAGCTGACGGAGGAGCACGTCCGAAACCTCGCTTGGTCTTATCTTGTCTGACATACGCTTGTTTGCTTTTTCATTATACGATTCTTCTGTTCTTTTCGATGAACTGTTGTTTCACTTTCTTCAGTTGTCCGGCCACGCTGGCATCCACCCGCCAATATCCCATGCCGAGAATGCCCCCGCCAATGATGGCGGGATCGACTTTGGTCTCAAACTCCACGGTGCGTCCGCGATAGAAGTGGAGGATGATGCGCTTGAGCCGTTCCTGTGTTTCTTCGGGGAGCGGCACGGCCGTGATAAGGCTTCCTTGGCGTATCCGTTTCTTTTTCCGGTAGAGGTAGAGGTAGGAGTGGAGGATGAAGACCATCATCTTCTCGCGCTTGTTTTCCAGCAAGAGCGAGAAAAATCGGGTCAGTTCCTCACACGTGGCATCACCCGCCGTGGCATTGCGGAGGAGTTTGATTTTCTCCTCCGTCCCGACCATGGGATTTTCCACCGTCTGCCGGATGCCTGGTATCTGGGCATACCGTTTCAGGAAGAGTTCCGTTTGTTCATAGACGGTGGCCTCAGCTCCGCGCCCGCAGGCAAATTCGAGCAGGGCGTGCGCATAACGTCTCGAAATGATTCCTATGTCCATTATTCACTTTCGGTTATCTTCCCGCTAGATTCCACTTCGGCAATCATGCGGTTGACGAATTCCAATTGTTCTTTGTCTTTCGACAGTTCCTTGCGCAGGATTTTTTCTGCCACATCAACGGAGAGGACGGCCACTTGCCGGCGAATGTCGTTGATGGCACTTTCTTTTTCCGCCTCGATTTGGTGGCGTGTCTCGTCCAAGGCTTTTTGTGCCTCCTCGCGGGCGCGTCCGCGGGCATCCGATATGATTCGGTCGCGTGTGGCTGAAGCTTCTTTCAGCATTGCAGCCTGTTGCGCGCGTGCCTCGGCCATCAGCTTCTCTGCTTCGGTTTTCACCTGTTGCAGTTGCTCATTGGCCTGCCGGGCGGCTTCCAGTGAACTGTCTATATACTTTTTCCGTTTGTCCACCGCGTTGATGATGACAGGGAATCCGAATTTTGCCAAGAGGAAAAACACGACTCCGAAGCAAATCACCATCCAGAACAGCAGACCCGGATTGGGTGTCAGCAGTCCCATAAGCGATTCCGGTTATACAAACAAAGCCAAGATACAAACGACAATGGCAATCAGGGCTACGCCTTCGATCAATGCGGCAGCCAAAATCATGTTTGTACGGATGTCATTGGTGGAAGACGGCTGGCGCGCAATGGCATCCATGGCCGAACCGCCGATTTTGCCAATGCCAATGCCTGCGCCGATGGCTGCGATGCCTGCGCCGATGGCTACACCTAACTTGATAAGACCGCTTCCTGCAAGAGCTTGCAATAATACTGTAAGTAACATAATCTTTTTCTTTTTTATGGTTAATACTCTATTTGTTTCTTATTTCTTTTCTATTTCCGCCTTTGGATGTGCCATGCCGATGAAGATGGCCGAAAGGAGTGTGAACACATAGGCTTGGATGAACGCCACTAGCACTTCGAGCGCATTGAGGAAGATGCCGAAGATGACGGCAATCAGGCTCATGGGAGCGCAGATGCCCGCCCCCAATTGCGCGGTGATGAAGATGACGCATACGATGCTCAGGATGCCTGCGTGGCCGGCCATGAGGTTGGCAAAAAGTCGCATGGCCAACGTGAAGGGCTTGGTGAACACGCCGATGAATTCAATCAGAGGCATTAACGGGACAGGGGCTTTCAGCCATGTAGGCACTTCGGGCCAAAAGATGTCTTTCCAATATTCCCTCGACCCGGTGACGTTGGTCAGCACGAAGGTGAACAATGCGAGCACCACCGTGATGGCAATATTGCCCGTCACATTGGCACCACCAGGAAAGAACGGGAGCAATCCCATCAGGTTGTTCTCTAAGATGAAGAAAAACGCCGTAAGCAGATAGGGGGCATAACGTTGGTATTGCGCTCCCACGCTGGCTTTTATTACATCTTCATAAATGTAAAGTACCGTGGCCTCAATCATGCCCACACCACCTTTGGGAGCACCTTTACTCACTTCGTGCCGCTTATACCAACGGGCGCAAGAAAGCATGACGATGAGCAATATCGCGCTGTTGATGAATAGTGCGAGTACGTTCTTGGTGATGGAGATGTCCAAGGGAAGTACTTCATTGCCCGAAGCATCGCGTTCTACGATTTTCTTGGCGTTCGCACCTTCACTCGCAATATACAGCCCCTCATATTCGGCTCCGTTTTCTAACCGCGCGGAGGAGAATACGTGCCATCCCGTGGAACTTTTCACGATGACCGGTAGTGGAATACGTAATGGCTTTCCACCGATGTCCGTGATGTGCCATTCGTACGAGTCTTCGATGTGCCCGAATACGATTTCGGCAACGTCGATGCCCGTGTCCTTTTCTGCCTTGGCCGTTCCTGTGGCAAACACCATGAGGGCAATGGCTGTGATGAACAGATATTTTATCCTTTTCATGTTTTGAATGTCCTTTCTTTGCACTTCCCGGATTCAGCTTTTCGTTTCCGTCACGCAGACGGCCACAGTGTTGTTCCTCACTTCCACGAATCCCCTTTCGATGGCGACATGTTTCTTCGTTTCGCCGTGGCGGTAAGTGACCTCGCCTTTGTCTAGCGGCGAAATCAGCGGTGCGTGGTTGTAATATACGCCGAACAATCCGCCGCTGCCTGGCAGGCGCACGTACTTCACCATCCCGTCGAACAGGGTTTTCTCCGGCGTCACGATGGTCAGGTGGATATTGTCTTTTCCCGTGTCCATAGCCTCGTTAGTTTTGTGCCGCATTGAGCAACTTCTTTCCTTTCTCTATGGCTTCTTCGATGGTGCCCACGTTGAGGAAGGCCTGTTCGGGCAGGTCATCGACTTCGCCGTCCAATATCATCTTAAAGCCTTTGATGGTGTCCTCGATGTTCACCATCACGCCCGGCACTCCAGTGAACTGTTCGGCCACGGCGAACGGTTGCGAGAGGAAGCGTTGTACGCGCCGTGCGCGGTTCACCGTCAACCGGTCTTCGTCCGACAGTTCGTCCATGCCGAGGATGGAGATGATGTCCTGCAGTTCCTTGTTGCGTTGCAGGATTTGCTTCACGCGCTGTGCCGTCTCGTAGTGTTCCTTGCCCACGATGAGCGGGTCAAGGATGCGCGAGGTGGATTCCAGCGGATCCACGGCCGGGTAAATCCCGAGTTCGGCAATCTTACGGCTCAGCACCGTGGTGGCATCCAAGTGCGTGAACGTGGTGGCCGGAGCCGGGTCGGTGAGGTCGTCGGCCGGCACATACACAGCTTGCACGGACGTGATGGAACCGTTCTTGGTCGAGGTGATGCGTTCTTGCATCTGCCCCATTTCTGAAGCCAATGTCGGCTGGTAGCCCACGGCCGACGGCATGCGCCCCAGCAACGCGGACACTTCTGAACCAGCCTGGGTGAAGCGGAAGATGTTGTCAATGAAGAACAATATGTCACGCGGGCCGTCGCCTTTCCGACTGTCGCGGAAAGATTCTGCCAATGTCAGCCCCGAGAGTGCTACGGAAGAACGTGCGCCGGGAGGTTCGTTCATCTGTCCGAACACCATGGCCACTTGTGATTTCTCAACTTCCGCCGGATCGACTTTCGACAAGTCCCAGTTGCCTTCTTCCATGCTTTTCAGGAATTCATCGCCATACTTGATGACGCCTGACTCTATCATTTCGCGGAGCAGGTCGTTGCCTTCACGCGTACGTTCGCCCACTCCTGCAAACACAGAGAACCCGTTGTGCTTCTTGGCAATGTTGTTGATGAGTTCCTTGATGAGCACAGTCTTGCCCACGCCCGCTCCGCCGAAAAGTCCGATTTTCCCGCCTTTCAGGTAAGGCTCAAGCAGGTCGATGACCTTGATGCCGGTGGCGAGCATTTCCTGCGTGGTGGCCAAGTCTTCGAATTTGGGCGGTTCGCGGTGGATGGGGAGTGAGTCACTTTCGTCCAAGGAGGGCATGCCGTCAATGGCTTCGCCCACCACATTCAATACGCGCCCGCGGATTTGCGGCCCTACGGGCATAGTGACAGGCCGCCCGGTGGAGACTACTTTCATGCCCCTTTGCAACCCGTCGGTGCTGTCCATGGCGATGGTGCGCACGGTATCTTCCCCGATGTGTTGTTGCACTTCTACGATGAGTGTACGCCCGTCCGCACGGCGGATTTTCAAGGCGTCGTGTATGCTTGGCAGGCTGTCGCTGTCGCTTTTCTCGCTACGTTCGAAATGAACGTCCACCACGGGGCCGATGATTTGTGATATGTGTCCTATCAAGTGTACCATAAAATGATATCTTATTATATATTACTTTTTTGTTCTTATCGTGTTCCTTTTGTCCGCCCAATTGGCCATTTCCCTTTGTATTCTCAAGGAAGCGTCATGCCAACTTGGTTTTCTCAACATTCTTATACACTATTTAAATTCATCCACAGCTCTTTTTCTCTCCCTTTATCATTGTTTAACCTAGGGACTTCTTTCTTTTCCTTGTTTCAAAGTTATGGTATATTTTCTTTTTCCGTAAATTTGCACAATTAATAATTTTCATATTATCTATTGGATTTGCTAATGGAACTTACACCTTTGAGATACTTTGTCAAGCTGGCCGACGTGCTTTCGTTCACGGAAGCCGCCCGGGAGTTGTTCGTGACGCAGAGCACTCTTTCGCAAAGCATCAAGCAGTTGGAGAATGAACTTGGCACATCGCTTTTCGACCGTGTGGGGAAGAAAGTCTATCTGACAGATTCCGGTGCGGAATTCCTGGAGCATGCCCGCAAGGCATTGGAGGAAGTGGAATATGGTGTGCAGCATATGCAGGAAATGCAGCATGTCTATTCAGGAAGGATAAGAATAGGGGTGATTTATAGCTTTTTCTCCTTATTAAATATATGTGTGTTGAAGTTTACGCGGGCTTTTCCGCAGGCGGAGCTTTCCATTGTCTATTCCCACTCGGTGTTTGAATTGGTGGAATTGATTAACTCCAACAAACTAGATTTCGCGATGAGTTACACTCCTCAGGAGGTGACCGCCCTGACGGAGCAGGCCGAGTTTGCGCGTTTCCCTTTGTGCGTGATTGCCCATAAGAACCATCCTGCGGCTATACGGAAACGTTTTTCCCTGCAGGATTTGAGCGAGTTTCAGGTGATTCTTTTGGAAAAGGATTTATATACCCGCAAGGTGGTTGAACGCATGTTTATGAAATATAAGGTGAAAGTGAAGCCGCAAATAGAGGTGAACAGCACGCCGCTCTTGCTCGAAATGATTCGCACGGGGCATTGGATTTCCGTCCTTTCCCAAGATGTGGCGTTGAGCAGCCCCGACCTGAAGGCCATTCCCATCAAGGAAAAGGCGGAATACATGCACATCAGCCTTTTGGCCCTTAAGGGGAAACGCCAGTCTTTGTTGGCCGAGAAGTTTGTGGAGACATTGCATAGCGAATTGCAAAAAATCAAAGAGCCTCACGCATTGGGTGGCTTCGAGGCTTTCGAAGATACGGGTGCATCGCCGCGCGGCTGATTTTTAGAAACTGTTTTGAATTTCTACAAAAAGTTTTTTCCGGCTTGATGTATTCGTTTTCGTGTGTGCTTTGGGCGATTTCCCGGCCAGTTACATAAGTTTCTCACGCTCGGCACGACAAGCCGGCTTGCCCTGCCCTCGCTTAATCGAAACTTTTCGCTTCTATTCTTCGTCAGATAGCCCGCTATCTTCCTCATCGCGGAAGCAAAACTGACTCGAAAACTCATCCCAAATCATCGCACGAGAAATTCAAAACAGTTTCTTACGCCTGCCGGTGTATCGCACGATTTCTCATGGACGGGTTGCCCCGAAGTAATGTCTTGTGCGCAATGTGGCGTTATGGCGCAGTTGGGGCTGGTAAAAAAGCAGTTCTTGCAGGTGGTAATTTCCCGGCTTGAACAACTTTTCCAGCGACGGGTGGTAGTATTGCGTTTCATCCAAGCCTTCCACCAACAGGACGTGGTGGAGCGTGTCCACCCTCACGGTGGCCGTGTCGTTCAACCGTGCGGGAATGGCATCCGTGCGCCAGTTCACGGGGTTGATGCAGATGCACGAGGGCGAAAGGGCGGGGGAGATGGCCTCGGGCGAAGCCACGGAGTTGTAGCAGACGGTCACCCCCGTGTCGGCAGAGTCGCGTGCGGCACGGATTTCCGGATATTGCGCGAGTTCTTGGGAGGTCACGCGGTAGCCTATGACATAGGCCGCGATTAAGCGTTGGCGCGCGTCATCGGGGAGAGTCTTGAGTAGTTCTACCACGGCTTTTGCCCCTTGGCTGAATCCGGCCAGGATGAAAGGACGCCCGTCATTTTCGTGAACGAGATAGTAGTCGAATGCTTTTTCCACGTCCGGCATGGCATGTGCGAAGCGCGCCTCGATGACGCTGTCGCCTTCCATCCATGATTCCAGTGTGATTTGCCGATAATATGGGGCGTAGAAGTTGTGGCTGTTGAAGATGCCGGCGGCCAGTTCCAGCGACGGGCGCATGGCTTCGCGTTGTTCCTCGTCTTGCGTGTCGGCGTAATGCACCGTGTTCCCGGCTTGGTCTGTCCAGTCCCACACGCATGTGGGCAGCACATAGAACACGTCGGCTTCCGCCCCCTCGCGCTGGAGATTCCACCAATTTCCCGCTTGTGCGTAGTCCGGGGCTTCGGGCAGGATTTCTTTTGCCTGGTTGCGGTTTTCTTCCGCCGCAGTGTCTTTTGCCGGTGAGCAGTTCCATAAGATGATGGCCGCGAAGCAGGCGAAAGCTACGCGCCATGTGCTTTTTTTGTTGTCCATGTGCATGCTATTGATCTTTTCTTTGGCAAAGTTAGCAACAAAATTTTAAGGTCGCAGGACATAGATGGGAAAAATGGGTTTCGTTTTTATTTCTGTTGCGTGTGCCGTTTGTGGGTAAAACGAAAGGACGGCGGCCTTGTCGCAAAGCCGCCGTCTTCATCGTCAATGAAACAAACATCGACTTTTCATAGTTGTTCTTATATAGATTTTGTCATAGTTTTCTTTGGATATTTTATCGGTTCATCGCGTCGTCCGGTGCGTCCGTGCAGGCGATGTGGGTTTTCTTGCAGTTGTGCCATGCTGTCTTCTGGCCGCGCTGTTCCTTGGGCGCACCGAAGGCCTCCTAGGCTGTATATGGGATTGCTGGGAGGAATTGCCGACGGTGGCGCGGGTGGAACTTTTCCGTCTATAATGGCTGTTGTCGCTTGCCGGGGGAGCGGAGTGTGGTCTGTCCTGCGTGGCAACGTTTGGTGTCTTCATCGGTCTGGCCGTGGTTTTTCCGGGACGTGCGGGGCGCGTGGCGTGGCTCGTCGCCGGACGGTTTGGCTGCGTGACGGTTTGGTTTGGTTTCGCGTTGTCCCCCGGTCGGTTGTCGTTCCTGGGCGGGTTGCCCACAGGTTCGAATCTGAAGCCGTTTCCCTTGTGGTTGGCCGGGCGGTTGGCTGGTTTTGCCGGGTTTTGTCCTGGTCGTCCGACGGGTTCAAAGTGGAATCCGTTTCCTCCGTGTCCGTGCGGAGGTGCTGGTCTTCCGGGAACCGGCCTACGGCTTTCTCCTCTCAGTCCCCCGTGCCATGCCGGGCGGCGGTTGGCATAAAAGCTCACGCGGCGTTCGTGGCGGTAGCGGAAATGTCCGCCGCGATAGATGTGATACACTCTTGGCGGGCTATAGTAGAACAAGGTCGGGGAGTAGATGGTGTAAACCGGCAGAAACCACCCGGTGGCCCGCCACAGGATGGGGCGGAAGAAGTAAGTGGCCGCTTGGAAGAGGGCATACTGCCAGTCGTAGAGAATGCAACGCAGGTCGGCGTTACGGTATTCCAAATACACGCCCGAGGCATCGCTTGCCGTGCGGATATTCATCAGATAGTCCAAGTTGATCTCGTAGGCATCGTTGTATTGTTGGTCGTTAAGGTTCAGCTCATATGCCATCTTGTCTGTGAGAAACCTGGCCCTGTCGCGGGCTTCTTCGTAGGACATGGCGTGGATGCCGGCCAGTCCCGTAAGGAATGCTATCATCAGTCCGAGTAACCTTTTCATGTCCGTCGTTTTTTGTTGTCCGTACTTTGTTCTTTTTCTCTGTTGCAAATATCGTGCTTTCCAGTAACGGTGGAAAGGGATTTTTCCTATTCTGTAGTAGGAATTTCCCTATTCTTGCATAGAGTGGGGAAGAAAAAGTATTTTTCCCTTTGTCCGGGGCGTGGAAAGTTACGGGGCGTGGGAGGTTACAGCTTGTGCTGTTGGCAGAAGCATCCCTTGAAATGTTCCCGCATTTCCTTCTTGTCTGGTTCGTGGCGGAAAAGTCCGAATACGCTGGATCCTGACCCGCTCATGGACGCATAGCTTGCACCGCAGTCATAAAGTTTTTCTTTGACGGCGGAGATTTCGGGGTGGAGTGCGAAAATGCCTTCTTCGAAATCGTTGGTGAGCCTGCCGCGCCATGTTTCCACAGGATGTCTCACGATATCTGCGACGGATTCAGCCGGACGGCGGGGGCGTATTTTCGCGTAGGCCTCTTTGGTGGACACAAAGATGTCCGGTTTGACCAGGACGAGATACCAACCGGCAAGGGAAATGTCAACGGGGGTGAACACGTTGCCGATGCCGGTGGCAAAAACGGGGCGGTTGCGTATGAAAAACGCGCAGTCGGCCCCGATGGCGGACACCCGGCGTTCCAGTTCTTCGTCGTCCAGTCCGAGGGAGAACATTTTGTTGAGCGTCTTGGCCATGAACGCGGCATCAGATGAGCCTCCTCCCAGCCCGGCTCCGAAAGGAATTTGCTTATACATATATATATATAGGTGCGGGAGGGCGAAATCCCGCTTCAAGGCTTGGACTGTTTTGACGAGCAAGTTCTTTTCCGGCGGGCAGTCAATGGGGATGCCGGCGCTGACAAGGTGGCAGTCTGTTGTTTCCGACATGCACGGGATGCGCCCGGCGGGGAAAATGGTGGTTGGCGTGTGGGCTTCGGTTTCCACTTGCAGCGTGTCGCACACGGGGATGGGGTAGAAGATGGTTTCCAGGTCGTGGTAACCGTCCGGGCGGCGTGACGTGACATTCAGCCCGAGGTTGATTTTGGCGTTAGGGTGACAAATCATAGGCGGGATGTTGGGCGTTTACAGTTTTTCGATGTCTTCTGAAGCCAAACCGGTAGCTTGCATGATGGATTCTGTGGACAGCCCCATTTGTTTAAGGTTGCGGGCGATTTGGATTTGTTTGTTCCGTTCACCTTCGGCTCTTCCTTCGACTCTTCCTTCAGCTCTTCCTTCGGCTCTTCCTTCAGCCATTCCTTTTTCATGTCCTTCGTTGTATCTTCGTGTCGCGCTGCTGACGAGCGTTCGTTCCACGCGTATGATGTCCCAAAATTTTTCGTATCCCAACAGTTCCGCGTCGGAGTAAGCGGATTCTTCGATTTCGGTTACGGCCTTGCGCACCTCGGGACAGTCAAGCAAGTCTTGGGAGACCTGTCGGGTTTCCTCGTTGATTTCAGTCAGGTAGCGCAGCCAAAGTACTTGCATCTTCTTCTCGCTGTAGGTCTGTGGCGTGAATTTGGGCAGTTCTACAAAAATCAAGTGAAGGCCGTCTATCACTTTGTCTGTGTATTCATTGTGCACTAGACGGAAATAGTGGTAAAACCGTGGGATGTCCGGCTCGAATATTTCGTTCACCAAATTGAGTGAATACACGGGTTGCAGCAATTCGTAGTTTTTGCTTTTCCCCAGTTGCCGCACGTATGCTTTTGAGGCGTTGAAGAGCACTCTTTGCTTAAATTCCTGCGACCACACCATTTGCATTTCCACGATGAACTGTCGTCCCCTTTTGTCTTTGCAGCGGACATCCACGATGCTGTTTTTGCGCCATGGGGCTTCCGGAATCATTTCGCAGGGAAGGTATTCCACGCTCTTGATTTCTTCTTCCGGCTTGTCGAACGGGAGGAGCGCATTGAGGAGACTCATGACTAGGTCTGGGTGTTCCCCGAAGACTTTTTTAAAAGTGAGGTCGGCTTTCGGGTCAAGGTATCTCATAGGGTTTACATGCTTGTTTTCGCAAATTTAGATAAAAATCGCGATTTATATGCCACTATGACAAGAAATTTGCTTTTTCTTGGAGGAAGGATACGCATTTCCATTCAAATGGCGCAAAGGATTTCTTTAATTTCTTCTGTCTGGCATGGAAATATGGGGATTCATTAAAATGGCATAAAAGGGAGCGGCGAAAGGTGTATTTTGGAGGGAAAGGTGTATCTTTGTGATGAAATACACGGATTTTTATGGCAGAACCAAGAAAGACGGGGCGACGCACTACGGCGCGCACCAAGATGAACGTGCCGGAAGAGGATGCTTACGGACATGTGCAGCCGCAGGCGGTCGAGTTCGAAGAGGCCGTACTGGGGGCTTTGATGATAGAACAGGACGCTTATTCGCAGGTGAGCGAGATTTTGCGCCCCGAAAGTTTCTATGACCACCGCCACCAGTTGATTTACGATGCCATCCGCACATTGAATTTCCAACAAAAACCGGTGGACATCCTGACGGTGACGGAATACCTGAATTCCACAGGCAATTTGGAGGAAGTGGGAGGTCCTTTCTATATCACGCAGCTGAGCGAGAAGGTGATTTCTTCGGCCCACATCGAATATCATGCCCGCATCATAGCTCAAAAATACTTGGCGCGCGAGCTGATTACGTTTACCAGCGTGGTGCAGACCAAGGCGTTTGACAGCACGGTGGACGTGGACGACCTGATGCAAGAGGCCGAAGGCAAGCTCTTCGAAATCTCACAGCAGAACATGAAGAAGGACTACACGCAAATCGACCCCGTGATTCACGATGCCTACGAGATGTTGCAGAAGGCGGCTGCCCGCAGCGACGGGTTGAGCGGCTTGAGCAGCGGGTTCGAGAAATTGGATCGCATGACTTCCGGTTGGCAAAATTCCGACCTTATCATCATTGCGGCCCGTCCGGCCATGGGCAAGACCGCGTTCGTGCTTTCCATGGCTAAGAAAATGGCAGTGGACATGAAAATCCCGGTGGCGATGTTCTCCTTGGAAATGAGTAACGTGCAGTTGGTCAACCGCATGATTGTCAACGTGTGCGAGATTCCCGGCGAGAAAATCAAAAGCGGCCAGCTGGCTCCTTATGAATGGGTGCAGCTGGACAGCAAGATACGTGACCTCTACGGTGCGCCATTTTATGTGGATGACACACCGTCGCTGTCCGTGTTCGAACTGCGCACCAAGGCGCGGAGGCTGGTGCGCGAGCACGGGGTGAAAATCATCCTGATAGACTATCTGCAGCTGATGAACGCCAGCGGCATGTCGTTTGGCAGCCGTCAGGAAGAGGTGAGTACCATCTCGCGTTCGTTGAAAGGGTTGGCCAAGGAACTGAATATCCCCATCATCGCGTTGAGCCAGTTGAACCGCGGCGTGGAAAACCGCGAGGGCATTGACGGCAAGCGTCCGCAGTTGAGCGACCTGCGCGAGTCTGGTGCCATCGAACAAGACGCCGACATGGTATGCTTCATTCATCGTCCTGAATATTACAAGATTTATCAGGACGAGAAAGGCCATGACCTGCGTGGCATGGCGGAGATTATCATAGCCAAGCACCGTAATGGTGCGGTTGGCGACGTGTTGTTGAAGTTCCGTGCCGAATATGCCCGTTTCCAGGATCCGGACGAAGATGCCTACGTGCCGATGCCGGGAGAATCCATGGCTTTCGGGAATGCAGGCGGGCAAGGTGTCCAGGTGCCTCCTCCCGACGCGCCGCCGGTGGAAATGTCATCGCCTTTCGGTGCGCCCGTGCCCGACGGCCCGCTTCCTTTTTGAGGGGGATGGCTTTGCGAATCGGTGAAAGTGTCGGCGTTTCCGCGTGAAAACTCCAAGGGGCTTCCGTGCTTTGTCCCGTAACTTCTTGGTGAATTGCACGAAAAAGTGTAATTTTGCGCGTATTTTGAATGGAATCCAAATATTTTTAAGATATGAATATTTCTTATAATTGGCTGAAAGAATACGTTGATTTCGACCTGACAGCCCAGGAAGTGGCCGACGCGCTGACATCGGAGGGGCTTGAAGTCGGCAGCGTGGAAGAAGTGCAGCCGGTAAAAGGCGGTCTGCAGGGATTGGTCATCGGAGAGGTGCTGACCTGTGTGCCTCATCCCAATTCCGACCACATGCATGTGTGTACTGTCAACCTTGGCGAAGGAGAACCCGTGCAGATTGTCTGCGGCGCGGCCAACGTGGATGCCGGACAGAAAGTGGTGGTGGCCACTATCGGTTGCAAGTTGTATGACGGCGACGAATGCATCACCATTAGGAAGTCCAAATTGCGCGGCGTGGAAAGCTGCGGCATGATTTGTGCCGAGGACGAAATAGGTATTGGTACGGACCACAGCGGCATCATCGTGCTGCCCGAAACGGCGAAGCCAGGCACTCCGGCTGCGGAATACTATAACTTGAAGAGCGATTATCTCATCGAAGTCGATATCACGCCCAACCGTGCCGACGCTTGTTCGCACTATGGCGTGGCACGCGACTTGTATGCTTGGCTGGTGCAACATGGTTACCCAACCGCCCTGCATCGTCCTTCGTGCGACAGCTTCGCGGTGGACAATCATGACTTGGACATTGATATCGAAGTGCGGAACACGGAGGCTTGCCCGCGCTATGCGGCCGTGACCATCAAGGGATGCGAGGTGAAGGAAAGCCCCGAATGGTTGCAGGACAAGTTGCGCATCATCGGCCTGCGCCCGATTAACAATATCGTGGACATCACCAACTATGTCATGTTTGCCTACGGCCAGCCGTTGCACTGCTTTGATGCCGACATGATTAAGGGCAACAAGGTCGTGGTGCGGACTATGCCTGAAGGAACCCCGTTCGTGACACTGGACGGTGTGGAACATAAATTAAGTGAGCGCGACTTGGCCATTTGCAATGTGGAGGAACCGATGTGCATTGCCGGTGTATTTGGCGGAAAAGGCAGCGGGACGTATGAGACTACGCGCGACGTGCTTTTGGAAAGTGCGTATTTCAACCCTACATGGATTCGTAAGAGTGCCCGCCGTCATGGCTTGAGTACCGACGCTTCTTTCCGCTTTGAGCGTGGTATCGACCCGAACGGAGTGATTTATGCCCTGAAGCAAGCTGCCATCTTGTGCAAGGAGTTAGCTGGAGGTGAAATCGCGATGGAGATAAAGGATGTCTATCCGAATCCGCTTCCTGATTTCATCGTTGATTTGAACTATCGCTACGCTTACGACCTGATAGGCAAGGAAATCGGAGCTGAAACGGTGAAGCGCATCGTGACGGCATTGGAGATGAAAATTCTCGAAGAAACGCCGGAAGGCTTGAAGCTTCAGGTGCCGGCCTACCGCGTGGACGTGCAACGTCCGTGCGACGTGGTGGAAGACATCCTGCGCATATACGGATATAACAACGTGGAGATTCCTGCGGCAGTGAAATCCACGCTCAATGTGAAGGGCGAGGAAGACAAAAGTCATAAGTTGCAGAACTTGGTGGCCGAGCAGCTTGTGGGGTGCGGTTTTAATGAAATCCTGAACAACTCCTTGCAGCGCGCGGCCTACTACGACGGGCTGGAAAGTTATCCTTCGGCTCGGCTGGTGCGTCTGATGAATCCGTTGAGCTCGGATTTGAATGCCCTGCGTCAGACGTTGCTGTTCGGAGGATTGGAGAGCATCTCCCACAATGCCAACCGGCAAAATGCAGATTTGCGTTTCTTTGAATTTGGTAACTGTTATTATTTCCATGAGGAAAACAAGTGTCCGGACATTGTTCCCGGCGTGAGCAGCAGCCGCGACCCGGAAGTCATCAAGCATGTCTTGGATGCTTATTCCGAAGACTACCATTTGGGCTTGTGGGTCACCGGCAAACGGGTGGGCGGTTCATGGGCGCATCCAGACGAAGACGGTTCTTTCTTCGAGTTGAAGGCTTACGTGTTGAACATATTGCAGCGTTTGGGCGTGGATTTCGGTAAACTTGTGTTCGCTGATAGTCGGAACGATATTTTCTCGAAAGGCATTGAGATACAGAACAAGGGCGGCAAGACGTTGGCCGTGCTGGGTATCGTGGGGCGGAAGTTGTTGAAGCAACTGGAAGTGGACAATGACGTGTATTTCGCCGATTTGAACTGGAGGCTTCTGATGAAGGCCATTCGCAACAACGCGGTTTGCTATACGGAAATCAGCAAATTCCCCGCAGTGAAGCGCGACTTGGCTCTTTTGGTGGACAAGAAGGTGGAATTTGCCGAAATCGAGAAGGTGGCTTACTCAACGGAAAAGAAATTGCTGAAGGAAGTCACGCTGTTCGACGTGTATGAAGGCAAGAATCTGGAGGAAGGCAAGAAGAGCTACGCCGTGAACTTCGTGTTGCAGGACGAGACGAAGACGTTGAACGACAAACAGATTGACGGCATCATGGGCAAGCTGGTGGCCAATTTGCAGGAAAAATTGGGTGCCAAATTGAGATGACGCAATGAAAGGATTAGTCGTCGCTAAGGTCGTCTATTACGTGTTGGTTGCTTGTTGGCTATTACAAATTACCCTGCAAGGCTACACCGATGCGCTGATTGTACCTACGATTGTGCTGATTGTCTATGGACTTTGCCTGAATTACCAAATGAGAAAGAATAGAAAATAGATACATATAAATTTATTCCAATGGGAAGAGCGTTTGAATACAGAAAGGCTGCAAAGCTGAAAAGATGGGGCCACATGGCCAAGACATTTACGAAACTGGGCAAACAGATTGCCATTGCCGTGAAGGCTGGTGGCCCGGAACCTGAAAACAACCCCACGTTGCGTTCGATTATCGCGACATGCAAGCGCGAGAACATGCCTAAAGACAACATCGAGCGGGCCATCAAGAATGCGATGGGGAAAGACCAGAGCGAATACAAGAGCATGACTTACGAAGGTTATGGCCCTCACGGAATCGCCGTGTTTGTGGACACGCTGACCGACAATCCGACCCGTACGGTGGCCGATGTGCGTTCCGTGTTCAACAAATTCTCCGGCACGTTGGGCACGATGGGGTCGCTGGCTTATCTGTTTGACCACAAATGCGTGTTCACGTTCAAGAAACCAGCCACTGTCGATATGGACGAGCTGATTCTCGACTTGATTGATTATGGCGTGGAAGAGGATTACGACATGGATGACGAAGAGGGAACTATCACCATTTACGGCGACCCGAAAAGTTACGGTGTCATCCAAAAGCATTTGGAGGAGAGCGGCTTTGAGGATGTCGGTGGAGAGTTTACTTATATCCCCAATGATTTGAAGGAGGTGGCACCGGACGTGCGTGAAACGTTGAACAAGATGGTGGAGAAGCTTGAAGAGTTCGACGACGTGCAGACCGTTTACACCAATATGAAGCCGGAGGAAGAATAAGGCTTCATGAAATACGTCTATCAAACAGCAGGGACTTGCAGCCGCCAGATAGAACTGGAGGTGGAGCAAGGTATCGTGCAATCCGTCCATTTTGCAGGCGGATGCCATGGGAACTTGCAAGGCATTGCACGTTTGGTGACAGGTATGCGTGTGGAAGACGTGATCAGCCGGTTGAAAGGTGTCCGTTGCGGCATGAAATCCACTTCCTGTCCCGACCAGTTGGCAATGGCGTTGGAGGCGGCTGTATCGCAGGTTTGAATTTGACAGATGTTTTTTCGGGATGCGGCAACGTATCTCCCGGGACAGTAAAAAAGAAGCGCGACTTCCCTTGAAAAAGGTCAAGCCGCGTTTCTTTTTATTGGAAAATCTGTTGCCTGCAGCTTATTTTTTGTCGTTTGCAGGGATGCCGTTTCCGTAGTCTTCCGGTGTGAAGCGCACTTGGAGGCGCGCTTTTCCTGTTGTTTTGGAGTGGTAACAATAAGCAAAGTTGATACCATTTTCCTTGTAAGTCTTCAGTTCCACGGAATTGATGATGTTCTTCCGCAGCAAATCTTCGATTTTCCCGCAGTTTTCCTTGTTCATCATGCTGTCGGTGTCCAATTCGCCTTCCAAGGTGTAGTAATAATTCAGTGTGTGGGTCGCCTCGTCATACGTGAGGCTGTCCATGATGGTGCAGATATCCATTCTGCGCGGGCATTGCTTTTCGGTATATTCCCGCGCCTCTCTGGCGCATCGTTCGTCGAAGTTTTCTTGGCATGCGGCCATCAACCCCCACAATGCCGGCAACAACAATATGGTTTTCTTTTTCATTTTTCTTGTTTTTGGATAATACATGGCAATAAGCCTCTAGGGAAGAATCACTTCCTTTCTGCAAAAGTACGAAAAAGAAACGAATTTGTTTCAGTGTAAGCTTGAAAATATGGGACATGCAATCACGACTTTCGTTGAATAGTTGCTGCATTTGTTCGTTTGTTTCCTGTTTTCTTTTTATTTTTGCAACGTAGATATGCAAAAGGTTAAAGACGATGAAAGACAAAGAAGATAGGATAGCACAGGCTGTGGCAAATTTCAGGGAGGGATTCAATTGCTCGCAATCGATTGTGGCTGCCTTCGCCGACATTTACGGATTTACGCGGGAACAGGCTTTGCACATGTCTGCTTCTTTTGGTGGTGGGATAGGGCGGATGCGCTTGACGTGCGGGGCGGCTTGTGGCATGTTCATGCTGGCAGGTTTGGAAACGGCAGCCATGGAAGGGAAGGACCGTGCGACGAAATCCCGCAATTATGCCATTGTGCAGGAGTTGGCCGCCAAGTTCAAGGCGCAGAACGGTTCTATCACTTGTGCCGATATGTTGGGTTTGAAACGTGATGCCCCGGTAAGCAGCGAGGCAGAAGCCCGTACGGCAGACTATTATGCCAAGCGTCCCTGTCCGAAAATCATAGAAGGAGCGGCCCGCATTATTGCTGATTATTTGGAGTCAGTGGGACGATAGTGCCATGAGTATGACAATTCGCATGCATAAAAAATCTTATTTTAGTTAAAATAACCTATAAAACGGCGGATCTTTTAAGTTTTTTTATAAGGGGTATGAATATAAGTTGTATCTTTGTACGTATTTATGAAAGAGTGTCCTTTGAGAGGATGAGTTTATTAATTAAAAGTATTAAGTATTATGTTTGAAAATGCAGGTGAATTGGCAGGCCAGGTTTGGAATGCTTTGAACGAAAATGCCCCCATGGGCGTAAAAGACTTGAAGAAAGCTGCGAAGGTGAAAACCGACAAAGAATTGTATTTGGCTTTGGGCTGGTTGCTTCGTGAAAACAAGCTGGCTGTCGAAGGTGACGAAAAAGAACCCGTTTTCTCTTTGAAGTAAAACGGGTTTCTTTGGTTTTTCTGAGCTAGGGAGCATCCCAAGAGGAATGTTTTTGTCCGTGGAGCGTCAAATGGTTTCTCTTGGGATGCTCCATTTTTATGGCATGGATTGTTTGACGTTTTGATATATTTGTGTATTATTTAATCCGGTTTTACTTGCTTTTAATGGTTTGTTTTTGTAGCTTTGCATTATGTTAGTTGACAAATTGTTTGTTTTTCTTAAAGGTAAGGTACTATGGATATTCAGGGAATCATGGCTCGTTTGGAAGCCAGGCATCCAGGCGAGGCGGAGTATTTGCAAGCAGTGCGTGAAGTGCTTTTGTCGATAAAGGACGTGTATGACAACCATCCTGAATTTGAACGTGCGAAGTTGATTGAACGGTTGGTAGAACCAGAGCGAGTGGTTGTTTTCCGCGTACCTTGGGTGGATGACAGGGGGGAAGTGCAAGTGAATCTTGGCTACCGGGTACAATTTAACAGTGCCATCGGGCCATATAAAGGAGGGTTGCGCTTCCACGCTTCCGTCAACTTGAGCATTTTAAAGTTTTTGGCATTTGAGCAAACTTTTAAAAATGCTCTTACCACCTTGCCCATGGGGGGCGGAAAAGGCGGTTCGGACTTTTCTCCGCGCGGCAAGAGCGATGCGGAAATCATGCGGTTTTGCCAGGCTTTCATGAATGAATTGTTCCGCTACATCGGCCCGGAAACAGATATTCCGGCAGGTGACATCGGTGTGGGAGCGCGAGAGATAGGTTATTTGTTCGGGCAATATAAGAAACTGACGCGGGATTGGAGCGGCGTGTTGACAGGGAAGGGGTTGGAATATGGCGGTTCGCTCGTGCGTCCGGAAGCCACAGGCTATGGAGGACTTTATTTCGTCCGTGAAATGTTGGCGGATAGAGGTGTTGACATCCGTGGGAAGCGGATTGCCGTCAGCGGGTTCGGCAATGTGGCATGGGGAGCCACTAGGAAAGCCACGGAATTGGGGGCGAAAGTGGTAACCATATCCGGGCCTGATGGTTACATCTTTGACGAGGAAGGAGTTTGCGGTGAGAAAATTGATTATATGTTGGAACTTCGGGCTAGCGGGAACGACATTTGCAGTCCATACGCTGAGCGGTTCCCTGGCAGCGTGTTTGTGCCGGGCCGTCGTCCATGGGAAGTGAAGTGCGATATTGCTTTGCCGTGTGCCACGCAGAATGAGCTGAATGGCGAGGATGCGCAGCACCTGATAGACAATGGTGTGCAGTGTGTGGCCGAGATTTCCAATATGGGTTGTACGCCAGAAGCCATTGATGCATTTGTCGCCCGCAAGATGCTTTACGCGCCGGGCAAGGCGGTCAATGCAGGCGGGGTGGCCACGTCTGGGTTGGAAATGAGCCAAAATGCCATGCATCTCAGTTGGTCGGCTGAGGAGGTTGACCGGAATTTGCATGCCATCATGCACGGCATCCATGAGCAGTGTGTCCGCTACGGGACGGAGCCGGACGGTTATGTCAATTACATGAAGGGGGCCAATGTGGCCGGTTTCATGAAAGTGGCCAAGGCCATGATGGCGCAGGGCATCGTTTGAGGATGTTGTATATGGCAAGATATATGCCGCTGGGGATTTTGTGCTCCGGTGGCATATTTTTTGTTGCCCGGATTTGTTCTTTTACGGATTTTTCCGCATATTTGTCTATGTGAACTTGTAAAAAGAAGAAATTACCGATTATGGAAGATGACAATAACAGGGAATGCCCGCTGTTGCGCGACACATCGTTCGTGGATTTGATGAAACGGCGGATTTTCAATGTGCTTTTGATTGCCAACCCATACGATGCCTTCATGTTGGAAGATGACGGGCGGGTGGACGAGAAAATTTTCGATGAATACGTGAAGCTGGGGCTGCGCTATCCGCCACGTTTCTTTCAGGTGGCTTCTCAGGAGGAAGCGGAAAAGGAATTGTCCCGCACCTCCTTTGACTTGGTGATTTGCATGCCGGGAACGGACAACAACGATGTGTTCGACATTGCTTTGGGCATTAAGAACGACAATCCGACGGTTCCCATCGTGGTGCTTACTCCTTTTAGCCATGGCATACGCAAGAGCATGGAGCACATGGATTTTTCCGATTTCGATTATGTGTTCTGTTGGTTGGGCAACACGGATCTTTTGCTTTCCATCATTAAGCTGATAGAGGACAAGATGAACTTGGAGCACGATGTGGCGGCGGGAGTGCAGATGATTTTGCTTGTAGAGGATTCCATTCGTTTCTATTCGTCCATCCTGCCCAACCTGTATCGTTTCGTGCTCCAGCAGAGTCTGGAGTTTTCCACCGAGGCACTCAATGCACAACTCGAAACGTTGCGCATGCGCGGACGTCCGAAAATCGTGTTGGCCCGGACGTATGAGGAAGCGTGGGACTTGTACAGCCGTTACAAGGAGAACACGTTGGGGGTCATTAGTGACTGCCGTTTTCCGCGCAACGGGGTGGCTGACGAGATGGCGGGATACGAGCTGCTTTCCGCTATCCGTGCCGAGGATAAGTTCGTGCCTCTTATCTTGGAGTCGTCCGAGACGGACAAACGTGTGTGGGCGGAAAAGTGCGGAGCGAAGTTCATCGACAAGAATTCGAAGAAGATAGGTGTGGATCTCCGCCGGCTGGTGCGTGAGAATTTCGGTTTCGGCGATTTCATTTTCCTTGACCCCAACACGATGGAGGAAGTGGCCCGCATAAAGAACCTGAAAGACTTGCAGGACAACATTTTCACTCTTCCCAAGGAATCGCTCCTTTACCATATCACGCGCAACAACGTGTCGCGTTGGCTCTGTTCGCGCGCCTTGTTTCCCATCTCGGAATTTCTCAAACACATTACGTGGAGCTCGTTGCAAGACGTGGATGCCCATCGCCAGATTATTTTCGATGCCATCGTGAGCTATCGTCGGATGAAGAACCAAGGCGTGGTGGCCGTGTTCCAGCGCAACCGTTTCGACCGTTACAGCAATTTCGCCCGTATCGGTGATGGTTCCCTTGGCGGAAAGGGGCGCGGGCTGGCTTTCCTGGACCATATCATCATGCAGCATCCCGACCTGAACGCTTTCGACAATGCCGATGTGATGATCCCGAAAACAGTGGTGCTCTGCACGGACGTGTTCGACGAGTTCATGGATGCCAACGACCTCTACCAGTTCGCTTTGTCCGACGTGCCGGATGAGGAGATTCTGTCGCGTTTTTTGCAGGCCAAGTTACCCCAACGGCTGCGGGAAGACCTCACGGCTTTTCTTGACGTGGTGCGGCAGCCTGTGGCCATACGCTCTTCCTCGTTGCTTGAAGATGCCCATTACCAACCTTTTGCAGGGATTTATTCCACATATATGATTCCAAACGTGGAGGACAAGGCTGTGCGGCTTCGCATGTTGTGCGATGCCATCAAAGGCGTGTATGCCTCGGTGTTCTATCGCGACAGCAAGGCTTATATGACTGCCACGATGAACGTCATTGACCAAGAAAAGATGGCCGTCATCCTGCAGGAAGTGGCGGGGACACGCTACGGGAACCGTTTCTATCCAAACATCTCAGGCGTGGCCCGCTCGGTGAACTATTACCCTATCGGCGATGAACAAGCAGAGGACGGCATCGTGAATCTTGCACTCGGATTAGGGAAATACATTGTGGACGGCGGCGTGAACTTGCGGGTTTGCCCTGCACATCCCGACAAAGTGTTGCAGACGAGCGAGATGGAGATAGCCTTACGCGAGACGCAAACAGCCTTCCTGGCTTTGGACATGGAGGCTTCTCCTGAACATTTTCGGGTGGACGACGGGTTCAATCTACTGAAGATACCCGTGCGCGACGCGGAGAAAGACGGTTCGCTGCAGTTCATTGCCTCTACCTACGACCCTTATGACATGATGATTCGCGATGGCATCTACGAAGGCGGACGCAAGCTGGTTACTTTCTGCGGCGTGTTGCAACAGGGCGTGTTTCCCTTGCCCGATTTGTTGCGGATGATGCTCAAGTACGGGCAGGACAGCATGCGTCGTCCGGTGGAAATCGAGTTTGCTGTGCGGTTGAATTCCGACCGCACGGGGGTGTTCTATCCCTTGCAAATCCGTCCGATGGTGGACAATAAGATGATGTTGGACGAGGATTTGACCGAGATTCCGGACGAGGACACGCTCATCCGTTCGCATAATGCCATCGGGCAGGGCGTGACTTTGGACGTGTTCGACGTGGTGTATGTCAAGACGGAAGATTATTCGGCCTATAACAATCCGGCCATCGCCGACGAGATAGACCGCATCAACTGCCGCTTCTTGGAAGAGGGGAAGAATTATGTGTTGGTGGGGCCCGGTCGGTGGGGGAGCAGCGATTCTTGGCTCGGTGTGCCTGTGAAATGGCCCAACATTTCGGCGGCAAAGGTCATCGTAGAATCGGGATTGACGAACTACCGTGTGGATCCCAGTCAAGGCACTCACTTCTTCCAAAACCTGACCAGTTTCGGCGTGGGCTATTTCACGGTGAATGATTTCTTAGGCGACGGGGTTTATAACCAAACTTTCTTGAACAGCCAGCCTGCAGTGGAGGAGACGGCACACGTGCGCCATGTCCGTTTCGATGTGCCTGTCATCATCAAGGTTGATGGCATGAAGAAGGAAGGCGTGGTAATGATGCCGGGGAAGTAAAATGGGGCCGTGTGGCTTTTTCAGGTGTCAGCTTGTTCCAGCCGTATGGCGGCGCAGTGTTTTTGTCATTTCCCAGTGAGGCGCATTTCTTGGAAATCGAAGGTGATTTTGTCGCCCAGGCTGCGGCAGAAAGGCAAACTGAAGAAGACATCAAGGTGGCTTTGCGAAGCGTCATCGTGCGGCGTGATGATGATGTCGGCCTTAGGCGGGATGCGGACGGGCAGGCCGTTGAAGCGGATGTCCGGCTGAAGCGGGATTTCGTAAGGCATGTCCGCTTGGGTATGGCCGTAAATCCATGAACCGATTTTACGTTTGGCTGTGAGGGTGTCCAGCGGGATTCTGTCTTTGTTCGTTTCGTAAAATGAATGGGAGAAAGTCAGGTAGTTGCCAGTGTTCCCGGTGTCCAGCAGTCCTACGGCTTCTGCCCCGTTAAGGGTGCAGCGGGTGTAGAGCATGTTTTGGTTGAGGTATAAGTTCGGTTCTTCCGAGGGTGTGAAGGGATGGCGCGGCGCACGAAGGGTCAGCTTGTGGCCGGACAGGTCGAACGTGACTTGCCCCAGTTTGCAGAGCGCGGGAAGCCCGAGGACTGCATCGCTCATGGAATAGATAGAGTCCACGATGTGGCGGACATCCTTTCCCCTTATGCTGTCCGGCATTCCGTGGGTGATGTCGTGGCAGAGCACTATGACTGGAATGTCGGTCAGGCAGAACGTGCCGATGCGCAACGTGTCAATGACAGCTTCCGCCTTGGGTGATAATATGCCATTGACCAGGGTGGAGTCGTGGGCGAACAGCTTCAGCCCGTATTTCCGGGCTTTTTCTTCTTGCATGAAGAGGGCATAGCTGACTCCCGTGTCAATCCAAAGGCGCATGGGGTGTCCGTTGTAACTGGCCGTGCAGTTGAGTATGCCTGTGGTATCGAGGGGCACGGTGGTCGTGCTGCCCGGTGCAACGAGGCGCATGGGGCGGGGAATGGCGGTCTTCCTTTGGAGGGCGGCTTTGCGGAGCTCTGCCAATATCTGGATTTGTGTCAGCCTCCAATTTTCGTCTGCTTCCGCCCATTGTCCGATGAGGCGTTCTATTTCATCGTAAGTTTCCAATTCCTTGTCGTAGTCCTGTGTCTGATAGTACAAGTTGAGCAGTTCGTTGTAGAAATAGATGACTGTCGATGTCTCCTCGAAAAAGTCAGGATGTTCCTTGAGCAGGCGGTTCATTTTGGCTGCCGCGCTGTCTGGGCGGTTGAGAAACTTGTCCATGTAGTAGGCATAGAGTGTTTCCATTTCCTGCACCGAACTGTCGGCCTGCCATTCCAACCGCAGGCTGTCATGGTGCGTTTGATAATAGCGGCATGCAGGAAAGAATTTGTTTTCCTGCAGCAGGCGGGTCAGTTCGCCCGTATGGTCTGTGGCTTGCGGGAAAGCGGTGAAGGGCGTCAGCAAGGCAATGGTGGCTAGCAGACATATTTCCCTAGCCGGATGACAAAGGCGCAGTCGCATATTGTTTTTCATTGGAAATCCAGTTTGGTGCGTCAAATATACGAAATCTTTTGTTCTTCCTGCGCTGCAATGTGTCTTTTTCTCACGCCTCCGCGTTTTCTTTGCGGTATTTCCGGCAGAACGTGGCGGTGGAGATGACGCCTATGATGACGAAGCCCGTACCGACGAGGGCGGGATAATTGTACCCCATCCCGTAGGTGATGGGAAGTCCGCCACAATAGGCACCGACGGCGTTGCCCAAGTTGAAGGCCACCTGTACCATGGCGGCACCCATCATTTCCCCTCCTCTGGAGAAACGCAGGAGCAAGAGTTGTTGCGGGGCTGACACGCCAAAGAGGCAGGCCGTGCAGACGCACATCATGAGCACGGCGATGGCCGGATAGGTGGAGAAGAAGAACGTGGAAAGCAAGCCGGCAATCATACAGAGCTGTACACCGAGAATGGTGCGCCCAGGTGTGTAGCGGTCAGACAGTTTGCCTCCGGCGATGTTGCCCACGCACATGCTGCCCCCGGCCAACACCATGAGCAGGGTGATTTCTGAAGGGTCGAAACCGGCCATCTTGTTCATCAACGGGCTGATGTAACTATACCAGCAGAAGATGCCGCCGTTGCCGAATGTGGTGGTGATGATGAGCAGCCACGGGGCCGCGCTTTTCAGGAAACGGAACTGGCCTTTCAATCCTGTGTTGGGGAGAGGTGCCATGTGGGGAATCAGCCGATAGAGCATGGCGAAGGTCAGTACCCCCCAAGCTCCATTGAACAAGAAGATGGCGCGCCACGACACGAGGTCGCTCAGCCAGGTGCCCGCCGGGATGCCGATGAGGTTGGCCACTGTCATGCCCGAACTCATGATGGCGATGGCCAGCGAGCTTTTCCCGCGCGGGGCCAGACGGTCGGCCACGATGGAGCCCACGCCGAAGTAGGCACCGTGAGGCAGTCCGGAGATGAAGCGGAAAAGGATGCCAAGATGCAAGTCGGAGCAGGCGGACATCATTAGGTTGCCAGTCAGGTAGATGCAGATGAGGGCCAGCAGGATTTGGTGGAGCGGCCGCTTGCGGGCAATCAGTACCACGGTGGGCGCGCCCACGCAGACTCCGAGGGCGTATGCCGAAATCAGGTGTCCTGCTTCAGGGATGGTGCATTGCATGGATTGCGCCACGTAGGGCAGGATGCTCATCATGACGAACTCTGACATGCCCAAGGCGAAAGTGCCAAAGGCCAATGCGATTAGACTCTTTTTCATGTTGTGTACTGTGTGAATCTTTTTACCTTATTAAATATGGTGTAAATCCTCAAGGATATTCTTTGCGGTAGCGGGCGAAAGCGTCGCTGATGCAGTGTGCCAGTTTTTTTTGCCCCCGTTTGGACTTGATGAACTTTTCTTCTTGCTTGTTGGAAATGAATCCCACTTCCGTGAGTACGGCCGGCATGCGCGTGTTGCGCAGCACGGCGAAGTTGGCGGTCTTCACGCCCCGGCTTTTTCGTTGGCCTTGCCACACATATTCATGCTCGATGAGGCGGGCCATGCGTTCGCTGCGGCTTCCGAGGGCAGAGGGATGGATGAAGGTTTCTGTTCCTTCAGCCCATCCGCGCGAGGAGTTGGAATGGATGGAGATGAACAAGTCTGCGCCGAAATAATTTGCCATGCCGGCCCGGTCGTCGAGTGTGACGAACTCGTCATCCGGACGTGTTTGTATGACTTCCACTCCTTTGCATTTTTTCCGGATGAGTTTGCACACCCTTCGGGCAACTTTCAAGTTGATGTCTTTCTCGAGCGAGCGGCGTCCGGCTGCTCCTTGGTCGTTTCCTCCATGTCCGGCATCGACGACCAGCACGAAAGGTTTCTGTTGGAAGGAACGTGAGGAGCGACATCCGGTTGCGGCGAGCAAGATGCAGGCCGACAATATCGTGCATGAGATATAAAAAAGATATTTTCGCATGGCGGATCAAGGGTTTTCCGGCTGGCCGGCCAGGTTGAGCGCGGTTTGTTTTTGCAGTTCGGTTTCGTGGGCTTCCAGGCGGGCTTGATAACCGGCCAGTTGGACGAGAAGGCGGTTCTGCTCGCTTTCCAAGCGTGCGATTTCCGTGTTCAAGGCTGCTGTGCGGTCTTCGTCCTGACCTTGTGAAAGGGCGTTGACCTGGTGTGCGGCCAATGCCAGTCGTGCTTCCTCGACCCGCGCCCCGGCCACCATGTCGCGGAGCGTGAGTGCCCGGAGTTCTTCGCGCAGGGCATTCCAGTCTGTGGGGGTATTGAATGCCTGTTCCAGTTCCGTGAATTGCACGGGGGAGTGGTTGGTATTGTATTTCCGTATCCAGTCGTCCAGTTCGGAATGTTCTCGGGCGATAGCTTTCTCAATGGTTCGCATCGTGTCATCCGCCCGTTGGTTGTAGCCTTGCCACCGTGTGGATGCGGTTTGCAGCTCAGCCATGTCTTGTCGGGTTTTTTCCTTCTTCTCTTCCGCGGCGTCCAAAGCTTCCAGTCCCGCTTTGTAATGGGTCTCCACGTCACCGTCCTCAAAGAGCTTGTGCAGCTTTTCACGGGCTTGTTGCCGATATTCTTCCATCTGTTCCGTTTTTTCTGTCAGGAGGTTGAGCAATTTTTTTATCGTGGCGGTTTGTTCCGTGAGATTTTCCTGCAAGGTTTGCAACCGTATGCTTTCTTTTTGTGTTTCGGTGGTTTCTTCTTTCAGTTGCAGCCAGCGTTCCCGTTGTCGTTGAAGGTAAATTCTCAGGTTCTCAGGGCTTTCGCACCACACTTTGTACCAATTGGAAATGGCCATTATCTTGTCTATTTCCTCGTACAGTTCGCTGAATTTCTCGTTGGTGCGCGTCAAGGCCTGCTGCAGCTGTTCGACGCGGTAGGCCACCACCTGGCAACCGGTGTTCACTTCGTTCAGGCGCACGGTGATGTCGTCTTTCTCCAGCTCTTTTTCATTTAGGTGCTTGTTGAGCGTGTTGATGGTGGACTGGTGGAAGTTGAAGGTGTCCAGTTCCTTTTGGGCATCTTCCGCATCTATCCCGGTTTTTTCCACCAATTGTTGCAACATGATGCGTCTTCCTTCGAAATTCGTGCTGGGCGAACATTCCTTGAAGGTGCTGTCCAGTGTGGTGAACGTCTCCCAATGTTCTATGTTGCTTTGCAGGATTTGCTTATAGACTTCCAAGGTTTGACGGTCTGTTTCGATGCGTCCTTCTTCCAGGGCTTGTTCCCGTTTCAGGTCATCCAGCAATGCTTGCTTGTGTTTCAGTTCCGTGCCCGTTTGTTCGAAGTCCGTTTTGATTTCTCCGATGAGCTTGCTTTGTTCCAGGAGCGTGTCGGAATGATAGGGGTGGTGTGTGGCACCGCATACACTGCAGCTCACGCCTTCCTGCAAGTCTTTGCGCAGTTGCATTACGTCTTGGCTTTTGCTGAGCGTGTAGGCGTATTTCAGTTCTTCGCATTGGGTTTGCAGTCCGGTCACTTCCGGTTCCAATTGGGCTATTTGTGCTTTCAACGCTTCGTTGCGGTGCCCGCGCCGCATGATTTCCTGGCTTTTTTCGTCCACTCTCGTGTATCCGTCTGCGATTTGTTTCCACAGCCGGGTCGCGTTTTCCAGCATTTCGCGTTTGCTCTTCAAGTCCATGGCCCGTTGTTGCAGGTCGTAGCTGTTCATGCCGACAATACTTTTTTGGTGCACTTGCAGCTCGCCTTTCAAAGTCTTGATTTGCGCGTCGGTGTCTTGCGAGGTGGTGAAGAGCCGGTTCAGCTTTTCGTTTTGTTCCTGCTGTTGCTTGCGGGTTCTTTCAATGACGGCCAGCAGTTGTTCCTTACGTTTCTTTTGGTATTGCAGGAAGTTCAGTTTGGTCTGTATGACATCCCCTTTTTCAAGCGTATGTTGTTGCGATTCCAAGGTTTGCCGCAGTTGTTGTTGCTGGTCTGTCTTTTCTTTGATTTTTTCGAGTGCCCCTTTCGTCTCCTCGTTTTGGGAGTTCAGTGCGTCCAATGTGTGGATGAGGCTTGATTTGTACTGTTCCAGTTCTCTCAGGTCGGCATCATAGAACTTCAGCTCCGTTTGCAGCGCGTATCCCTCTGTTGTTTGGGCAAGAAGCCTTCTGAACCCGTTTCTTTTCTCTTGGTATGACTTTTCGTCCGCATGTACGCGTTGGCTCATTTCCTTGCATGCGTTTTGTGCCTCGGAAAACCTTTCTACATATTCGGGGCTTTCCTTTCGTATGAGTTGCAGTACGCTTTCCAAGGCTTTGATGCGTTGGTAGTTCCCTTGCACGGTTTCGAAAGTCTCGAAACGCTCCAATTCGTGGATGTCTTTCAGGCGGGCGTTGTATTCTTTGTTGCGTTCAAAAAAGTCCTGTCTGTATTTTTCTAGGATGCTTTGCAGTTCTTTGTTCCTGTGGTACCATTCTTTTTGTGCCCGGAGGCCGTCCAAGGTTTGTGCCACGTTGGCCAGTTTGGTCTTGTACAGCCGCATGCTCTCGTGGATGCGTTTCAGTTCGTTGCCGTCAAGCAGGTTTGCTTTTGCTTTTTGGCGTTTGTTTTCATTGGCGGCGATTTGGCGGAACATGCGTGTCACTTCGTCTGGCATGTCCGTGCCGAATCGTCCTGCAAACCACTGTCGGGCAGCCTCTTCCGCGTTGGCGGGTTGTGGCTTGTTTGTGGACGTGGCTTCCGTGGCGGGAGCGGGTGTGCCGGTGGCTGGCCGCTTATCTTCTTCCGGGGTGGATTTTCGAAAAAAAATCATACGCATGAATGCTTAAATTCCGTGCAAAGTTAGAAATAAAAAACGTTTTTCCGCCACATTCTTTGGTATAATGTATGGTGCGGAAAGTTGTTTGTTTGGAAAAAAATCGTATTTTTGCGGCGGAATCAAAAAAAGAATGTGAAAATATGGCTACAAAACCGGGAATCCCGAAAGGAACGCGTGATTTTTCGCCTGTGGAAATGGCTAAGCGCAATTACATATTCGACACGATTAAGGAGGTTTACGCCCTTTATGGCTTCCAACAGATTGAAACGCCTGCGATGGAAAACCTTTCCACGCTGATGGGGAAGTATGGCGAGGAAGGCGACAAGTTGCTATTCAAGATTTTAAACTCTGGAAACTTCCTTTCCGGTGTGGAACGGGACGAGTTGACGGGAGAGAACGTGAACCGGCTGGCGGCAAAGCTTTGCGAAAAAGGTCTGCGCTATGACCTGACCGTGCCTTTTGCCCGCTATGTGGTGCAGCATCGCGAGGAACTGACGATGCCGTTCAAGCGTTACCAGATTCAGCCCGTATGGAGGGCCGACCGTCCTCAAAAAGGGCGTTACCGCGAGTTTTACCAATGCGATGCCGACGTAGTGGGGAGCGATTCCTTGCTGAACGAGGTGGAACTGATGCAAATCGTGGACGCGGTGTTCTCCAAGTTTGGCATCCGTGTGTGTATCAAGCTGAACAACCGCAAGATCCTGACCGGAATCGCCGAGATGATCGGCGAGGCGGACAAAATCGTGGACATTACGGTGGCGATTGACAAGTTGGATAAAATCGGATTGGACAATGTGAATGCAGAACTGGCGGAAGCCGGCATCGGCGAGGAAGCCATAGCCCGTCTGCAACCCATCATCCGGTTGAGCGGGACCAACCAGGAAAAGCTGGAGGTGATGAAGCGTGTGCTGGCCGGGAGCGAGACGGGGCTGAAAGGCATCGAGGAGTGCGAGTTCGTGCTCGCCACTTTGGCCGGGCTGGGGCTGAAAAACGAGATGGAGCTGGACTTGACCTTGGCACGCGGGCTGAATTATTACACGGGTTGCATCTTCGAGGTGAAGGCTTTGGACGTGGAAATAGGAAGCATTACCGGCGGAGGCCGTTATGACAACCTGACGGGCATATTCGGCATGCCCGGCGTGAGCGGGGTGGGTATATCTTTCGGTGCCGACCGCATTTTCGATGTGCTTAACCAGCTTGACCTTTACCCGAAGGAGACGGTGACGGGCACAGAGCTGCTTTTTGTGAATTTCGGCCAGTCCGAGGCGGCTTATTGCCTGCCGCTCATGGCCCGGGCGCGCCAGGCCGGGGTGCGTTGCGAGATTTACCCCGACAGTGCGAAGATGAAAAAGCAGATGGCGTATGCCAACGCCAAGGCTGTGCCTTTCGTGGCCATTGCGGGCGAGAACGAGATGAAGGAAGGGAAAGTCACGTTGAAGGACATGGCTACGGGCAATCAGCAGCTTGTCACGGCCGAGGAGATGATAAATATCATTAAAAGATAGTCCGTTCCGGCATCAATATGCGGCCTTTGTCGTTACCTTTACAAGGGGCGGCAAAGGCTGTTCTTTTTTCACTGTTGCAGGAAGGAGGATTTATGAAAGCGAAGCTGACTTTTTTGTGGGGACTTTTGTCGTTGTGTCCGGTTTCCATGGCCGCACAGGCGGAGGTGATGGCCGACACGTGCTGTTTCAAGGTGAATGTGACCCAAATGATGCCTGTGTCATATCCTTCCCGTGTGCTGTCCTACGGGTATTCGTTGGAATTGCGCGACGACACCGCCCGTGTTTGCCTGCCTTACATGGGACGTGTGTATCAGCCTGTGTTGAATGACGACGGGTTGCGGTTCGAGCTTCCGGTGGAGCATTTCAGGACGCGGACGTTGCGTGAGGGGGTGGAACGTGTGGAGTTCGTCGTGCGCAAGGTGCCGGTGACCTATAAGTTCACCGTGACGCTTTATGGCAACGATCGGGCGGACATCATGCTTATCCCCAGTAATGCCCAAAGCATCTCTTATTTTGGAGACCTGGAGGTGGAGGATGAGGCCGGGACGGGGAAACTGCCGGAATGAGAAACAGTTTTTTGGAATTGGATACTTTTGTTTTGGCCTTGAAGCCAAGGGGACGTGCGCGAATGCACATGCCGGGCGGGCGGCACGATTCTGTGGAATTTCAAAACTTTTTGTGGTTTGAACGAATATGAAAGGACATGATGAAAAAGGAAATCGAAAAAATGCGTAGTCGGGAGCTTTACTGTTTTTCCGACCCGGAAATCCAGGCAAGCTTGGATCATGCGGGAGAATTATGCCGCAAGTTGCGCACCATGCTGATGAGCGACAAGGACTATCGGAGTACCATCGAGGAGCTGATTCCCGGCATTCCTCCCACCTCCATGGTGTGTCCGCCGTTTCATTGCGATCACGGCACGGGGGTCGTGCTGGGTGAGCACGTGTTCATCAATTGCAACTGCACCATGCTGGATGCCGGTTACATCCGCATCGGGAAGCACACGAAGGTCGGCCCGAACTGCCAGTTTTATACACCGCAACATCCGATAGATTACGTGGAGCGGCGTGAGCCAAAGGAAACGGGCCATCCCATCACCATCGGTGAGGACTGCTGGCTGGGCGGGAGCGTGGTGGTCTGTCCGGGCGTGACGATTGGCAACCGTTGCATCATTGCCGCAGGCAGTGTGGTGACGCGCGACATACCCGATGATTCGCTGGCAGCCGGTTGTCCGGCCGTGGTGAAGAAGAAGCTTGGCAACCATCAGTAGGTTCTTCCGTCGTTTTTCTGCACGACGGAATTTGTGGTTGCATAAGAAAAGAGGGTGTATCAAAACCTGCGAGAAGCAACTGCTCCGCCTTGTAGGGGAGGAGTTTATTTTGATACACCCTCCTTTGGGGAACAAAGGGACATGTTTTTTTATCCCATCTTGCCCGTCAGGTAAGCGCGGGTGCGCTCGTCTTTGGGGTCGTTGAACATCTTGTCAGTCTTGTCATATTCGATGAGCTCGCCGAGGTACATGAACATGGACATGTCGGAGATGCGCATGGCCTGCGACATGTTGTGCGTCACGATCATGATGGTCACTTCGTCTTTCAGCTTCACGATTAAGTCTTCCACATGCTTTGTGGCGATAGGGTCGAGGGCCGAGGTCGGTTCGTCGAGCAGCAGCAATTCGGGTTGCAAGGCCAGCGAGCGGGCGATGCAAAGACGCTGCTGTTGTCCGCCCGAGAGGAAGGTGCCGCGCTTGGTGAGCGAGCCTTTCACTTCGTCCCACAGCGACACGTTGCGCAGGTTGCGTTCCACGATTTCGTCTTTTTTGCTTTTGCTCAGGCGGATGCCGTTGAGGATGTATCCGGCCAGCACGTTGTCGTAGATGCTCATCGTGGGGAACGGGTTCGGGCGTTGGAACACCATGCCGATTTTGCGGCGCACAGAGTTGGGCTGTTCTTGCATGATGTTCACGCCGTTGAGCATGATTTCCCCTGTCACTTGGATGTTTTTGTAGAGCTCGTGCATGCGGTTCACGGCGCGGAGCAGGGTGCTCTTGCCGCATCCCGAAGGCCCCATGATGGCAGTGATGGTGTTGCGCTGCACGGCGGCTGACACATTCTTCACGGCCGTTACTTTTTGGTCATACGAGATGCTGACGTTTTTGATTTCTAAGATGGGATCTGTTATATTTTCCATTTTTTTGCGATTCGTTTGGCTAATAAGTTAAGACAAAGTACGAAAGTGAGGAGGAACAGCGAGGCCCCCCAGATGAGGCTCTGCAAGTTGGGGTCGTTGAAGAACTCCCAAATGAGCAAGGGCACGGCCGACATGGGTTTCGACATGTTCCAGCTGATGACCGCGCTGCCGAGCGTGGTGAACATGAGCGGTGCCGTTTCCCCCACCACGCGCGAGATAGCCAGCAGGATGCCGGTGAAGATACTTCCGAACGAGGCGGGCAGCATGACTTTCAGCATGACGCGCCAATAGCTTCCGCCCAGTCCGAGCCCCGCTTCCTTGAGTGTTTCGGGCAATATCTTCATGGTCTCTTCCGTGGAGCGGATGATGAGCGGCAACATCATGATGAAGAGGGCCACGCTCCCGGCATAGGCCGAATAGCCTTTCGTGGGGACTACAATCCAAATGTAGGTGATGATGCCGATGATGATGGACGGTGTGCCTTGCAGCAGGTCGGTCAGGTAGCTCACGATGGTGGCAAACCAGTTGCCCCGGTATTCGGAAAGGCAGATGCCGCAGAGGATGCCTACGGGGATCGCTACGACGGCGGCCAATGCCAGCATAAGGAATGTGCCGATGATGCCGTTGGCGATGCCGCCCGGCACACTTTCGCCGCTGGCCAAGGCTGCCATGGCCTTGTAGGCGTTGGGCGTGGCTTCGGTGAGGAACGACCACCCCAGCTGGTCCCATCCTTTGATGAGCACTTCGCCGAGAATGGCTACCAAGGGCACGGCGGTCAGTGCGGAGAGCACACACACCGTGACATAAAGCAGCCTGTTTTTCAGTATTCTGAACTCCAGTTTCTTGTCTGTTGTTTTCATCTTCTTTCTTATTTCCTGTTTAGGGGTTACACGTGCTGTGCCCGTCGAATCAGAATCTTCCCAATCATGTTGATGATGGCCGTGATGAGGAACAGCAACAGGCCGATGGCGATGAGCGAAGAGAGTTTCAACCCGTCGGCCTCGCCGAATTGGTTTGCAATGATGCTGGCCATGGTGTTGCCTGTGGTGCGCAGCGTGTCGGGCATCTGGTTGGTGTTGCCGATGAGCATGGTCACAGTCATGGTTTCTCCCAACGCCCGGCCGATGGCCAGGATGTAGGCCGAGAAGATTCCCGAACCGGCCGTGGGGAAGATGACTTTGCGGATGACTTCGGCGCGCGTGGCCCCCAGGCCGTAGGCACCCTCTTTCAGGTCGGAAGGTACCATCTTGATAAATTCAGAACTCAACGAGGCGGCGTAGGGGACAATCATGATGGCCAGCACAAAGGCCGCCGTCAGGATGCCCGACCCTTGGGGCGAGAGTTGCAGATGCATGAAGACTGTGCGTAGGGCGTAGAATCCCCACAACCCGTAAATGATGGACGGGATGCCGGCGAGCAAGTCCACAATCGTGCTCAGCACGGTGGCGATTTTCCGTCCCCGGAAGTATTCGCCGGTGAACAGGGCCACGGGAAGCGAGAACGGGATGCAGATGAGCAGTGCCAGGAGCGTGGTGAGCAGGGTGCCCGTGATGAATGGGAGCGCGCCGTAGCTTTCCTTGCCAGACGTGGTCACCCAGTCGTCCGAGAAAATGAAATTCCAGAATCCGAAGTGGCCGAATGCCGGCGACGCATCATACGACAGCGAGTAGATGATGCCGCAACAGATGACCGGAATCAGGATGGCCGACAGGAGCAGTAAAGACCTGAATATTTTATCTTGCATGGCTCAAAGTTTTGAGGTCGGCTTATTTCAACACCGCTTGCCCGTCGTAGGTCACCTGTTTCAGGTTTTCGAGACTGATTTCCACAGCCTGTTTGGGCAACGGCGCGTAGTTCACGGTCGCGGTGGTTTGCTGGACAGAGTCGCTCAGGATGTATTTCATCAGGCTTATCGTGCCTTGGGCTTGCGCCAGGCTGCGTCCGCCGTAGTTTTGCTCTTTGTAGATGACCAGCCAGGTGAAGCAGCTGATGGGGTATGCGCCTGGCGCGTCGGCATCGGTGATGGAACAGCGGGTGTCCTGCGGGATTTCCCCTGCGGAGGCAGAGATGCTTTCGGCGGACGGGGTTACCATTTCGCCGCGCTTGTTGCGCACGTTGGCATAGGGGATTTTCTGTGCAAAGGCATATTCCGACCCGATGTAGCCGATGGAGTAAGGAGTCTGTGCGATGATGCCGGCCACGCCCGGGTTGCCTTTGGCGGCCTGGCCCACGGGGAAGTCCACTGTCTTCCCGCTGCCATAGGTGTTTTTCCACGATTCGCTCACTTTCGAGAGGTAATCGGTGAAGATGAACGTCGTGCCGCTGCCGTCAGAGCGGTAGGCCTGTATGATGTCCTTGGCGGGCAGCGCGGCCTGCGGGTTCAGTTCTTTCAGGCGCGGGTCGTCCCACTTCGAGATTTTGCCGCAGAAGATGTCGGCAATGACCTCGCCTGAAAGATTCAGCTCTTTCACTTCCGGGAGGTTGTAGGCGATGACCACGGCTCCCATGCAGGTCGGCACGTGCACCACGGGGTTCATCTCTTTCATTTCCTCGTCAGTCAGGAAAGCGTCCGTGCCGGCGAAATCCACAATCTCGTCTTTCAGGTTGCGGATGCCGCCGCCGCTGCCGATACCGCCGTATGACACCTTGTCGCCGATTTTTTCGCTGTAGCTTTCGAATGTCATGGTGTAGAACGGAAGCGGGAAGGTGGCACCTGCGCCGCTCATTTCCACGGTCTCACGGCCTGTTCCGTCGTTTGCGACCTGTTGTCCGCCACAAGAGGTAATTGTCAGGGCTGCGAAAGCTGCCACAATCGGTAAATAAATTCTTTTCATATACTATGGTTTTTGGTGTTCACATGATTTCACGCCGCAAAGTTCATAAATACTTATGTCAAACGTGTTACAATCGTGTGAAGATGTAAAGACGTTCCATGGGTGGCGTAGAAATATAGCGGGGAACGGTTTTAGGCTTCTAATAAACAACAATATTGTATTACATTGTATATTGCTGTATTTCAATAATATAAATATGAATTCTAGACATTGAGAAAATGAGGCTAATTCTAAAAATGTCACCATAATGTCACACTTTTAGATGAAGCAACAATCAATAGCAATTCCAAATATTACAGAAATAGCCAGGTCTATACTCTGTTTATAGGCGAATTTCAATTAAGCTATATTGGTTGTCGGGGAATTGTTGATTATTGGTGAAAACCATAGCTTTATGCGTTTTATGGAACAATGAAGATACAAATGACCGTAAAATAATTTTGCCTTTGTGCTGAATACACAACTAAATTGTGTATCTTTGTAAACATCAATAAGAAATACCGATGAATAGGATAAAGGAATTTTTAGCAGTTAGGAGAATGAGCCAAACGGATTTAGCACATCAGTTGGGCAAAAGTTTCAATACGGTCAATCTGTATGCGGCTAACAAGGTGCAACCACCTATACCTGTGCTGTATCAGATAGCAGATATTCTAAAAGTAGATGTGCGAGAATTGTTATTGCCTAATAATGTAACCTCACAATCTTGAATTATGAACTATACAGATATAAAAATAGATGGCATAGATTATTCGGCTATGATTGCTGAGGCTGTTGGTTTCTTTTGGAACAAAAAACAGAAACAGTTGTCTGAAAGTAGTGATTCCTCTAATCGGGGTGCTGTTGTTGGCGGTAAACAGATGGATGGTTTTATTGAGCTATTGAAAAAAGTTGCTTGTGACGCTGGTGTACCATCTCAATATGTCATTACAGATAGAAACTATCTGCCTGGTTTTTTCCGTTCATCAAAAGATTGGGATATGCTTGTGATTGCGCCATCAGGAAAACTTCTCGCAGCCATAGAATTAAAATCTCAAGTAGGTTCATACGGCAACAATTTTAATAATAGAACAGAAGAAGCTATCGGTTCAGCAGTAGATTTATGGACTGCTTTTCGTGAAGGACAATTTCCAGGACAATTAGCACCTTGGGTTGGTTGGCTGATGGTTGTTGGGCGTGATAAAAATTCCGAAAGGCCTGTTCGTAATTACGAACCATTTTTCCCTGTGCGGCCAGAATTTAATGGTGCTTGTTACCTTGACAGATACCGAATTCTGTGTCAAAAACTTATTTTGGAACGCCATTACACTTCGGCCGCTCTTGTATGGACAAGTGATAAAAACACATACGGAGATATGGCCGAAGATATTTCTATTAGATGTTTCCTGCATTCTTTTTATAGTTTCCTTCATAGTGCTTCTGATGAATTTAAGTAAAACAGCTTCACTGTATGGCATTCGTAGCAATGGCGGTTTCCATGGTGACGTATTTACGTCTCCAATGGTAGTTCGTTATATGCTTGACATAGTGGGCTACAATGTCAATTCGGACTTGCGTAATATCCGCATTCTTGAACCCTCATGCGGAGAAGGAGAGTTCGTTATTGAAATTGCCCATAGGCTTTTGCACTCGGCAGCATTATATCATTTTGATGCAAATGAGGCCTTTCAAAGAAATGTCCGTGCATACGACATAGACGAAAGAAAAATCGAACATTGCCGCAAACGCCTTACAGACATAGGCATTTCCCCATCCGGGAAGAATTTACAAGTGGCTAATTTTCTTAAATGTAAGGCAGAAAAAACAGATATAGTTGTAGGTAATCCTCCATACATTCGTTATGAAAACATACCTAAAGATATGCGTGACTTTTGCCGTTGCAACTATTCCACGTTTCACTACCGCTGCGATTTATATGTGCCTTTTTTTGAAAAAACACTTTCTTTACTTTCCGAAAGTGGATGCCATTGCTTTATTTGCTCAAATCGGTGGCTTAAAAATGAATATGGAAAAAAATTGCGACATCTTATAGCAAAAAAATATGCACTAAAAATGATTATAGACCTTGAACAGTCTGATGCCTTTCAAGAGGAAGTGCTTGCATATCCTTCAATAACTGTCATTAAGGCCGATAAGCCGTCTAATAAGATTAGTTATGGCGAAGTCCGTAAAGTTGATGAGCTGCCGAATTTGCAAATTTCTAAACGTGATATACCCACAGATGATGATTGGACAAACATTTTTTCTTCAATCTCAACAAACGACACATTTAAGACTATCGAACAGCAAGGTTTTAAGATAGGAATAGGAGCTGCAACGGGTGCCGATGCCGTTTTTGTGTCATGCGATTTGCCTGAGAAAGTTGAAACAGAGTTGATTTTGCCAAGTATCAATGCACGTGACCTCCGTGGAAATCAATTTAATTGGCATGGTGAATATCTATTAAATCCTTATAATTCAGATGGTACGCTTGTGGATTTAGTAAACTACCCTCTTGCCAATGCCTACCTCGAACAGCATAGGGAACGGCTTTCCGCTAGGCATATTGCACGTAAATCGCCTGCTAAATGGTATAAAACGATAGACCGTATTAGTCCAAATTTGTTGACGCAACCTAAAATATTGTTGCCTGATATGTCTGGCAATACATTTGTTTTTGTAGATGATGGCTTATTTTATCCATTGCATAACATTTATTACATTACAGGGCGTTCATCTGTCCAATTACGTTTGTTGGCAGCATTTCTGATGTCCGATTTTGTCCGTTGCCAGCTTTCGGCTGTCACAAACACAATGAATGGTGGATTTTCACGTTGGCAGAGTCAACACCTGCGAAAACTCCGTATTCCAGACCTTAATGCTATATCGGAAAAAGATATTCAGCAAATCCTTGCTTTTTACGAATGTAGAGAAATATCTTCGATAAACAATAAAATAAATGAATTATACGGATAAACTAATTTCTATTAAATAATAGTTCAATTATAAGGCACTATGCAAAGCGAAAATATTTTTGATATATGGAGATTTTTAGGTAAAGGAACTCCTTTTATTGTTAGACGGAATGGATGGTTTCACCTGTCTTACAAGGTAACAAAAGTAATTCCTAAAGGAAAATATGGCGAGGCTTTTGGCTATAGATTAACAGACGGGAAATTTGAAGTTGCTACTCCCCAAGAAGAACCTATTGGTTGTTGTGGGTGTGGAAATTGGGAGTTAATAGAGAATCTTATAGAAGAAGTTGATGCCTTGCAATGGAATTGCCTTGATGTTAATAATAATTTAACTTTTGGCAAATATAAGGGAATGAACGTGGAAGATATAAAAAACAAGGATGAGGACTACTTCAAATGGGCATGGGCTAATGTTGGAGGTCTTAGTGAACTTCTTTTTGTTAGGAAATACGATGTTTCTTTGCAAGATTTGCTTAAAACAAAGAAGCAGATTAAAGAAGCCTTGACTTTCACTTCGGACGATTGGATAAAGTCTCCAGTAAAGAACAACTATGATTTTTTCTTAGACCAATATAAATACGCTTGCTGCGCTAAGCAAAAGGACATTGCAACTGCGGTTAAAGAGATTGAAGATTATTACGAACAAAGTAAAACTGTAATATAAAGGCTTATGAAACGTATATTGAGTAAATGGTTGTTGACATTTTGTTTAATCATGCTCGCAGGGCATGTCTATGCTCAACAAAGATACTATTGCGAAGTCAAAGGCATAGAGAAAAGTTTTACTTCTGGACTAAAAATCATTTTTGATTTTGGAACGGAAGCTTCTTACAATATGTGGGGAGATTTAAGTAGCAAACTTAAATTTGTAGATGAAAAAGGTAAAGAAATCGATTTCAACAGTATGGTAGATGCGGCTAATTATATGGTGCAAAGAGGCTGGGTCTTTCAGCAAGCCTATTCTTCGTTATATGGAGGAAGCCCCATTATTCATTGGATTTTCTTTAAGGATGCGGAAACAATGGAAAAAGCAAAAGAGGGCATTTTAACGAAGGAAGAATATCAAAAGAAGAAAAATAATAAGTAATTTTTTAGCGATACAATTATGAGCACACGTACAAAATCCATTTTAATTTATGTAGGTGGTATTGTAACAGGTATCATCCTTACATTCGCATTCTTTTTCTTTGTAGCATTAGGGAACGCTAATGGAACTCCATCTGATGAAAATGTTGTTCTGTTTGAAAAGCCACAACAGGAAATTAATGTGAAATCATTTGAGGTTATGCAAGTGCTTCCTGATGGAAGTGCCTTGGCAACGGTAGAGGACATTTCCAACATTGGAATGGTCGTTTTATTCCTCACAGATGAGGGAGTTTCCTATTATGACGACCAAAAAATTAATGTGCCAACGGGTAAGCGCGTGATGCAAATAGGCACATACAAATATATGACGCGCAGTGAAATGGAAAAGACTGTTCCTATAGTCCAAATTATGGAATAGTTAATTATCGCAGGACAACTCCATTTTTCTGTATTGAGTTGATTTTCCAATCATATTTCCCCTCTGCCACATCGCCAACCTCCTTGAGTGTATGGCGATGTTTTATTTCATCAAATGGCTGTCGGCTCTCCGCATAGTCACAGAGCCATGCGCCGACCATATTCTGCTGTTCGGTGGTTTCGTAAGCATTCGATAAACTACAGTCATTAAATATCTATATAATGATAGCGACTGTTACTATTGGATTCATAGTGACA
>CALUFQ010000022.1 GCA_944319925.1 uncultured Paraprevotella sp.
CTCAACGAGTTCTGTTACAAGTTCAACCGAAGATACTTCGGATTCAGACTCTTTGAAAGGCTTGAACTTTGCGCTTGCCTATAAGGCCGATTTCAAACATAGAATCTACTGATTAGGGCAATTGCGGATATTCATAAACCATTTAATAACAAGTAGTATGGCAACAAAGAATTGGAACAACGGCTTTCATTTGTGTTTTGTAGGCGTTTTCCCAAATTTAGTTTTTTCAGTGCCATCTTAAAAACACGGGGCGGTTTTTAGTCGCAATATTTCAAGTATTTAGCGGGTCTGACCCAATGTTCTTTGAGCAGCAGTTCAAATTTGGCCTTGCCATATACGCCTCCGTACCTGTTCCACCAGCGGCAGGCAGGGTGTGACACGCGCTCTGTTATAATGTCGCTGTACGCAAGTCCTTTGGTTGCGCAGTAATTGTTGAATGCCTCGTATGCCAGCTTGCTGAGGAAGATGATGGTGTCGGGCTTGATTTCGGAGATGATGCCTGTCAAAGCCTCCCCGGAGACCTCATTGTCTATCGGCTGTGGCTTGAAGCCTTTGCTGCCGCTGGCATTGTAGGCAGGGCGGAGAAAGTAGTTGTAGAATGCTGCCTCTGATAATCCCGTCTCATGCTCGACGTTAGCTTCGGTTAGTACCCTGTCCATGATGTTGAACACTTTATTGAAAGTCTTGTAGCCGATGTCGTTGCTTACATCCCTCTTGCGGTAGTCGGGAATAAGGCGTGCATCGGCGGCCTTATACCATTTTACGGCATCGAGGAAATCGCAGTGTTTCACATCGTTGTCGTCGAAATAGTTGCTTTCGCCGATGAGGAGCAACTTGCTATGCCGTCCGTCTTCGCGCCAGTAGTGTTCGCGCACGACAGGAATTAGGTCTGGGAATCTTACGAATATGCCTTCGGTCACTGTGCCGCCAAGGCCGATGTTGCAGAATTTGTTGTTAGCCATAGTGTGTATATTTTATAGTTGAATGATTTTAAAAATTGCACAAACGGAACTTGAAAGTTAGAAGTGACTTCAACCCTTCTTTATAAGTGTCGATGTCGTCAAAGAAATTTCTTTTGGCATATTGGCCAGGAACTTTTCATATTCAGCGAGGTATCGCTGCATCAGTTTGGCGCGTCTTGATAATACTTCCATGCAAGATTCTTTGTTGCCTTCAGAAATTTCTTCCATAAAATCAAAATTGTCGCGTATCTGTGAATCGAATTTGAAATATGGAAATCTGTGATTCAGGTATATGATGGCTTCTTCCACTATTTTCTTGAAATATTCATCTTCTCTGGCGGATGCACTTATATAATCCGAAATATAATCGAACGCCAATTGAATATTTTCCGTTGTAACCATTTCAAACGGAAGATTTTCAAAATCTTCAACATCATAGAACCCATCTGTATTCCTGATATCGGCAGACCATAAGCACGAATCCTGCCTAATATAGACACAATACGTTTTGTGTTCCTGTTTATTGTAGAAATACGCGAACCACTGGTCTGGACAAGGCCCCACGTAATTCCATCGCAATTCAATGGTTTCAAGCATTCTGTTGTTTGTTTTACTATCCATAGTTATTGTTGCTCCATAAGTGTTGGCACCCTCACAAGGTAGTCGCCAGAAGTTCCATTTTATGAATGCCACCCTATCACATTCCCGTATATTCGTTGAACGTATGCCCAATGGCTTTGCCCTTAGGGCGTTAGTGTCCATTGCCACACCAGAAGTGTAAATTGTGTACTCCGTGCGTTTAGGCTATATATGGACATTCATTAAAATTTATAACCGATACTGAAGAACACTTGGTGTGTGTCCAGTTTCACGTCTATTGGCGTGAGTTGCCCGTCAAGGTAAGTATCATCGAACGCATAAAAATCGCCCGACTGCATACGATACTTATAGGCCACGTCTGCATAGAAATGGCGGCTGTGCCAACCTAACCCTGCAGTGAAGATGTTCACGTCGCCTTTGTTCATATAGTCCGTCGTCGTTTGATAGCCGAAAGCAGGAGATTCCCCCGTCTGGTCGAGTGTGGCGTTTTTTCTGAACATGCTGGAATAATAGTTGTACCCCAAACGGAAAGCAATCTGGTCTGTCAGGTTCATTTCCATGCCAAATTTGAAGGAATGGCTTCCGCGCAGGGTTGACTTGTGTATGGCATCCATGTCCGGATCGTGCACCGTGCTTCCGTAGGAATATCCCCAAGCATCGTAATCCACATCGTCATATCCTTGCTTGGTTTTGCCGTAATTGGCATATTCATATTCCGCGCCCAATGCCATGTACTTCCCGATGGTGTGCCCCAATGACACCCGCACTTTCCACGGCGTGTTGATTTTCAGGTGCAGGCTCGCCAAATCATAATCCGGCAAATAATTGTCATAGACGAAATTCCCTTCCCAATCTTGATCCATGACTATCTCATAATTGCCATCTTCATACATGGGCGAATCAATGCTGTAAGAAGAAGACGTCTCCAAGTGGTAGAATGTAGGGGTTTCTACGGCAAAACCGATGCGGAAGGGTGAATTTTCAACAGGGCGGACAATCGCTCCCATTTTCACGTTAACTCCATAACCGCTTACATGCCGCGTGTTGTATAAAGAATAATTTTCCACATCAGGAATTACGATTGTCCCATCACTAACGGTGCCAAATTCCCTGTAAGTACTGTAACTATAATAGTCCACATCATTCACGCCTAAAGTGAAACCCAAATACACGCGGTCTTTGATGTTCATGGATACATTAAAGTCATACCCCGCAATACCGCCTTCCGTCACCCGGTCGTAATTGTTCCAATCCGCCCCCACTCCTTCATAATGGTCATACATAGGATTGCCCTCCGCATCCATCTGCACGTTGTTTTGGCCATCCCGGATATAGACAGGATTGACAAGGCAAGCCTTATACATCAGGTCGGCCAACGGCGTGGAATATTGCGTGTTGTTCAAGATGTCGGCCATCTGCTGTGTTTGTGACAGTCCGCCCACTTGCATGTTGTCGGCAATAAAAGCATTGTTGAAGTTGGCTCGTTTTTGGTAGTTTGCCCCGAAGTTGACAAACTTCACGGCCTTTCCCATGATGGGAACACTGACCACGAACCCCATTTGGTCGAACGACAAGTGTGTCATGTCCGCGTTTAAGTCCGGCTTTTCCCCTTGCGTCAACACGCTGAATGACAACGCAGCGTCACTCCTGCGATAAAGTCCGAGCGCGGCAGGATTGGCAGAACCGGCAGAAATGTCGGCGCCCAATGCGCCCAATGCGCCGCCCATGCCCACGTAGCGTGCCGAACCGATTAAATCGGTGGGCATATAATTTTCATTCATATAAGGTGTTTGCGCCATAACGGTCATACATGCCATATATGCGCCCGCAAACAATAAATATTTCCGTTTCATAACATTTCTTCTTTAAACGTTTTTAATGCGATCGATATTATCTGCGTCCCCGTACGCCCCCGCTGCGTGATGGAGAGAAGCCTCCTCCGCCGCTACGGCTTGGCGAACTGAACGACGGACTGAACGTGCTTCTTGAAGAAGAGGAAGGCGTGAAACTGCCACTCCGCGTTGACGGTGTATAAGACGGCCTGTAGGTTGAACGGCTGCCACTGCGGGCAGGTTGCCTTGTGGTCGTGGTCGAGCGGTTCGGACGGAACGTAGAAGAACCGGAAGACTTCCTGCGCCATGACGTGCCACTATTGTTCCGGGCAGTACGTGTGCGTGAATAAGTCGCACCACCACGTCGTGCGCTGCCACGTGCCAATGCGCTATGATCTCTGTGCGTCAGGCTTGGGCGAGCCACAGGACGCCCCGGATGCCCCCCTCCAGGATGTCCCCAGTGAGGATGATGCCAATGCGGCCTCCAATACCAGGGGTCATGCCATCCGGCATACCACGGGCCTCCCCAACCCCAATAAGAATAGTAGGGCCATCCCCAGCCCCACGAATAATAAGGCCCCCAATAGAACGTGCTCCAACTGCTCGGGAAAGCGTATGCATACACCCCGTCGTCATACACATCCCAATAAATGGCGTTCGGCCCGTAGCACAAATCCCAATACAGCGGGCTACTTACGGCCACGCCGATGGTCGGGGTGCAGAAACGCAAAATGCGCTTGGAACATTCGTAATCGTCCCCCGAATCCAACGCTCCCCGCGCGGCCACTTCCGTGCTGTCCTCACCTGCCAATGAATCTTCAGCCGCATCGTTGGCCCAGATTCCCCGGCGGTTGTACTCGTCCACATCACGTACCTCGCCGCTCGCATACACCGGTTCTTCACCTGGCGGCAGGACATCGTCTCCATTATCCTCCGCATGCTGCGGTTCATACGTGACCACCACCGTTGAAGCTTTCTTCGGTTCTTCCTTCTGTGGGATGAAATACATGTCATCCACTTGGGCAAAACCTGCGGACACGGCCAACGCCATGACTATCGCTAAAAATATCTTATAAATCATAGTCATTCCTCCTATCCATTACTATGCAAATATACTTTTTTCTCCCTACACAGACAAGGCCATTTGCGCTTGAAAAGTTCGATAATAACGCTTTTTTTGCTATTTTTGCAGAAGAATCGGCTTCAATGCCCTAAAATAAACGAAATGAAATACTTGGAACTTGAATTTACCCTTGCCCCATACGACGAAAATGCGGCCGATTTGTTGGCCGCGCTGACCGCCCAAGCGGGATTGGAAAGTTTTGTCGCCACGGAATCGGGCATGAAGGGCTACGCGCAACCCGCACTCTTCCAGCGCGAGGTGTTGGAAAGCATCCTGTCGGACTTCCCTATCTCCACGGTAAAGATAGGCTACTCCGTGCAAGAGGCCGAAGACCGTAACTGGAACGAAGAATGGGAAAAACAAGGGTTTGCCCCGGTCTGCATTGATGATAAAATTTGCATCCATCTTCCCGGCCAAAGCGACCTCCCCAAAGTTGAATACCAAATCCAGATTGAGCCGCACCAAGCTTTTGGCACCGGGCAGCACCAGACGACCGGAATGATTCTGCGGCGATTGGCCGACATGGACTTAATCGGGAAAAAGGTGCTTGACGCTGGCTGCGGAACCGGCATCTTGGGCATTTTTTGTGCCATGAAAGGAGCTTCGAACGTGCTGGCCTATGACATCGATTCGTGGAGTGTGCGCAACGCGCTGCAGAATATTCAATTGAACCACATCGGAAACATGGAAGTGTTGGAAGGCAACGCGGCCCTGTTGCAAGGAAAAGGTCCGTTTGATTTGATATTGGCCAACATCAACCGAAACATTTTGTGGAACGACCTTCCGGCCTTTTCCTCAGTATTGGCCTCCCATGGACAAATCATCCTTAGCGGGTTCTACGTGGAAGATATTCCCATGTTGGCAGAAAGGGCGGAATCTTTGGGACTGGCTTGTGCCAACCACACGGAAAACGAACATTGGGCAAGCCTTTTGCTGAACAAGATGTAAACTCAAAGGGGGGTGCTATCCAAATCCACGGTGACGTCTTGCTCTTTGATGGTGAGGTTCATCAGTTCTTCATACGACCCGTTGAAAATGTTGCAATCCACGTTTCCCCGGATTCCACTCACCTTCCCGCAATCGGTGTGTTGCCAAAAAGCCCATTTCCCTTTATAAGCCAGCTTTTCCACGTAATAGTGGGCTATCCAATAGGGATAGGCGTTAAAAACCGGAGTGTTCAAATATTGCAACTTAAATTTGTAACCGGTATAGATGATGGGCTTCACGCCATATTCCGCTTCCACTGCGTCCAACCAAACCTTTACGGCTTTCTGCAACTGCGGAACGGTCAAATCACCCGCCTTCTCTACGTCTAAGACAGGAGGTAAGTCGCCCGGTTCCAAGTGTACTTGTTTTAAGAAGAATTTGGCTTGTGCTTTTGCGTCTAGATTTGGCACAAAGAAATGATAAGCCCCACGTATCAACCCGTTTTGCTTCGCTTTGTAAAAATTCAAATTGAAGTTATCATCCAACAAAGATGTTCCTTCCGTGGCCTTGATAAACACGAAACTCACCGGTGCCGTGTCCAAACTGGCATTGCGCACGACTTCCCAGTCTATGTCTTCCTGATAATGCGACACGTCTATGCCATGTATGTCAAAACCTTCAGGATATATCGGATCCCCGTAAATGGCTTTCCATCGTAGCGACGAAGGCCCCACGAAAAAATAATAAAAGAAAAGAACATATGCAGCCCCGAGCAATAACGCGCCACACCATATCGTCCATGCAGGCCAACGTTTGAAGAAAAGCCATTTGTCAAGCTTCCCTTTCGTCGCCTTTTTGGCTTTTGCCTTAGGCTTACGTGGAGAAACACGTTTCCTTCCGCGTCCGTTTGCCGAGGGCGTAGCCGTCTTTTTGCGCACAGTGCGGGAATTAGGCGATGTGGTTCCTCCTGAGACTTTTCTTTCCTTGGTATCCATGCAAAGATAAAGTCCCCCCGCCGAAGCGAAGGGACTTGACTGTATTCAATATGCGGTTATCTGCCAGCTTGTTCCAATTGCAAAGTCTTAGTCGGCTGGTCGCACACTTCGCTCGGGCCGAAATATTGAATCGGGCCGGGATAAACAAAGCATGTTTCGCGCGCCCAACGGTCGCGGTTGGCCACAAACTCCTTGAAAGGAGCACCGTCCAAGCGTACCAAAGCTTTCTTGATTACAGGCTTCATTTCGCCGTTGCGCTTCTCCATGTTCATCATCATCGTGATGGGCACACCGCCAGCCACCCATTCCGAAGCCGGCGCCGTGGTGTTCTTCACGATAGCCATGTAACCGGTCTTGCCATTGGCAATCAACATGGCTGCGCTCGTACCCAACGCATAGCAATAATCTGCATCGTAGTTCGACGGAGCCGCGCAACGTCCTTCATAGCCGAAGAAATGGTGCAAGGAAGCAAACTTGCCGACGAACTTGCCTTCTTTCTTCCATTCTGCCAACTTGTTGCCCACCATTTCGGCCAACAACTTTTCGGTTTCAATCAATGAAACTTGTACATTTCCATGCGGGTCGCGTTCCATCGTCAATTGAGCGGCTACGCCCACGGGAAGAGACTCATATACGGCCTTGTTCTCGGCCGACAACTTGCCCAAAATCCAAGTGCGTTGTTCTGCCTTAGGAACGGCAGCCCCTTCCGGAGTGGCTAAGAGGTCGTTCAATTCCGCAATCAGCTTCTTCACGGCCGGAATGAACTCAATCAGGCCTTCGGGCACCAACACTGAACCGAAATTGTTGCCGTCGGCAGCACGATCGGCTACGGCTTGGGCAATATAGGTCACAATGTCATCCAGCGTCTGGTTCTTGGCCTCCACTTCTTCAGAGACAAGGCAGATGTTAGGCTGGCATTGCAATGCGCATTCGAGGGCGATGTGCGAAGCCGAACGTCCCATCAGTTTGATGAAATGCCAGTATTTACGGGCTGAGTTAGCGTCGCGCTGGATGTTGCCAATCACCTCGGAATAAGTCTTGCAGGCCGTGTCGAAACCGAAAGATGTCTCGATTTGGTCGTTCTTCAAGTCGCCGTCAATGGTCTTCGGACAGCCAATCACCTGTACGCCGCACTTCTTTGCCGCATAATATTCGGCCAACACGCAAGCATTGGTGTTCGAGTCGTCGCCGCCAATGATAACCACGGCTTTGATGTTCAGCTCCTTGATGATTTCAAGCCCCTTTTCAAACTGTTCCTCTTTCTCCAACTTTGTCCGGCCGGAACCAATCATGTCGAAACCACCCGTGTTGCGGTATTCATCAATGATGTCTGCCGTCAACTCCATATAATTGTGATCCACCAATCCGCCGGGTCCCAAGATGAAGCCGTAAAGTTTGCTTTCGGGGTTCAGACGTTTGATGCCGTCAAACAAGCCACAAATCACGTTGTGACCGCCGGGAGCTTGACCGCCTGAAAGGATGACTCCCACGTTGAAAGGAGCGTATGCTTTGGCTTCGCCCGGAACAAATTCAATCAGTGGCATCCCGTATGTATTCGGGAACAACTTCTTGATTTCTTCCTGGTCGGCCACAGACTGTGTGGGTGCGCCTTCTTTCACGCACACATTTCCCTGCAAGCCTTTCGGCAACTTGGGCTGATAAGCCGCTCTTGCAATTTGCAATGCACTTTTTTCCATGTTCTTTGGTTTTATATGGTTGAAAAAAAATTTTTCGCACACAAAATTAATGCTTTTTGCCGTAATAGGAAAATACATGTCGAAAAAACAATCCGCCAATCCCTGAAAAAATCCATCGGCACACAAAAAAAACGGCAACCCGACACACCGCATACATAAACAGGAAACCGGACGCCAAAAGAGCCGCGAGATGGATACCCCCGCGGCTCTTCCGAATCAAGCAATTATTACGCAAACAATCCTTATCATTTCATCACGAATGTGTTATAAGAGTGAGCAGGAAGTTCGGCCTGAAGGGTCTTTCCTTCTATCCGCACTGCCAACGGGCTGGCCGCATCCTTAAAGTTTCCGGCCACTACGACATATTTACCGTCCGATGTGCGCCCCACGAGAACGGGCATCAAATCATCGCCTTGCCCCTTATAGCCCACAATTTCCGTTCCTTTGCTGATAAAATGGCTATAATGTTTCACGGCATAATATTCCGGCGTATAAGTAAACTTGCGGGTCTTGCTGTCCACACGGATGAGGGCGTTCTGCTTCCAGCCCCATGGACTTTCGCCATTGTCCTTCAAGATAAAGTTCCAAAACGTGTACTCATTGCAGCCATTTCCCAAATAGTGGTTCATCAGTTCGAAAGTGTGTTCGCCGGCTTTCCAGTCGAAGCTGCCCCATCCGCACTCACTCTCCGAACAGATATAGTTCCATTCCGGATGCTCCTTGCGCAGGACAGGCAGCGACTCGCGGCCTTCCCATTGGAATGCCATGCCGCTGACAAACTGCTGCAAACCCTTGTCGGAGGCGATTTTCTGCACGTGGTCCACACGGTTGGTGTTGAAGGTGCCCAAATATAACTTCACGTCCGGATGCTTCTCTTTCAACGTCGGCCCCAGATAGTCGCGGTTAAAACGGATAGTGCCTTCCGCCGTCCATGCACATCCGGGATACGGTGTGTAGCTGTAAGCCTCGTTTTGGTATATCACCATGTCGATGTCCACGCCCTGTTCCTTGTAGGCATCGATGAATTTGCAGAAATAGTTGGCGTATGCTTGCAGGTAACGGGGATCCTGAATGAAATAGTCCGTCGTGGCCAGCTGGCGCGGAAACTTACCCTTGCGTTCCCCGGTGAGTTTCATCTCGTCTGGATCCACTTTGCCGCCCACGTTGCCATAAAGGATGTAGTCCATCTGCTTGGGCATATTATTGAATGGACTGCTCAACACGGGATAGTCGCCGTTGATTTTCATCCAGCTTGGCGGACACCATGGGGACATCCAAAACGTCAAGTCCGGATTGTATTTCTGTGCAGCGCGGATAAATGGAATAATAGTCTGTTTGTCGCGGTCAATGTTGAAATATCGCAGTTCCAGGTCGCCGGCCACCTCGTCGCAGCTGTACCATGAACGGGCATAGTCGTTGGCATTCATGGAAATGCGCCCGCGCGTGATGCGCAAATCACCTTCGGGCGAAAACACCTTGTGCAGGATTTCATCCTGCTCGTCACGGGTCAAGATGCCCAAGGCATCCCAATCCAACTCGTTGAACGTCGCGCCCCAATCTTGGAACTCCACAATGGGCTTTGCGTCCTTTTCCACCGTAACATTGGCTTCAGCCGCCTTTTTGCTCATTTTCACTACAGACGTTTTCCATGTGTCTCCTTCCGTACTGGAATACCAAGTAAACGACTGCGCCCCACTTTGGAGGCTGCATGCGGCCAAACCGCATGCAAAAAACAACTTGATTCCTTTATTTATTATCATAAGTCCATAAGTTTTTAATGGCTTGGCAAAATTAGGAATAAAGGGGAATAACAGACGCGCAACCACGTAACAAATTAATGCCACAAATGTAACAAACCGCTTTTTAAACCAAGTAACAGGAGTTTGTCACCCCTTATACTGCGTAGGCAACACGCCAAACATCTCCTTAAAACATTTGCTGAAATAACTGGGAGTGGAAAATCCTACGCGGTCAGCTACTTCTGCCACCGAGGCAACTCCCGAAACGAGCATCTGTGCCCCTTTTTTCAGCCGGATGGCACGAATAAACTCACTGGGGGTCTGCCCGGTAAGCGACTGCAACTTGCGATAAAGGTTCATGCGGCTCATGCACATATCACAACTGAACCGCTCCACACTGTAAGAGGCATCGTCAAGGTGTGTTTCCACACAATCAGCCGCCTTGCCAAGAAACACCTCGTCCATTTTCGTCGGCGCAATATCGCTTGCCGAAAACTCCTTTGTCGAGAGAAATATTTTCTTCCGGCGGTCTTGCAAGTCAAAAAAATGCCGGATACGATTGCGCAGGATGTTCATGTTGAATGGCTTCGTCAAATAACAATCCGCGCCGGCTTCGTACCCCGCCAGCCGTTCTGCGTCTTGACCGTACGCGGAAAGCAGAATCACAAAAATATGCGATGTCCGCACATCCCGTTTCAAGCGACGGCATAATTCCAGGCCGTCCATGACCGGCATTTTCACGTCTGTGACCACGACTTCCGCCCCGCAAGCACGGATTACGTTTTCCGCTTCCTCGCCATTGGCCGCCTCGTGGACATCATAATCAGCCGCCAGTGCCTTGACAAGGAAACCGCGCAATTCCGCGTTATCTTCCGCCACCAACAAACACTTGCGTACGTCTTCACCAGAAGAAGTGGAGATTGGCACAAGCGCGTTTTCAGCCGGATTTTTTCTCGGAACGGTTTCCTTTTCCAGATTTGTCGGCAAATAAATCCGGAACGTGCTCCCCTCGCCCTTTTTGCTATTGACTTCCACATGCCCGCCGTGCATCTCAATATACGTTTTTACGAGATACAATCCTATTCCGCTTCCGCCTTCCACAGTTCCGTCCTTGGCTTGAAAGTAACGGTCGAAGACTTTAGGCAAGTCTTCCGCTGCGATTCCGCAGCCATTATCCCTTACCTCGAAAAAAAATGTCTTGCCATTTTCCATCAATCCGGATTGGGCTTCAACGACTCCGCCCTGAGGCGTGAACTTGAATGCGTTGCCCAACAAATTGTAAAGCACACGGTGGATTTTGTCCCGGTCGAAGCACATAAAAAGGCTTTCTTCGGATAATTCCAACAGGAAGGAGACGCTTCGGCTTTCGGCCAATGGCTTAAATGCTTCACAAACGGTACGGACAAATTCAGCCATATCACCGTTCAACAAGTATAGCTTTTCAGCCCCTGTCTCCAATTTCCGAAAATCCAACAAGTGGTTTACCAATTCCTGCATCTCGCAGGCGTGGTAATAAACCGATTGCAACCCCAAGATGACCTGTTTGTCGCCAACGGTTTCCATCAAATGTTCCAATGGCGTGATAATCAAAGTCAATGGAGTGCGAAGCTCATGGCTGACATTTGTGAAGAAACGGAATTTCATCTGCGTCAACTGCCATTCCATTTCCTCTTGCTGCTTCTTTTTCGTCCGGTTAAAATAAGTCCGTACCACCGCAACTGCCAGATACATCGCGGCCAAAACAAACAACGTGCGCGCCCACCAAGTCTCATACCAAAAAGGCAATTTGCGCAAAGCAAGGCATTCCACTGGCTTTCCCCAACAGCCATGCATGTCTGTGGCCATCACCTCCACGGCATAATTCCCCGTCGGAAGATGTGCCAAACTAACGGTATTCGTCCCGGCCGGAAGATAAATCCAATCGCCCTGCCCCTTTAAACGGTAAGCGAAATTAATCTGCCGGGCATGCAGGTGGTCCAGAGTGGAGAAAGACAACACTAACACGTTTTGACCAGGCTGAATCTCAATGCATTCCACACTGGCACCTACGAAATGAGTTTCCCCGTTTACAGAATATGCTGAAACCACCGGCATCACGGGTTGCGCGCTTTTGTCGAGCTCCACGGAAGGAGCAACCATGCAAAACGCGCCAATTCCACCGATACAGATACTGTCGCCCACTTGGCAGACTGTGTGGAAATAGTCCATGTCTATTTCCGCGTCTGAATTTCTTAGCAAATAGAAAGAACCGTTTGCGGGATTGTATTCTTTTACATATTGGTCTGACAGCACCCACACGTGCCCCAACCGGTCTATGGCAAGCGACTTCACGGCATCCCCGTTCCGGTTTCCTGCATTTTCTTCCACATGAAAACTTCGTTTTTCCGGATCATACACATATACATATCCCGAAGAAGCACCCACATAAACCTTGCCGTCTGCCGTTACGTCTGCAACGGTATAATCCGCCCCCGGTGCTATTTCTTTGCAAAACATGTTTTTCCCCACCTTGGCCAGTCCTTTGGCGGTCAGCACATACACAGTCCCGTCCGGAGCCCGTGTGATGTCACGGACTGCGCCTTGACCGGAAAACACAAGGAGTAACCCGCCTCTTTCATCATAGCGATACAATGATTCCCCCGTACCCATCCATAGCACACCGTTTCCGTCGTCAAACAACACGCACACTTGTTCGCCTGCCGCCACACGCGCCACTTCTTCCATACGCACCACCGACTTGCCTTCACGCCACAAACGAATGACACGTTCACCCGAACTGGCCCAGATGCCGTCCTTTCCCCGGCACTTCTCAATACATTTATGTATAGGCATAGCACCGGGGAAAGTTTCCGGTTCATTCGCCATGGCCATCTTTCCCGCCGCCGGGTCGTATATAGACAGTCCTGTCCGTCCTTGCCAAATCCAATAGAAATCCCTGTCAGCCACCAAGCGGTCCACCATCACCGGATAGCCGGTCAAGTTTGTCATGGCTTCCACGCCGTCCCGCCGCATCCTATTCGTATGAGAAGAAAGAATGAAAGTATGGGGAGAATACCCAGGAATCCAGATGTTCCCCCATTTGTCCTTCAATGCCCTGTCTAATATTTTCTTCCCGCGCGGCAGAAATCCGGATAGTTCTTGTGGTGTCAAAGTCCCGTCCGCAGCAACCGCATAAGCATACAAGTCATCCATGGCCACGACCCACAATATTTGCCGGGAATTGTCCGGCAGAAGCCCCAGCACCAAGGCTTTGTGCCCAGGTTGGCTTTTATCCGTATAGGTACACGGTTGCAAACGGACACCTGTCCTTGGGTCATAACGCACCACGCCTTTCCCCCAAGTCGCCACCCAGTAGTCTCCGTCACGTCCGCATTCCGTCATTTGGCATGGAAACGCATCGCAATTCCAAAGGCAAGGACGTATGCTATCCGTGGACACGTCATACCGCGACAAACCGCCTTTCCATTGCAACACCCATAATGTCCCGTCGCGGCTCTCATAAAAGTCGGCTACCGTCACCGGTTTCCCGTGCCAAACAGAAGCATAACGCCCCAAGACATCGCCATCCGGTGAAAGATGGAAGATGTGGGCTCGGGCCGAAGCCCAAACAGTCCCGTCATTCGCCACACAAAGCGCATCCACCCGCTTTCCGGCAAATGGATTTCCGCCCGGTACATATTGGCTCACCTGATAATTTTTCTTGTCCAACACATACAATCCTTTTTCTGTCCCGAACCATATCCGCTGTTGGTTGTCCTCGGCAAGGCAGGTAATCGTATTGCTGGCCAATAAATCCGGAACTTGCGGTGTTGCACGAAACACTTCTATCCGATAACCGTCATCACGGCAAAGCCCCCCGCCTTCTGTGCCATACCACATATATCCCTCACGGTCTTGAAGCATGCGATGGATATGGGCCACCGGCAGTTGCCCCTGTGTGGGCAGTTCCGTCACCCGCATTGGCTGAGCCAAAGCAAAGTGACAGTTCCAAATGCATATTATGGCAAGCACGACAAGGCGAAAAATCATACGCTTCGTTTTAAACAAATGCAAATATACGATTTTAGTCCTTAATTTTTTCTTTTTTATCCGGCACTTTTGTTACCTTTGTACAAATGAGAATGCAAAAAAAGAAATCAAACCATGGCAAATCGAAGAATTTTAAAAAAGAACATCAACTACATCTGCAGCGAATTGCTGGCTGAATGCATGACCTTGAGCCTTTACAAGAAGGACGTGAAACAAGAAGATGTGAACAATATCTTATCCAAGATTCTGATGCTACGGGATGATTTTGTTTGCAGAATCAGCCATACGGAACCCGGAAACGCCCAAAAATTCTACGCCCAATTGCAAAAAGAGTTCAACGGACAAGTAAAAGACATTATCGATGCCATCAACGAACGTTGCTGATGCTTAACAGGTTGTGTAGTTTCCTGCTTTATCGCGTGATGGGCTGGAAAACGGAAGTCACCATTCCGAGGGGGGACAAGTATGTCATTGCCTTGGCTCCGCACACCAGCAATTTTGATTTCATCTTAGGGCTGTTGTATAGCCGTGCATGCGGGTTCAGGTGCGACTTCCTGATGAAAAAGGAATGGTTTTGGGGGCCATTGGGCATTTTGATGCGAAAACTAGGCGGGATTCCTGTGTTTAGGGACAAAAAAACGAGCATGACAGACCATTTGGCGCAAATTGCCCGCCAACGTGCTACGTTTCATCTTTGTGTGACCCCCGAAGGGACACGTTCGCGCACGGAAGAATGGAAAAAAGGATTTTATTACATCGCATTGAAAGCCGGAATACCCATATTGCTTTACGGCGTGGACTATCCGACCAAAACCATACAATGCACAAAGGCAGTCATCCCGGACGGCAACGTGGAAACCCAAATGAAGGAAATCAAAACCTATTTTAAAAACTTCGCCGGACGGCATCCTGAAAAGTTTGCCACAGGAGCAATCTTAGACTGACATGCAAAACAGGTGGGGCTTCTTTCTCGCACTTCTATTTTCACTTTCACTGTGGGGAACCACTGAGTCTTATGCACAAAAAGACAAAAAGGCGTTAGAACTGCAATTGGACGAATTCTTCTCCAATTTCCCAACTTCCTATACGACCGAAAAAGACCGTTGCCGGCTGGAAGCCGTCAAAACGGATAAGGATAGCCGCACAATTGAGATTTTCGCCAATGAAATGTTTGCCGGACAATCTTTCTCAATTGAAAAGGTCAATGGCATCTATCAACAAATCCGGAATCTGCTTCCACCCCTCTATCAGGAATACCAAATCATTGTTTATGGAAAAGGTATTCCCATTGAGGAATTGGTTACCGACATTTGTTCCGACACAGGGGCAACCCGGAAAAAATGGGAAAAGGCAAGACTTTACAGGGGCGCGCCATGGGTGGAACGGTTGCACCGCCCATACACGGTGGACAAAGGACTGCAAGGACGACACCTGTCTGTGTGGGCAAGCCACGGACGCTATTACAAAAACGACAAGAAGGAATGGACCTGGCAACGTCCTTACTTATATTGCACGACGGAAGACTTGTTCACACAAACCATTGTCGTCCCGTTTTTGATTCCCATGCTGGAAAATGCCGGTGCCTGCGTGTTCTCCCCGCGCGAACGGGACTGGCAAGCCCATGAAGCTGTGGTGGACAACGACACTCCGGAACAAGACGGGGGATATAGGGAACTCGCAGGAAGATTCGAATGGAAATATGGAGGATTGGGCTTTTCGCCCTGCAAACAATTTTATCATGACGGGGAAAATCCATTCGCGCACGGCACCAGCCGCCGCATCCATGCCGTTTCAAAAAAGAATCAAGAATCCCGCATCCGTTGGACACCGGACATTCCTGAGTCCGGGCGTTATGCCGTATATGTGTCCTACACAACTTTGCCAGCCAGCATACCGGATGCCCGATATACCGTCCGCCATCGCGGAGTTAACACCACGTTCAGGGTCAACCAGCAAATGGGGGGAAGCACATGGGTCTATTTGGGCACGTTCGATTTTGCAGCCGGACATCAGGAAGACAATTTCGTGGAACTCAGCAACTTCAGCAACCACCGGGGAATCGTCACTGCCGATGCCGTCCGTTTCGGTGGCGGAATGGGAAACATTGTGCGGGGCGACTCGTTACAAGAAACCGCGAGCGGATTTCCACGTTATCTGGAAGGAGCGCGCTACAATGCGCAATGGAGCGGGATGCCATATACGGTCTATTCAAGCAAACAAGGCATGAACGACTACGGGGACGACATCAACGTGCGTTCCCTCATGACAAATTATCTGGCCGGCGGTTCCGTCTATTTGCCAGCAGATAGCGGGTTGCATGTCCCCATCGAAATGTCCGTGGCCCTGCATAGCGATGCCGGCATTGCTCCTGCCAACGGGTTGATAGGCACCTTGGGCATCTACACGACAGGCGGGCGGGACGGCATGTTGCCAGCCGGGCTCTCACGACTGACTTCGCGCGACTTGTGCGACATCGTCATGTCGCAGGTGGACAGGGATTTGTCCCAAACTTACGGGACATGGAGAAGGCGGCAAATGCTGGACCGTAATTACAGTGAAACACGTGAACCTCAAGTGCCTTCCATGATTTTGGAAATGTTGTCTCACCAAAACTTTAGAGATATGACATGGGGGCACGACCCCGCATTCAAGTTCACCCTCGCACGCGCGATATATAAAGGTATATTGGAGTACTCTTCTTGCCAACATGGGACGGAAGGCGTAGTCCAACCGCTTCCCGTCACCTGTTTCCAAACACAAATCAACGAAAAATCAAAAGAAATCATCCTTTCTTGGATGCCACAGGATGATCCGCTCGAAGCTTCCGCACACCCGGATGGATTCATCGTTTACACCCGGCAAGGAGATGGGGGCTACGACAACGGCACCTTTACACGCTCTCCGCACTGGACGCTCAAAGCCGAAGAAAATACGATTTACTCGTTTCGCGTCACGGCCGTAAACCGCGGAGGAGAAAGTTTTCCGTCTGAGGAGTTGTCGGCCATGGTGGCAAAGAAATCCCAAGCGAGCGTACTGATTATAGACGGGTTCCAACGCGTGGCAGGCCCGCAACCGGTCTTGACGGACTCCACCTGCGGTTTCGACATGCGCATGGATCCAGGTGTGCCTTACCTATGTTCACCGGGATTCTGCGGACAACAGACCACATTCAACACCGTGAAGAATCCCAAAGACATGTGGGGAAACAGTGGGAATGAATTGGAAGGGAAGCTCATTGCCGGAAACACTTTCGACCATAGCCGGCTTCACGGCGACGCGATAGCCACAGCCGGAAACATCTCGTTTGCATCGGTCTCGCGAGCCGCCATAGAAGCACAAGCCGTGGACCTGAACGCCTACAACATCGTGGACTTAATCCTTGGGCTGCAAAAAAACGACCGCTACAGCTCGCGCCCTTACCCCACCCTCTCGCCGACACTATGCAATACATTGAGAGAATTTACCCGCATGCGAGGCAGCTTGTTGGTCAGCGGGGCATACGTGGGGCGCGACCAACGCGACAAGGAAAGTCTTGACTTCCTGCGCAGCACATTGAAAGTCGATGCTTATGCTCCTCTCACGCTGGGCGCATACACGCAAGCTGTGGGCATGAACACATCGCTCCACCTGCTCACAGAACTCAATGAAACACACTACGCAGTGACTCATGCCGACTGCCTGATACCTGTTGCACCGGCATTCACGACCTTGCTATACAGCCCCGGAAACTACTCGGCCGCCATTGCTTATCAGGGCGAAGACTATCGTGTGGTCACGATGGGATTCCCATTCGAATGCATCAAGTATGCTTCCGACCGCGACAAAATCATGAATGCCTTCTTGCGTTTTTTACTGGACAGATAGCATGCGGAACGGAAATAAATCCCTATCTTTGCAAGAAAGCAATTACAAAAAATTAGGGATATGTACGAAATACAAGCCAACGCAAAAGGCTCGCGGCAAATAAAAGTTGACGACTGCCATCTTGAAACCATCCGGAAATATTCATTATTCAACCAATTGATAGGCAGCAATGGCATCGTGGACGAAGACGTCCTCGGCAAACTGCGGTTGAATGTGAGGGCTTTGGTCGAAATTCATCCGGACTATGCAGATTTGGTCGATTTATGCCAGAACATCTTGTACCACGACAATATGAAAGCATACGCCTTAGAACAGTTAATCAGGCTGTACGCGGATTGGGCGCATACACATCAGGAAGCGGGACAAGGAAACAAAATCGCCGAATAAACAACGGTTTCCGACAGATGAGTGAATACCGGCTGACAGACTGGCTCCCCACGACCAAAAAGGAAATGGAATTGCGGGGATGGGATTGCGCGGACATTATTTTGTTCAGTGCGGATGCCTACGTGGATCATCCTTCATTCGGCGCGGCCGTCATCGGCAGGATATTGGAAGCCGATGGGTATCGTGTGGCCATCGTTCCCCAACCTGATTGGCACGGGGACTTCCGCGACTTCAAAAAGTTGGGACGCCCACGCCTATGGTTCGGGGTTGCTCCAGGCTGCATGGACTCCATGGTCAACAAATACACGGCCAACAGGCGTTTAAGGAGCGAAGATGCCTATTCACCGGATGGCCGCCATGACTTACGCCCGGAATATCCGACCATCGTTTATAGCCAAATTCTCAAACGACTTTATCCCGACGTTCCGGTAATTCTCGGTGGCATCGAAGCTTCCCTGCGCCGCCTGACCCATTATGACTATTGGCAGGAACGCTTCAGGCCTTGCATTCTGTGCGACAGCGAAGCGGATTTGATTGTATATGGCATGGGGGAAAAAGTCGTGAAGGCGATTTCCGGAAAATTAAGGGATGCCATAGAACACAGTCACGAGGATTTGGATTACGACGAACATGGATTGGCGCGCATCAACATGAAAACATTTCGCAAAGTAGTGTTGCAGCATGGGGAAATCCCCCAGACCGTGGCATTGTATCGCAAGGAAGAAATTCCTCGCGGGACACAATCCGGCGACATATTTTTGCATGCCCATGAGACATGCGTGAAAGACATGAAAGCGCAAGCCGAAAATTTCCGCCACATCGAAGAAGAGAGCAATAGGCTTCATGCCAACCGCATTATCCAACAGACGGAAGGACGTTATGTGGTGGTCAATCCGCCATATCCGCCTATGACACAAAAGGAAATCGACCATTCTTTCGACCTCCCCTACACACGTTTACCCCACCCGAAATATAAGGGCAAGCGAATACCAGCTTACGAAATGATAAAATTTTCCGTGAATTTGCACCGGGGGTGCTTCGGAGGATGCGCGTTTTGCACCATTTCTGCCCATCAAGGAAAGTTCATCGTAAGCCGCAGCAAGGAAAGCATACTGAAAGAAGTGGAGCAAATCACCAAAATGCCCGGTTTCAAGGGAAATTTGTCCGACTTGGGAGGCCCTTCGGCCAACATGTACGGCATGAAAGGTAAAAACCTGAAAGCCTGCGAAAAATGTAAGCGTCCATCATGCATACACCCCGAAATCTGCCCGAATCTGGACACAGACCACCGGGCTTTGACCGCGCTCTACCAAGCTGTGGACTCCATACCGGGCATCAAGCGGAGTTACATCGGAAGCGGGGTGCGCTACGACCTTCTCCTGCACGACACCAAAGACGAACAAGTCAACCTGCATAATGCCGAATACACCCGCGAACTTATCACACGGCACGTAAGCGGGCGGCTAAAAGTCGCACCGGAACACACATCGGACAAAGTCCTCTTCCTGATGCGCAAACCGCCATTCCGGCAATTCGAGTTATTCAAGGAGATTTTCGAGCGCATCAACCGCGATGCAGGGCTGCGCCAGCAAATCATTCCTTATTTCATCAGCAGCCACCCCGGGTGTACGGAAGAAGACATGGCCGAGTTGGCCGTGCTGACATGCGCCATGGACTTCCACTTGGAACAGGTGCAAGACTTTACTCCCACTCCGATGACCGTCAGTACCGAAACATGGGCCACAGGCTATCATCCTTACACGCTGAAGCCGGTATATAGCGCACGGTCGCCGCAAGAAAAACTGGCACAACGGATGTTCTTCTTCTGGTATAAGCCCGAAGAACAGCAAAAAATCAAAGCAGAACTCAAACGCATCGGCCGGACGGACTTGGCGGAAAAACTTTTTGGAAAAGGATGTCCGTGGAAAAAAGTCAATAGAACAGATTCACAACATGATAGATACGGAAAAAGCGACACGTCAGGAAGGGGCTTTCGCGCTCATCGAACAATTTCAAATGGGCAAAAACCCGGAGATTCATCCGGAGAAAGACCAAATGTGCGAAGACGCAATCGTGGCTAACGCTGATTTTGCCGCCGTCATCGACGGATCAACCAGCAAAGGACAGCTGCGTTTCAACGGAAAAACCACAGGACGGATGGCAATGGAAATCCTTGCCGATGCTGTCCTCAATGTGCTTTCTCCGGAGGATGAGATGTCGCATGCCCTAGCCAAACTCACGACAAGCATCCGCAATTTCTATGAAAAAAACGGATTATGCGAAGAAGCCGGCATGTATGCGGAAAATCGGCTGACAGCAAGCATGGCGGTTTACTCCGCCAGGAAACACGAAGTGTGGATGATAGGAGACTGTTTGTGCCGTTTCAACGGGATTACCCATACGAACCCCAAAAGGGTCGATGCCGTGCTGGCCACAGTCCGTGCTGATGCCATGCGCTATTTGCTGCAAAAAGGCCATTCCATCGTCGAATTGCAGACCCGCGACTTGGCGCGCGAATGGATTTGGCCGTATTTGAAAGACCAATGTGCGTTTCAGAACTCCGATGAAGCGGGACCATTCGGCTACGCTGTCCTTGACGGCTTCCCTGTGAATGCGTCCAAAGTATTGGTGCTTCCCATTCCACGCAACACCCAAGAGTTGGTGTTGGCCTCGGACGGTTACCCCGTGTTGTGTGACACATTGATGGATTCAGAACACGAATTGGCGCATTTATTGGAAGAAGACCCGCTTTGCATCGGGAAATATCCCTCCACCAAAGGACTAGCCAAAGGCAACCGTTCTTTTGATGACCGAAGTTTTCTGCGCATAGCTCTTTATTGATATTGAATGACAAACAAAATGACGAATACGATTGTTCATCCCAATTCACCGCGCGCATGGTTGTTGGCCGCGCGTCCTAAGACCCTGACCGGAGCCGCAGTTCCGGTGATGGTGGGTGTGGCTTCGGCCTTTTCCGACGGATATTTTCAACTGATTCCAGCGGTGTTGTGCTTCTTATTCGCTTTCTTGATGCAGATAGACGCCAATTTCATCAACGATTACTTTGATTTCCGCAAGGGACTGGACGATGAAAAGCGTCTCGGCCCGAAACGGGCTTGTGCCGAAGGTTGGATTACCCTGCCGGCCATGCAAAAAGGCATTGTCGCCACCACTCTATTATCCTGTATCACGGGGTTGCCTTTGGTTTATTACGGTGGCTGGACGATGATTATCCTTGGAATATGCTGCGTGGTGTTCTGTTTCCTCTACACCACTTGCATGGCGCGCCTTGGGTTGGGCGACCTTCTCGTGCTCGTCTTTTTCGGGCTGGTACCCGTTTGTGCCACATACTACCTGCAGGCCGGCACCGTCGCCCCCCTCGTATGGATTTTATCCCTATCCTGCGGATTGGTCATTGATTGTTTGCTAGTTGTAAACAACTATAGGGACAGGGACAACGATCGCGAAGGCGGGAAAATCACGCTGGTGGTGCGCATCGGTGAGAAGGCTTCGGAACAGCTTTATCTTTGGCTGGGCATCTGTGCCGTGATACTTTGCCAAGCCTCGTGGTTCGCCAACGAACCTGCGGCCGCACTCCTCCCGGCGTGCTACCTCGTGCCGCATTTCTCCACCTGGCGGCATATCGTGCGGCTCAAACGTGGCAAAGACCTCAATAAGGCACTGGGCGAAACGGCACGTAACATGTTCCTTTTTGCCCTATTGCTTTCCATCGGACTTATTCTTTAACCCCATAAAAACAAATAGGACAATGGCAACAGTGGACGACAAAAAAATCATTTTCTCCATGGTCGGCGTGAGCAAAACCATCCGCCAGACCAACAAACAAGTGCTGAAAGACATCTACCTGAGCTTCTTCTACGGGGCTAAGATCGGCATCATCGGCCTGAACGGGGCGGGAAAATCCACCCTGATGAAAATCATTGCCGGACTGGATAAAGATTTCCAAGGACAAGTGGTGTTCTCTCCCGGCTACAGTGTGGGCTACCTACCGCAGGAACCACAGTTAGACAACTCCAAGACCGTGAAGGAAGTGGTCATGGAGGGAGTACAGCCCATCGTGGATGCTTTGGCCGAATATGAAGAAATCAACCAAAAGTTCGGACTTCCGGAATATTATGAAAACGAAGACAAGATGAACGCGCTTTTTGCCCGCCAAGGAGAGTTGCAGGACATCATTGACGCCACGGATGCATGGAATCTGGACAGCAAGCTGGAACGCGCCATGGACGCCTTGCGATGCCCGCCCGCCGAACAGCTGGTTGAAAACCTTTCGGGAGGTGAACGCCGCCGTGTGGCTCTTTGCCGCCTGTTGTTGCAGAAACCGGACGTGTTGTTGCTCGATGAACCGACCAACCATTTGGACGCGGAAAGCATTGACTGGCTGGAACAGCATCTGAACCAGTATGAAGGCACGGTGATTGCCGTGACCCACGACCGTTACTTCCTCGACGACGTGGCCGGATGGATCTTGGAACTAGACCGCGGGGAAGGCATTCCCTGGAAAGGCAACTATTCTTCATGGCTGGAGCAAAAGACCCAGCGCATGGCACAGGAAGAAAAGACGGCCAGCAAACGCCGGAAAACCTTGGAACGCGAACTGGAATGGGTGCGCATGGCACCCAAAGCCCGCCATGCCAAGGGCAAGGCCCGTCTGAACTCCTACGACAAATTGCTCAACGAAGACCAAAAAGAAAAGGAAGAGAAGTTGGAAATCTTCATCCCCAACGGCCCGCGTCTCGGCAACAAGGTCATCGAAGCCATCCACGTGCAGAAAGCTTTCGGAGAGAAAGTCTTGTTCAACGACCTCAACTTCATGCTCCCGCCCAATGGCATTGTGGGTGTCATCGGCCCCAATGGCGCGGGAAAAACCACCTTGTTCCGCCTGATTATGGGATTGGAACAACCGGATGGAGGCTCTTTTGAAGTCGGAGAAACCGTGAAACTGGCTTACGTGGACCAAACGCACAAAGACATCGCGCCCGGAAAAAGCGTGTATGAAGTCATTAGCGGCGGCAACGAACTGATGCGCATGGGCAACCGCGACATTAACGTACGTGCCTACTTGAGCCGTTTCAACTTCACCGGTGCCGACCAGGAAAAGAAATGCGGGGTACTTTCCGGCGGTGAACGCAACCGCCTCCACCTGGCCATGGCATTGAAGGAGGAAGGCAACGTGCTGCTTCTTGACGAACCCACGAACGACATCGACGTGAACACCCTGCGGGCATTGGAGGAAGGCCTTGAGGAATTTGCCGGATGTGCCGTAGTCATCAGCCACGACCGTTGGTTCCTGGACCGCATCTGCACCCACATCCTGGCATTCGAGGGCGATGGCAACGTGTTCTTCTACGAAGGCAGCTATTCGGAATATGAAGCCGACAAGATGAAACGCCTCGGGCTGGAAGAACCAAAACGCATCCGCTACCGCAAGCTCATGGAGGACTGACACGTGGCTGGGAAAGGCAACGATTGGAAATCGAGATTGGGAATGGTGTATTCCACCAATCCCGATTTCGCATTTGACAACGGCACACCTGAAGAAGCAGAAACTTTACCCAATGCTTCGCAGAAACTGCGCGTGGCCATCGAACGCAAAAACCGGGGCGGGAAAACCGTCACGGTCGTCAAGGGATTTGTCGGGCAAGAAGCCGACCTGAAAGAACTGGGCCGGTTGCTGAAAGCCAAGTGCGGTACGGGGGGCACAGTGAAAGATGGAGAAATCCTCATCCAAGGGGAACGGAAAGAAAAGATTATTGCTTTGTTACAAGCAGAAGGTTATACTGCCACAAAATAGCACACCTCGGGAAAGTGGATGCCGGGGCGGGAAACATTCTTTTCTCCTTCGAAATTCTTATGCCCACGACGCGGACTGTACAAACCACGTCGTGGGCATAACTTTTCCTTCCCCGGCAAGCAGGAAGATTTCTCGCAAACCATTTTTGTCCGCCCATAATATATGCCTCTCGTATATGTTTTCAGAAAGCCCTTGCGGGCTTGCGGATTCGGAAATCCGCACCCCATTTGCGACGAATTACTCGCAGCGTATCAGCGGAGAAAGCATGAAACCGTTCTCCGTTATATTTCTACTGCCCCAATATTTGCGAATCACAACAACATTTTGTATTTTCGCCCGGAATAAACAACAAAAAACGCCGAACAACCATGAGGCACATGAAAAACTGCCATACAACATGAATTACAACACATATTTCAATGACAATGTCAACAAGCCTCCCTTGTTGAATTCCTTTAATGAGTTGAAAGTGCCAATCATTAAGCGGAAGTGTATGCGGAAAAAGGAAATGTACAAGATTGCGGTAATATAGACATGCATTCTGGTGCAAGTGCCGCCCGCATAGAAATGTACGACAGGAAAAATGGCAAATATGATTGATGGCAGCCTCAATTAAATGGCCCGATATATTCCCAAGACATTTTTACGTTCAACCAGGCGGGGCGAAAGCCCATGCCACAAAAAAAAACAACATGCCTACAATCGCATTAATAATCCTCTGCATCATAATATGCGCATCGCTTGGGTGGGTTTCATTGATCCCAATCATAAGCGGGTTCATTTTAGGAATTCTCGTTTTTTTGGCGAAAATGAACAAATAAACACGCTAAATCGGCGTAGTCGCAATTCAGTGGGGAAGAACGTTTTCATGCTTCCCCGCTGATATGCTGCGACAGATTTGAAATCCATCGCAACAAAGAGTTTGTCCGTCCGGAGACAAAACACCTCCGCCTTGTAGGGGAGGTGGCCCGTAAGGCCGGAGGGGGTTCCCATGCACAAGAGTAACTTTTCTCTCTTTTTCCGACTCGTTTATGTTGTCCGGGGATGCCTCCGGGGTGTTCCCATGGGCGTGAGCTTCCCTCCGCCCCTTCGGGGCTCGTCCCACTGCGAGGCGGGACAGTTTTGCCATCCGCATGAAAAACAAAAGGGTCATGACGACCCTCCGCATGGCGAACAAAACGGCCATTATGGCCGCGCATGGTGAACAAAAGGGGCGTTGCGACCCCGTGCAGAGTTTATCAACTCCCTATCAGATTTCGACCGACCCAAAAACAGGATGTCATGAAATACATGTGAAAACAGACAAATTGTTCCGTTTTGGGCAATTTCCGTGACGAGACTTTTACGCAATCCGGTTCAAATAGCGGATTTTTGCGCGATTTTTTTGCACAAAACGGGGCTTCTGTGCAAGATTTTGTCAGAGCAATTTACTTTTTGGACGGTCTGGCGGGAAATTTCGGGGCCGGAACGCGAAATTCCGAGCCCCGGAATTCTTTTTTCGGGGCTCGGAATTTTTATTTCGGGGCTCGGACGAAAAAATCCCGGTACGGAAACTTTTTTGCGGCGGCTCCGGGGGCGTTTTTCTTTCCCGTTGGAACTTTTTCCCGGACACGCTTCCCGTGTCATTTTGTCGGCGGAATCCCCCGGCGGGCTTTCCCGCCAGCCGGACTTCTGCGCCGGGAGTGTCCCGTGTCCCGTCAAAAAGGCAGGTTTTGAGGGGATTCCGCGACATTTTGATTTCCGCATGGCGCGTGTGGCTGCGTTCTTTCCGCGCCATCCCGGCCCGGCGGCCGGATACGCGAATCTCAGAAGGCGAAAATGAACAAATTGTCAACGCGCACCCGAATGTATCATTCTGTCAATGGAAGAATGTGCGCAGGGGAGGAACATTTCGGAACTGTTCCTAATCTTGGGGATTTAACAACTGACGAATATTCGTTTGTAATCAAATGCACAGCTTCCCGTCACTTGCCCATGCGGAGAAAAAACTCCTCCGCTGATACACCCTCGGAAGACTCTCGATGATTTTGATTTTCCACTGACCCGTATTATCCCCACCGAATTTCTACTGCCCCAAGAATGCGGGCTGCCCCCACATTTCTACCGACTCGTGTACGGATTTGCATCGGCTAAAGAATGTCGTGCTGGACAACAAAAAAGCGGTTACTCCTATTTGTAACCGCTTCATTTTTATTTGTAGCATCTACGGGAATCGAACCCGTGTTACATGCGTGAGAGGCATGTGTCCTAGCCGCTAGACGAAGATGCCATTCTACGGAAGCGGGAACTCGTCCCATGTTTGCCATAACTAAGAATCAACAACTTAGTTACTTAACCTTCCTGCCTTTTCTTTTGACAGGTGCAAAGGTACGGCATTTTTTTGAATTGAGCAAGCAATTGAACTCATTTTTTTCTTGAATATTTTAGAATGGATTTTATAGTTCTGACAAACAGGAAATTAATTTTTTGGAAAAGGAAACACTCTATAGGCTTTGTTTGTGCCAGAACTCCCCTTTTCCATTCTTGTAATATACGTCAGACACAGCGAGACAATCGTATTCCTGCGTTTCCAAATGTTCCATATTGAAATCGGTATATCTCTAACCTGCAGATAAGTACCTTTAGACTAAAGATAAACTTTCCGGCTCACGGAGCAAAAAACAACCGCAGGCATTTTCAGCCCCCCATCCCCCAACAACTATCCTATCAGCCCGAAATGGCGCAAAGCCTTCGCCACACCGTCGTCGTCCACCGAATCCGTGACGTAAGCCGCCACGGCTTTCAGCGCGTCGCAGGCATTTCCCATGGCCACACCGTAAGGCACATGTTTCACCATGGCCACGTCGTTTCCCCCGTCGCCGATGGCCATGGCCTCCGCCAAAGGAATCCCTTCGTAAGCCAGCACATGGTCGATACCCACGCTCTTGCTCACCCCTCCCGCTATGACATCAGTGAACAAAGGATGCCAGCGCATGGACACGCAACCAGGCATGAGCCGCGACATCATGTCCGGCTCGCGATCGACCCCGAAAAACGAAATGAGTTGCAGCACATTTTTCCCCCGCGCATAGGATGCAGGACATATCTGCGGCATCCGGATATCCAATAACCGGGCAATTTCTTCTACATCGGCATTCACTTCCGTGACAAACATGTCTTCCTCACACACAAAAATCACGGGATAGGCATCCCGTCCGTCTTCGAGGTAGGCCACAACCCGTTCCACGTCTTCCGCCGGCACCGGATGATGATAAATCACCTTCCCGCCACGCGTGAAACAATGCGCCCCGGTCACCGTCACCATGCCATCGTATTCCAACCTTCCCAAATTGTCGATAAAAGGCAAGGGGCGGCCGGTAGCTATATAAACTTTGATGCCACGGCTGCGCACGGCAGCCACGGCATCAAGTGTGGATTGCGGGATGCGGTGCGTCTTGAACGACACCAATGTCCCGTCGATGTCGAAAAAGACGATACTGACGTTTCCCTTCATTTATTTCTTGTCTTTCTTTGATTCGGTCATTGTCCCGGTGATGTAAAGCTTTACCATCGGTTCCTTGGCATTCGTGCGCACCGTAATGCTCTTCTTGAAATGCCCCGGGAACTTTCCTGCCCCGTTATACGTCACGTCCAACTTCCCCTTCTCTCCCGGCTTCACGGGCATCCGCGTGTAAGTAGGCACCGTGCACCCGCACGACGCGATGGCCTGGTGGATGACCAGCGGGGCATCGCCCTTGTTGGTGAACGTGAACGTACACTTCACGACCGGATTGTCTTCCGAGAAAGTGCCCAAATCCTGCGTTGTCTTGTCAAACACGATGCTCGCCTCTTTCGCGTCCTTTCGACCCGCCCCGGCATCCTGAGCCGACAACGAAGCTAAGCCAAGAAAACAGAAGAGAGACATTGCCAAAAGCTTTTTCATGTCATTATCTCCTTATTAAAATTACTGCAAATTTAGGCCGTATCTTTAAAAGATTGTGGCTTTCACCGGAAAAAATAGGATTTATTAGCACATCAGCCGCCTTTTTCGTAACTTTGCCCGTCGAAAAAAGAAAGAAGAGCATGCTAATCTACAATACGACCTACCACGTGGGCTTCAACGACGCCCGCAATTTCGTCATTTGGATACACCAAGCCTACATCCCCGAAGCCGTGGCATCGGGCCTGCTGGGCAAGCCAAGGCTGTGCCGCATCCTGTCCCACCACGATGAAGACTCCGAATGCTTCTCGTTGCAGTTCGAAGTGGATGACTCGGCCAAGCTCCACCAATGGTACGTGGCGAAAGGGGAAGCTCTGCACGAAGAAATGCAGAAAGTGTTCAAAGACAAAGTGGCCGGTTTCACCACGCTCATGGAAGTCATTGAGGGAGACTGACGCATGCCGGACAAAAGGGACACGGAAAAAATCATCCTCGGCATCGACCCCGGCACGAACCTCATGGGGTACGGCGTGTTGCGCGTGGCAAGTAACAAGGCAACAATGGAAACCATGGGGGTCATTGACTTGCGCAAGTATGCCACGCCCTACCTGAAGCTGGGACGCATCTTCGAACGGGTGACGGGCATCATCGAAGCTTACCTGCCCGACGAAATGGCCATCGAAGCCCCCTTCTTTGGCAAGAACGTGCAGAGCATGCTGAAACTGGGGCGCGCACAAGGCGTGGCCATCGCCGCAGCCATACACCGCGACATCCCCATCACCGAATACGCACCGCTCAAAATCAAAATGGCCATCACCGGCAACGGACAGGCCAGCAAGGAGCAAGTAGCCGACATGCTGACCCGCATGCTCCATATCCGGGAGGAAGACATGCTACCCTACATGGATGCCACGGACGGGCTGGCGGCCGCCTACTGCCACTTCCTGCAAATGGACCGCCCGGCCACAACGCAACCCTACCATGGGTGGAAGGACTTCATCCGGAAGCATCCGGAAAAAGTAAAAGGATAGACAGACACAAACGAAAACACAATATGCAGAACATCGTAGAAATCAAGGACGGCGTGACCCGCCATCCGCTTTACCGAATGAAACATCCGGTCAACTTGGCCATCGCCGCAGGCGAGCAAGTAGCCATCGTGGGACGGAACGGAAGCGGGAAATCGCGCCTGGTGGACATCATCACGGGCCGCTACCCGTTGCTGATGAACGAAGTACACTATGACTTTTCGCCCTCGCCGATGAAGCTGGTGAGCGACAACATCAAATACATCACCTTCCGCGACTCGTATGGCGACAACGACAGCAGCTACTACTACCAGCAACGCTGGAACCAACACGACATTGACGAGAACACGCCCACCGTGGGCGACATGCTCGACGAAGCCTTCGCCGCTGCCGAAAACGGCACGGGATACGGCATGACGGAAGAAGAAAAACGCCGGTCGCACGAACGCCGCACCATGTTGCGGAAAAAACTCTACGACATGTTCCATCTCTCTGCCTTGCTCGACAAATACATCATCCTCCTGTCCAGCGGCGAGCTCCGGAAATTCCAACTCACCAAGACACTTCTTTCGGGGCCGCGCATGCTCATCATGGACAACCCTTTCATCGGGCTGGACGCGCAGACACGCGGCCAACTGGCCGAATTGCTGCGCGTGTTGATAGAAGAAACCGACTTGCAGGTGGTGCTCGTGTTGTCGAAAACCGACGACATCCCCGACTTCATCACGCACGTCATCCCCGTAGAAAACTTGGACGTGCTGCCGAAACTGACCCGCAAGGACTATCAGGCACAACGGCACACCCCCTCCACACCGGTGCTGGGCGAAGAAAAACTAAAACGCATCCTCGACCTGCCGGAAAAGACCGACCTCATGAACACGACAGACCCGGATGGCTGCATGCTGAAATTCAACAAAGTCAGCATCCGCTACGGACAACGCACGATTCTGAAAGAATTGGACTGGACGGTGAGACAAAACGAAAAATGGGCACTCGGCGGCGAAAACGGAGCCGGCAAGTCCACCCTGCTAAGCCTCGTGTGTGCCGACAATCCGCAAAGTTATGCATGCGACATCGAACTGTTCGGACGCAAGCGCGGAACGGGGGAAAGCATTTGGGAAATCAAACGCCATATCGGCTACGTCAGCCCCGAAATGCACCGGGCCTACCTGAAAGACCTCCCCGCCATTGACATCGTGGCCAGCGGGCTCAACGACTCCGTGGGGCTCTACGTGCGTCCCAAACCGGAACAGAAAGCGGTGTGCGAATGGTGGATGGACATCTTCGGCATCGCCCACCTCAAAGACCGCACCTTCCTGAAAATGTCCAGCGGCGAACAACGCCTCTGCCTGCTGGCACGGGCTTTCGTGAAAGACCCCGAGCTATTGATTCTGGACGAACCGCTACACGGACTAGACGACTACAACCGCCAGCTGACGCGCGAAATCATCTCGGCCTTCTGCCAACGACGGAACAAGACGATGGTGATGGTGACGCATTACGCGGAAGAACTGCCCGGCGTGATTACCGACAGCCTTTTCCTGAAAAAGAACAAATAGTACGGATTCGCTGCAAACGGGCGACGAAATGTAAGCCAAACCGTTTTTCGGCACAAAACAGTCCGTATTCCGGCGAATTTTAGTATATTTGCGGACAATTAAAAGAACAATAAATACTGATGAACGTAGCCATCGTAAAATATAACGCGGGAAACATCTATTCCGTGGTCAACGCCCTGAAAAGGCTAGGTATCGAACCGGAGCTCACGGACGACGCGGAAAAGCTGGGCAAGGCCGACCGTGTGCTTTTCCCCGGACAAGGAGAAGCCGGAAGCACCATGGCCTACCTGCGCGAACACAAGCTTGACCAACTGATACGCGACTTGAAACAACCCGTGCTGGGCATTTGCGTGGGCCAGCAACTCCTGTGCCGCCACTCGGAAGAAAGCGACACGGACTGCCTGGGCATCTTTGATGCCGAAGTGAAAAGATTCAGCCCCACGCGCCATGAGGACAAAGTGCCGCACATGGGCTGGAATACTCTTTCGGAAACGCACAGCGCGCTATTCAAAGGCTTTGGGCAGGATGAGTTCGTCTATTTCGTACACAGTTACTATGTGCCGGTCAATCCCTGCACCGCAGCCGTGACCGAATATGTCGTACCGTTTAGCGCGGCTCTCCACAAGGACAATTTCTATGCCACGCAATTCCATCCGGAAAAAAGCGGAAGCGTGGGCGAACGCATATTAAAGAACTTCTTAGACCTCACAGTATGATAGAACTGATACCGGCCATCGACCTGATAGACGGAAAGTGTGTGCGCCTGACCAAAGGCGACTATGCCACCCGGAAAATCTATAACGAAGACCCCGTAGCCGTGGCCCGCGAATTTGAGAGCTACGGTTTCAAACGGCTGCACATCGTGGATCTCGACGGGGCACGTTCCAAGCACATCGTCAACTATCGGGTACTGGAACGCATCGCCGCTTCTGCTCCCGGCTTGACAATTGACTTCGGCGGCGGCATCAAGAGCGGCGAAGACCTCCGCATCGCATTCGAAAACGGTGCCGCACTCGTCACGGTGGGCAGTGTGGCGGCCACGCAACCTGAGCTTTTTCTCGAATGGCTTCAAAAATACGGGGCCGCCCGCCTCATCTTGGGCGCCGACGTGAAAAACGGGCTGATATCCATCAACGGATGGAAAGAGGAAAGCCGGGAGGAACTGTTGCCGTTCCTGTCCCGCTACCTGAAAGAAGGGGTGCGCCACGTGCTGTGCACCGACATCAGCAAGGACGGCATGCTGCAAGGCCCCGCCACCCCTCTCTACCAGGAAATCATGGCGGCATTTCCCGACTGCAAGCTGATTGCCAGCGGCGGCGTGAGCGGCATGCCAGACATCATCGCGCTGGACGAGGCAGGCATCCCCGCCGTGGTTTTCGGCAAAGCCATCTACGAAGGCAAGATTTCATTGAAGGAACTTTCCGCATGGGCGGAAAACAAACAATAAAAAAAACGACAAACACCATGGCATTGGCAAAACGCATCATCCCCTGCCTTGACGTGAAGAACGGACAAACCGTGAAGGGCACGAATTTCGTGAATCTGCGCCAGGCGGGCGACCCGGTGGAACTGGGAAAAGCATATAGTGACCAAGGTGCCGACGAACTGGTCTATCTGGACATCACGGCCAGCCACGAGGGGCGTAAAACATTCACCGAAATGGTGCGCCGCGTGGCTGCGGAAATTTCCATACCTTTCACCGTGGGCGGAGGCATCGGCGAACTGTCCGACGTGGAACAGCTCTTGAATGCAGGAGCCGACAAGGTGAGCGTCAACTCGGCGGCTATCCGCCGCCCGCAACTCATTGACGACATCACACGCCACTTCGGCTCGCAAGTGTGCGTGGTGGCCATTGACGCGAAAGAAACGGAAGAAGGGTGGTTCTGTTATCTGAACGGCGGACGTATCCGCACCGAACGCAACCTGTTCGACTGGGCCAAAGAAGCCTGCGACCGGGGGGCGGGCGAAATCCTCTTCACCTCCATGGACCACGATGGCGTGAAAGAAGGTTATGCCAACGAAGCCCTGGCCCGCCTCGCCGATGAACTGACCATCCCGGTCATCGCCTCAGGCGGCGCGGGACGCAAGGAACATTTCCGCGACGCATTCCTGGAGGGAAAAAGCGATGCGGCATTGGCGGCCAGCGTGTTCCACTTCGGAGAAATACACATTCCAGAACTGAAAGCCTGGCTCAAGGCAGAAGGCGTGAACGTCAGAATATAAACCCACAGATTTAACACCTTATCATATATATGGAAATAGATTTCGAGAAAATGGGCGGCCTCGTGCCTGCCATCATCCAAGACGCGACGACAAAGAACGTCCTGATGCTGGGCTTCATGAACAAGGAAGCATACGACAAAACCGTGGCCACGGGAACGGTGACCTTCTACAGCCGCTCGAAAGGCCGCCTTTGGACGAAAGGCGAAACCAGCGGGAACTTCCTGCACGTGGTATCCATCAAAAACGACTGTGACAACGACACGCTGCTCATACATGTCCATCCGGAAGGCCCTGTATGCCACACCGGAACGGACACCTGCTGGGGCGAAAAGAACACGGCCAATCCATTGGCTTTCCTGAGCGAACTGCAGGACTTCATCGAAACACGCCACAAAGAAATGCCCGAAGGCTCCTACACTACAAGCCTGTTCCGCGACGGTATCAACCGCATGGCACAAAAGGTGGGCGAAGAAGCCCTTGAGGCTGTCATCGAAGCTGTGAACGGCACGGACGAACGCCTCATCTATGAAGGTTCGGACATGCTCTATCACCTCATCGTGTTGCTCACCTCGAAAGGACTGCGGATTGAACAGCTGGCTGCAGAATTGCAGGCACGCCACAAACCGGGCTGGAAGAAACACTAAAATCCGGAAAGGACTGAGACATGCGCATCGATTACCAACACGTGGACATCATACAGGAAGGACACCCCATTCTCGCCGATGTGTGTTTCCAAGCCGATGCCGGCGAACTAGTCTATCTCGTGGGGAAAGTAGGCACAGGAAAAAGTTCCCTGCTGAAGACTTTCTATGGCGAACTGGACGTGCGCACGGGAAGTGCCAAGGTGCTTGACTATGAAATGACGAAAATCAAGCGGAAACAAATCCCGGCCTTGCGGAAACAATTGGGCATCGTGTTCCAGGACTTCCAACTGCTGAACGACCGCGACGTGCATGGCAACTTGGATTTCGTGCTCAGGGCTACCGGTTGGAAAAAACGGAAAGAAAGGGAAAAACGCATCGCGGAAGTGTTGGAACAAGTCGGGATGACAGACAAACTCGACAAAATGCCCTACCAGCTTTCGGGCGGAGAACAACAATGCGTGTGCATCGCGCGGGCCATCCTGAACCATCCCGACATCATCTTGGCCGACGAAGCCACCGGGAACCTGGACCGGGAAAACAGCCGACGCACAGCCGCGTTGTTACATGGCATCTGCAAGGCTGGCACCACCGTGGTGATGAGCACACATGACGAAAGCCTGATACCGGAATTCCCGGGTGTCGTATATCGCTGCGGTGACGGACGGCTTCAGGAATGTACCGACGCATACGGTTTGGCCGCCGTCCCGCAGGAAATAGAATCAAAAAGCATCGAAGAAAACGAAAACAATTAAAAAACGACTGATATGAAAGTAATGAAATTCGGCGGCACCTCCGTAGGGTCCGCACAAAGGATGAAAGACGTATGCCGCCTGATTACGAAAGACGGCCTTCCCAACATGGTCGTGCTTTCGGCCATGTCCGGAACAACCAATACATTGGTGGAAATCTCGGACTACCTGTACAAAAAGAACCCGGAAGGCGCGAACAACGTCATCAAACAGCTGGAACGGAAATACCAGCAGCACGTGGAAGAACTCTACGCCACAGAAGAATACAAGCAAAAAACGCTGGACTTCTTGAAAGAAGAATTCGACTACCTGCGTAGTTTCACCAAAATCCTCTTCACTTCGTTCGAAGAAAAGATTATCTTGGCACAAGGAGAAATCATCAGCACGAACATGGTGACCAACTACTTGAAGGAATGCGGCGTGAAGGTCATCCTCTTGTCTGCGTTGGATTTCATGCGTACCGACAAAAACGCGGAACCCGACTTGAACTACATTAAAGAAAAAATCGGCGAACAGCTCAAAGCCCATCCGGACTATGACATCTACATTACGCAAGGCTTCATCTGCCGCAACGCATACGGAGAAGTAGATAACCTGTTGCGCGGCGGCTCGGACTACACCGCCTGCCTTATCGGCGCGGCACTGATGAGCGAGGAAATCCAAATCTGGACCGACATCGACGGCATGCACAACAACGACCCGCGCGTGGTAAACCACACGGAACCCGTACGCCAGCTCCACTTCGAAGAAGCGGCGGAACTTGCCTATTTCGGCGCAAAAATCCTGCACCCCACCTGCATCCAGCCGGCCAAATTCGCCGGTGTCCCCGTGCGACTGCTGAACACCATGGACCCGTCGGCACCCGGCACCATTATCAACAACGAGATACAACATGGCAAAATCAAGGCCGTGGCAGCCAAAGACCATATCACATCCATCCAAATCCAGTCGAGCCGCATGCTGCTCGCCTATGGTTTCTTGCGCAAAGTGTTTGAAATCTTTGAAAGTTACAAGACGAGCATCGACATGGTGAGCACCTCGGAAGTAGGCGTTTCAGTGACCATTGACAACACGTCGTACCTGAAAGACATCATCGCCGACCTGATGAAATACGGCACGGTAACCGTACATGAGGACATGTGCATCATTTGTGTAGTGGGCGACCTCAACTGGGAGAACGTCGGCTTCGAAAGCCTCGCGGCACAAGCCCTGAAGGAGATTCCGGTGCAGATGATTTCCTACGGCGGAAGCAGCCACAACATTTCGTTCCTGGTCAAGGAAGCTGACAAGAAACGCGCATTGCAGGCATTCAGCGACACGCTTTTCAATGCTTAAACCAGCCAACAGATGAAAGGTTTATTCCCGCTTGAAAAGTTCAGAACGGTTAAGACTCCGTTCTACTACTACGACACGGCATTGCTGCGGAAAACGCTGGAGGCCATCAAAGCCGAGCTAAAGAAAAACGACAACTATCATCTCCACTATGCAGTGAAAGCCAATGCCAATCCCAAAGTGCTGCGCCTTATCAGCGCAGCGGGATTCGGCGCCGACTGCGTGAGCGGCGGCGAAATCAAAGCCGCGCTCGAAGCCGGCTTCCCGGCCAGTAAAATCGTGTTTGCCGGAGTCGGCAAAAGCGATTGGGAAATCAATCTGGCCTTGGACGCGGACATTTTCTGTTTCAACGTCGAAAGCATTCCTGAATTGGAAATCATAGACCAGTTGGCGGGCGAAAAAGGAAAAACGGCACGTGTGTCTTTTCGCATCAATCCCGACGTGGGGGCACACACCCACGCCAACATCACCACCGGACTGGCCGAAAACAAATTCGGCATCGCCATGGCCGACATGGAAAAGGTCATCGAAATCGCAGCCACGCTGGAACACGTGAAATTCACCGGACTGCATTTCCACATCGGCTCCCAAATCCTGGAAATGGGCGATTTCGTGGCTTTATGCAACCGCGTCAACGAGCTGCAAGCCCAATTGGAACGCCACCACATCAAGGTGGAAAACATCAACGTGGGCGGCGGACTTGGCATCGACTACCAGCACCCCAACGAGGTGCCGGTGCCCAACTTCGCAGACTATTTCCAGACTTACCGCAAGCATCTCAACCTGCGCCCCGGGCAACAGCTGCACTTTGAATTGGGACGCGCCGTGGTGGGACAATGCGGCAGCCTGATTACCCGTGTGCTCTACGTCAAACAGGCCACTTACAAGCAATTTGCCATCGTGGATGCCGGCATGACCGACCTCATCCGTCCGGCGTTGTACCAGGCTTTCCATTATATCGAGAACCTGAGCAGTGAGGAAACGAAGGAGACCTACGATGTGGTAGGTCCCATCTGCGAGTCAAGCGATGTGTTCGTAAAAGCTTTCGACCTGAACCGTTGCCACCGGGGCGACTTCCTCGCCCTGCGTTCCGCCGGGGCATACGGCGAAATCATGGCCTCGTCGTACAATTGCCGCGAACTTCCCAAAGGATACGTGACTGAAGATTTTGCAGGATGATTCAATCCATGACAGATTTGTGCTTGCCTTATGCTGCCTACGCCGGTTTCGCGCTGGCGTGGGCGGCACATTTCTTTTCCGTGCGCACATACAGTGCGATGGCCAGATTGTCGAAGAAGCAAAAAGCCATGCAACAGCCCGACGACCCGAAGCAGGAAGAGCCACCTGTGTCGGTCATCATTCCGGCATGCAACGAAGCCGAAGCCCTGCGCCGCAACCTTCCCGCCATCTTGGAACAAGATTACGGGAATTATGAAGTCATTGTCGTCAACGACGCATCCACGGATGAAACGGAAGACCTCTTGAAAGCCTTGGAAACGGAATACCCCCATTTGTATCACACATTCATCCCTCCCGGGTCACGCTACGTAAGCCACGAACGGCTGGCTCTCACCGTGGGCGCAAAATCGGCAAATCACGACTGGATGTTGCTGACCGAAGCGGGTTGCCGCCCGGATTCCCCCAAATGGATTGCCGCCATGGCAAAACATTTCCATCAAGACACACAAATCGTATTGGGATACGCCAACCGCCAACAGGCGAAAGGGCTGGTCTCGCGCAAAATCATCTTTTACAACCTTTTCCATCAGGCACAATACCTGCCATGGGCGACCCGCCACCGGGCATACCGTTGCACCCCGGGTAATGTGGCCTACCGGAAAAGCTTCTTCATGAGCCACAAGGGATTTGCAGAAGACGTGAACCTGCAGGGAGGTGCCATGGAAATACTGGTCAATCGCCACAGCCGGAAAGACAACACGGAAGTGGCCATCACTCCGGAAGCCAAAATCACTTATACGGAAAAGACATCCTCTAAAGGATGGCGGATCGAGCGGGCAGAATACTTGGAAACACGCCGCCACTTTGCCCGCACATTCGGTTACCGCACAATGTATAACCTGTGCCAAACGCTCATGTTACTGTACTATCTCGCAACAATCGTGGCCACAGGATGGAGCGTATGGCAAAAAGAATGGATTGGCACAGCCACCGTGGCCTTGGCCTTTATTTTCCTTTCTGTCTGCAAAACACTGTGGTTCAACCGTTCCGCACAAGCCGTCGGTGAACGGAAGTTCACCTTGTCTTTCCTGTGGCATGAATTATCAGTCCCCTTATGGGCCATCCGTTCATGGATAGAATATCACACCAATCCCCGCTCCCGTTTCTACCGCAAAGCATTCTGAACGTGAAAAAAGTATGGACTATTCTTATGACATGCGCCAGGGCGGCGCATCTATTTCCTACGGACGGCATGTCCGCGCCCTGACCACTTTGGGCATCCCCATCATCATCGGACAGCTCGGCACCATCATCCAAGGGCTGGCCGACACCATCATGGTAGGACACTTCAGCGCGCACTCGTTGGCCGCGGCCGGATTCGTCAACAACGTCATGACGCTCGTCCTGATTTTCGCCCTCGGCTATTCCTATGCCCTCACCCCGGTCGTAGGCCCGCTGCACGCCCGGAACGAATTTGAGAAAGCCGGCGAGACGCTCCGCGCGGGAGTGCTTGTCAACGGGTCATTGGGCATGGGGTTGTTCCTGCTGATGGGAACGCTTTATTTCTTCCTCGACCGCATGGGACAACCCGAAGAACTCCTGCCCGAAATACGCCCATATTATCTCATCGTGCTGGCCTCCATCCCCATCCAGTCGCTCTTCAACGCCTTCAAACAGTTCTTCGACGGCATCGGAAACACGCAAACTCCGATGTGGATCATGATAGGTGCCAACGTGTTCAACATCGTGGGCAACTGGCTGCTCATCTACGGCGTAGGGCCATTCCCCGTGCTCGGCCTGTTCGGGGCCGGCATCTCCACCACCCTTTCCCGCGTCCTCATGCTGGCCGTAATTTATGGCATATTCGTTTCCAAGCCGACCTATCGGAAGTACAGGGAAGGCTTCCGCCGCCGGGGCGCGACCGGATGGCGTATGCTCAACAAGTTGGGTTGGCCGCTGGGCTTGCAGATGGGCATGGAAACGGCCACCTTCTCGCTCTGCGCCGTGATGCAGGGATGGTTGGGGGCCGCCCCGCTGGCCGCACACCAAGTCATGACCAACATCGGCTCCACCTGTTTCATGATATATTATGGCATCGGGGCAGCCGTGGCCGTCAGGGTCAGCCATTTCCATGGCGTGGGCGACCTCCGCAATGTGCGCCGCTGCGCCTTCACCGGCTACTTGCTGATATTGGCCGTAGGCATCACGCTGGCCACTCTCATCAGCACATTCATCCATGAAATCTGCTCCTTCTTCACCGACGACATGGAAATACGCCGCATCGTGGTCAGCCTAGTCATCCCTTTCGTGCTCTACCAGCTTGGCGACGGGCTGCAGACCAACTTCGCCAACGCCTTGCGCGGCATAGCCGACGTGCGCCCCTTGATGCGCTACGCCTTCATCTGCTACATCGTGGTGTCACTGCCACTGAGCTATGTGCTGGGGTTCACCTGCCACATCGGCCCCGCCGGCATCTGGATGGCCTATCCCGTGGCACTGACGTTGGCCGGAGTCCTTTTCTGCCGACGCTTCCTTAAACAAACAAAGTACTAAAGGAGGCACAACTCCGGGTCAGCGGAAAATCAAGGAACAGTTCGCATTCTGGGGATGGATTTAACACTAATGGAAAAATGAATAGAGGCAATTGGGTGGCGCAGAGTTTCTGTTTCTACAGGCCCTGAATGTCGGCAGTCAAAGCCGGCCGGAAAGAACTGTCCCACCTTGCAGGGGGACGAGCCCCGAAGGAGCGGAGGGAGTCTCACGCCCATGGGAACAACCCCGGACGCATCCACGGACGACATAAATGGGTCGGAAAAAGAGGAGAGAAAAAGTTACTCACGTGCATGACCTCCCTCCGGCCCTTCGGGCCACCTCCCTACGAGGTGGAAGTGTTTTCCCATTTGCAAAATCCAAAAGTTTAGAAACTGTCCCAGGAAACGCTATACTTCCACCACCAAACCGTCGTAGGACAAGAACACGCCTTCGGGCAAATGTGTTTCCTCCACAGCATGCAAATCGATGTGGTGGCTCATGTGGACTAAGTAAGTCCGGGGCACACCAAGACGACGGGCAAACGCGCAGGCATCCTTTATCGTCTGATGGGAAAAGTGGGGTTCATGGCGCAAACCGTTCACAACCAACAAGTCCAAACCGCACAGGTATTCCAGTTCCGCATCGGCTATGGTCTTCATGTCCGTGATATAAGCCATGTTGTTCACCCGGAAACCCAAGATGGGCAACCGCGCGTGCATGACCTCGACAGGAATGACGCGGACATCCTTGACCCGAAACATCTCATGCGGCCGTGCGGCATGAAGCCGCAACATGGGCACACCGGGATACTTGTGCTCCACGAAACAGTAAGGCAGACTCTGGCGCAACTGGTCGCCCGTGCGTGGCAAAGCATAAAGATCCACGTCGCCAAACAATCCGAAAGGGCGCAGGTCGTCAATGCCACCCACGTGGTCATAATGCTCATGAGTGAGCAGCACCGCGTCAATGCGGCGGAAATCACAGGGCAATATCTGTTGTCGGAAATCAGGGCCGCAGTCCAACAGAATCCGCGTATCCCCCGTCTCCACCAGCAAAGACGTGCGCAACCGCTTGTCGCGCGGGTCTGCGCTCCGGCACACCTTGCAGCTGCATCCGATTTGCGGCACCCCCGTGCTTGTCCCCGTACCCAAAAAAGTGATTTTCATGCTGTCCCTCCTATTATATTCACCTCCGGACGAAGTTCAACACCAAACTTGGCCAGCACATCCGCCCGCACGGCATTACAAAGCCGCAAAATGTCCTGTCCCGTGGCGCCGCCAAGGTTCACCAGCACCAAAGCCTGTTTATCGTGTACGGCCGCACACCCCAGTGCGCGGCCTTTCCACCCGCATTGCTCAATGAGCCATCCTGCCGGGATTTTCACCTTCCCCTCGCCCGCCTCATAACAGGGCGCTGCAGGATATCCGGCCCGGATGCGCTCATACACGCCCCGTTCCACTACGGGATTCATGAAAAAGCTCCCGGCATTTCCCTTCACCGCAGGATCGGGCAACTTGGCACGGCGGATGGCAATGATGGCTTCACGAAGTTGACGGGGCGACACGCAGGCCAGCTCCACCCCCGCCGCACGAAGGGCATCGCGCACTCCGCCATATTCCAAATCGGGCGCAAAACGGCGCGAAAGCATCATGTGCACATATGTCACGGCACATCTCCCGCGCAAATCCCCCTTGAAAACACTTTTCCGATAGCCGTAGCCACATTCCGGCGCATCAAACACATGCACCGAGCCATCGCGCAAATCCACAGTTTCCACCGCCGTAACCACATCCTTCGCCTCAACACCGTATGCGCCGATGTTCTGCACCGCGGCAGCACCGACCTCACCCGGAATCAAAGAAAGATTCTCCAAGCCGTGCCAGCCGTTCGCCACACAATGCGCCACCAAATCATCCCACACGACACCGGCCCCCACACGAAGACTGACGACACCGCCCTCGCGTTCGTCCGCCTCAATGCTACGGATAGCGGAATGAAGCACCAGCCCATCGACGTCGGAAAGAAACAACAAATTGCTCCCAGCCCCCACGTGCAGCATCTCTTCCGCCCGCTTCCCACACCGCACCACTGCCTGCAACTCTTCCACTGATTCATACTCCACGAAATGGCGGGCCTTAGCCTTGATGCCGAACGTATTATGCAAAAAATAATCTGCCTCTTCTCTCATTGCGCCTCTCCTCAATTCTCATACGACACCAGTTTCCAATCCTTCCCCCGCTTACGGAATGTCAAGATATCCATCAAGCCGTTCGAAATTCCCTGCTTGACCAATATCATACGCCTTGGAGCATCATAAGTCTGACCGTAACGAATATTGGTAAGCCTCCCCGAAGGCAACTGGGGCTTGAATGCGTCCCATTGCTCATGGTCCAAAGTCCCTTCTATCATGCTGAAATCATCATCCGGGTCGGCTGTGACGTAACGCAAGGGGTCGGCCACGCTCCGCAGCTGGAAATCGGCATCCGTGACAAAACGCGCATAAAAATCCATGAAATCGGCCAATGGAGACTCCTCAAGCGGCTGCAAACTTTCTTCCACCAACATCCATTCCCCTTGCCGACGCTCGAAATGGAAAGTCTTGAATTTGTGTTTTCCCATGTCTATCCATTCCACATCCACATGTTCCAAATCGGTGCTTTTCTCCAACTCCATCTGCTCCTCATTGTTGAAAAACACGGTATAGTAGTCGTAATGCGCAAACAGGTTCTCGTGTTTCCAATCCTCCTTGGCCAACCAAACCGTATCGCCATGCTCCACCAAGGGCAATGGAAACTCCACCCGGCTGGCTTGAAATTTGCGCAAACGGGAAAATTCAAAGATGAAATCATCGAAAAGCTCGTCGGCATTGGCTGGCAAATCCTCTTCTTCGGATTCGGGTTCTGAAAATAGCAACAAGGAGTCGGATGATGCCTCATCCACCGAATCCGAAACATCCTCCACTGAATAGTCCACTTCGGAAACCACCCTCTTGCGGTCGCAGGAAGCCAGCATGGCACCCAGCAACATGCACCACACAAAAATTCTCCTCATACTAACGCGGGACATAATCCTTTTAAAAACATGCAAAAGTACAACTTTTATCCATAAATCACACAAAGTTTTGAGGATAAATGATTACCTTTGCAAGGTTTTTTTAGAGAACAAACTTTCTAGGTATGATAGACAAAATAGAAGAACTGCTAAAAGAAGTGGAAACATTGCAGGCTGCCGACGCCAAGGAAGCGGAAGCACTGCGCATCAAATACTTGGGTAAAAAAGGCATCATCAACGACCTGATGGCCGATTTCAGGAATGTGCCGGCCGGCCAAAAGAAGGAAGTAGGCATGAAGCTGAACGAGCTGAAGGACAAAGCCCAAGAGAAAATCAATGCACTGAAGGAAGCCGCCTGCGCACAAGACCATTTGGCCGACGACCTCGACCTGACGCGCACGGCTTACCCCATCGCGCTGGGCACACGCCATCCGCTCACCATCGTCAAGAATGAAATCGTGGATATCTTCTCGCGCTTGGGATTCACGCTCGCCGAAGGCCCCGAGGTGGAAGACGATTGGCACGTGTATTCCTCAATGAATTTCGCAGACGACCATCCGGCGCGAGACATGCAGGACACATTCTTCGTGGAAGCCCATCCCGACATCGTGCTCCGCTCGCACACCTCGTCCGTACAAGCCCGCGTCATGGAACGCCAACAGCCGCCCATCCGCGTGATTTGCCCAGGACGGGTGTACCGCAACGAAGCCATCTCGGCGCGCGCCCATTGTTTCTTCCACCAGGTGGAGGGTCTTTACGTTGACCGCAACGTCTCGTTCACCGACCTGAAGCAAGTGTTGCTCCTCTTCGCGCAGGAGATGTTCGGCAAAGAGACCAAGATACGCCTCCGCCCCTCTTATTTCCCGTTCACGGAACCATCGGCTGAAATGGACATCAGCTGCGACATCTGCGGCGGAAAGGGCTGCTCGTTCTGCAAACACACGGGATGGGTGGAAATCCTCGGTTGCGGCATGGTGGACCCTGCCGTGCTTGACGCCAACGGCATCGACAGCAAAATTTATACCGGCTACGCGTTCGGCATGGGCATCGAACGCATCACCAATTTGAAGTATAAAGTCAAAGACCTGCGCATGTTCTCGGAAAACGACTTGCGCTTTTTGGAAGAATTCAAATCCGCCAACTAATGGTGGAACCCAAACTGGTCACACGCAGTTTCGTTTGCATACTGGCAGCCAATTTCCTACTCTATTTTGGATTTTGGCTGCTTGTTCCTGTTTTGCCATTTTACCTGAAAGAAACTTTCTCGTGCGGCGAGGCGGCCATCGGCACCATCTTGAGTTGCTACACCGTGTCGGCCCTTTGCACCCGCCCTTTCATGGGCTACCTCTACGACGGCTTCGCGCGTAAACCTATATATATAGCGGCCTACTTCCTCTTCACGGCCATATTCTTGGGCTATGTCCTGGCCGGGCTGCTCGCCGTGTTCATCATGCTGCGCATGTTGCACGGCATCGCCTTCGGCACGGTTACCGTAGGCGGCAATACACTGGTCATAGACATCACCCCCTCCAGCCGGCGCGGCGAAGCCCTCGGCTACTACGGGCTGACGAACAACATCGCCATGAGCATCGGCCCCATGACGGGGCTGTTTCTCCATGACTCCCACCTGAGCTACGGACACATCTTCAGCATCGGCCTGCTGACCTGTTTCCTCGGTTTCCTTTGCGCCTTGTGCGTCAAGGCACCGCGCAAAACAACGGTCAAACGGCCTCCCGTCTCGCTCGACCGCTTCATCCTGCTGAAGGGCATACCCGCCGGCATCGCCCTGCTCCTCCTGTCCATCCCCTACGGGGCCACGACCAACTACGTGGCCGTCTATGCCCGCGAAATCGGCTTGGACGTGCCCACCGGATTCTTTTTCACCCTGATGGCCGTAGGCATGGGGGTGAGCCGCATCTTCGCCGGAAAATACGTGGACCGAGGCTACATCACCCAAATCATCTCCTACGGCTTCTACGTGGTCATCGCGGCGTTCTTCCTCCTCTCGTGCTGCTCCACGCTTGTCGGCTACAGCCACGCTTGGTGCGTCTTCGCGTTCTACCTCGTGCCCTTCATGCTCGGCGTAGGCTTCGGCGTGATGTTCCCGGCCTACAACACGCTCTACGTCAACCTCGCGCCCAACAACCAGCGCGGCACGGCCACCAGCACTTACCTGACCTCGTGGGACATCGGCATAGGGCTGGGCATCTCCACTGGCGGATACATCGCCGAACACTTTGCTTTCGATGCAGTTTACCTCTTTGGCAGCATCCTGTGCGTGGTGTCCATGGTATTTTTCAACCTCTACGTCGGCCCGCATTTCCACCGCAACAAAGTGCGCTGACTCGAAACGCCCGGGTTGAAATATGCCATTATGTCAGTTTTTTCCTTCATTATCCCCGTTTTGAAACCATAAAGCAACAGATTCAGGTCAATTTCTTGATTTACGTCAATTATTGCACCCTTATCCGCAAGTTTCGGGCAGGAAGGCTTGCAAAAAGCTGTTTTTGGCTATAACTTTGCAGTGTCAAAAGACAAACAGACTGAAGAATAAAGATAAAAAAACATCCTCCTTAGGTAGAGGTTTTGAAAGGTAAAAAAGATTGTTTAATTAAAAGGTAAAAAGATGATGATGACAACAAGTATTATGCTGTTTGCCGTAATACTTATGGCAACAGTGCTTATGGTACTTTTCGCAGTAGTGGCATTGACCAGCATGCACAAGGAGTCCAAGTTGAACAAAGACTTTTTCATGTCGAGCACATCCATGTGGTTTGGCGCGGATCCGATGAGCCGCAACGCGACCTGCTAAAAAGCGGAAAGGACCAAAGCCAAAACAAAAGTAGCACACACTCAACTGATTCACATAATTAGATTAAAGACGAAAGCCGGGGAGAAAGGGTCAACCTTCCTCCCCGGCTTTTTTCGTATCCGCCCGGAAAAACAAGATAAAACGGGTCAGTAGAAATTCAGTGGGGAAACGGTTTCATGCTACCCCGCTGATATGCTGCGACAGATTTGAGATCCA
>CALUFQ010000023.1 GCA_944319925.1 uncultured Paraprevotella sp.
CTTGTAAGACAGGTCGAAATTTTCCTTCTTTTAATTCGTTGATGAATTCTTCACTTAATTTTCTAGCCATAATCTCATAATTTATAAAAGTTAAACATATAGTATAAACACTTCTTCATTTCTAATCTCAAGCTTTCAGGTTCCATAACCTGAATGGTCTTGCCTTTAGCCAATAATTCGCTGATAAGATTCTGAGTGACACATAGTTGATATTCAAAATCGCAATACTCATCAGAGGTATAAGTTTCTTTTTGCGAATGATGCAAGGGCAAGGTGCGCAGGTATTTGCTTTGCGTACCGTAGGCACGGATGATTACCTTTTCGGGTTTGATTTCCTCGTTCACCCAAATGCCGATAGAATCTTTATAATATGCTTCGGGCGAGAAGCTGGAAGGATAATCGAACCGGGTTTCCGTAATGTCTACATGTTGTATGCGGTCGAGAGAAAAATGGCGGATGCCTTTCAATTCCTCGCAATGTCCCAATATGTACCACCTTTGTCTGTATACCTTTAAGCAATAGGGGCATACGTGATAAAGGGTGCTTTCGGCTTCGTAGAAAGGCTGGTAAATTATTTCCACGATTCGGTTTTGCTTCATTGCTTCGATAAGGGTTTGAAGGTATTCCGTGCCTTCGGGAATTTCTTCGAGCAAGATGCGGTCTTTCATTTGTTTGCCTTCGGTTATGAGATTGGCTGTACTGAATGAGTTGAGCAACCATTGGCGCGTCTTGTCTTCGCGTAGGGAGGATAAGTCTTCGATGTAATACTTATGCCCGTCGGAATTGTCACACTCGATATTGATTTGGAACAATTCTTCCACGGCTTTGCGGTGGTCATGGAAGGTTCGCAGGGGCAAAGGTTTCCCTTCACCCAGCGAAGAGCGTTCCCACTTGCGGCTTATCTCTTCGAAGGTAAGTCGTCCGGCTTGAATCAAGGTATTCACCAGCCAGATGTAGCGGTTGAATGTCGTGCTTATCATAAGCGATTCGATTAAAGTCTGGTAAAAAATGAAGGATTGGCATCGTCACCACGACCTTCTACTTAAATCCCGCCACGAGAAACCAGCTCAACCGCGGATTGTCAGCTTTATCTAAAGAAAGCCCCCATTTGATTTTCAAGCCTTCCGGTATGACATTAGCCCCATCTGCGAAGTCAATCTCTTCCATCGTTATCCCTTCGGGAATAAGCCATTGGAATAAAAGTTCGTTCATTTCCCGTCCTGGATGCGCTTTTTCCATTTTCCCAATGGCTTTTTCCCATTGCAACCTCTTTCTTTTCTGTCCTACTTCCACTACAATGGCATCGATTTCCATATTGTCACGAAGTAAAGCTGATATATCGTCATAATCAAGCTTAACTATCCCCTGCGGGGCAAGGATGTATTCTTCCACCATATTACTAAAAGACACAGCATCCACCAAGCCACAAAACCTGTCGCGATAATCCGTAATTATCAAACTGCGGACATCCTTAATATATTCATTACCCATTTTTGCATACGATTTCAAGTTAACACTCCAAAGGACAATTGCTTTTCAAAATTGAAAACAGCTAAAAAAGAACTGTCGTAAATGCAAAAATAACTGATTCCAGCGAGACGGGAAACATATTGAGGGCTAAAAATAACATAAATGATGAAGTACCTGAAATACCAACATGGAGCTCTGAATCTGAATACTTTTTTATAATAGAAAAAGAAGACCTCACGTTTGCTTTGTTGCGGCTGAATCCGTATATTTGCCAAAAATATACCACGGTATATTATATGACCGTATATTTTCATCTTAATGTTGAACGCAGGGCACGAAAGTCGGAATTATGAGATTTTACGATAGAAAAGCGGAATTGGCGCAGTTGGAGCGGAGGCGCGAAATAGCCTTTAGTGACCATTCACAAATGACGGTGTTGACAGGCAGAAGGCGCATAGGAAAGACTATGCTGATAAGGAAAAGCTGTGAAGGCACCACGATGGTCTATTTGTTTGTAAGCCGTGGCAATGAGGCTATGCTATGTAATGGCTTTGCCAAGGTAATCAATGAAACGCTGAAAAATGTATTTGTGCCGGGCAATATCGAATCATTTGCCGATGTTTTTGAGATGCTGATGCGGGCAGGCCGTACGGAAAAGTTCAATCTCGTGATAGACGAGTTCCAAGAGTTTTTCTACATCAATCCCACGCTATATAGTAAGATACAAGATATTTGGGACCGTTACAAAGATTCCACTCACGTGTTTTTTGTGGCAAGCGGGTCGGTATATACGCTGATGACGCGCATTTTCCAAGATGCACGGGAGCCTCTTTACGGCCGTTGCGACAGTATCATAAAATTGAAACCTTTTACAACGGATGTGTTGAAGGAGGTGTTGGCTGACCACAAGCCGGATTACACGAAAGAGGATTTGCTGGCTCTCTACACGTTTACAGGCGGCGTACCAAAATATGTGGATTTATTCATGCAAAACAGGTGTACGGACGTAGAGGTAATGATAGACTATATGGTGCAGCCCGATTCTCCATTCCTTGATGAAGGGAATGCACTGTTGATACAAGAATTCGGAAGGAAATACGGTAACTATTTTGCCGTGTTGGCAGATATAGCCTGCGGAAGGAATACGTTGTCAGAATTGGGGAAAAGTATGGGCGAAACCAATATAGCAGGCCATATCAGAAGACTGGAGGAGGATTATGAACTGATAGCCAAGAAACGACCCATCTTTGCTAAGGAAGGTACACAAACGGTACGCTTTGAGATTGCTGACCTTTTTCTTCGGTTTTGGTTCAGATATTTTATAAAATACAGGTCTTTGGTGGAGCTTGCAAACTATGCGGTACTCGGTGAACTAATAAAGGCGGATTATCCTACCTATTCGGGATTGGTGCTGGAAATCTATTTCCGACAGAAGATGGCAGAAAGCGGAGAATACATCAACATCGGTTCGTGGTGGCAAGCCAAAAAAGGAAAAGAAGCCTGCGAAATAGACATTGTCGGAATAAAGGCGGATAATAAGTCCGCTGTGGTAGCCGAAGTGAAAAGGCAACGGAAGAATTTCAAGCCCGATGAGTTCGCGGAGAAAGTGAAAATGTTAAAAACGAAAGTATTGGCAAATTATGTCATTGATGCCGTTTGCCTCACGATGGAAGACATGTAAAGCAGCAAGACTATGAAATTTCAATTCAAGAAACCGCCCCCTCAAACTGGCAAGATGGTTCAATGAAGTTGAAAAGTTGGCTGGAAATGCCTTTCAGACCGTCATTGACACTTTCGTAAATCACCATGATACCATACTTAACTTTTTCGTGAACAGGCAAACCAATGCCGGGGCGGAATCGTTCAATGCCAAAGTGAAGGCTTTCAGAAGTCAGTTCAGGGGAGTGGCTGACATTCCATTCTTCTTGTTTAGACTATCCAAATTGTGCGCATAGTACTGAAAACGGGAGGAAAGGTTGCAACCGGCTTTTCGGACTGACCCCTTTTCAGACTGACCCCCATTTCCACTGACCCGCATCTTTTGGAAATTTAAAAGAGGCGCATCCACACGGACACACCTCTTTAAAAAAAAGAAGGTTGTCATCTCGACAACCAATCTTCCATTAACCTTAAATCTAATACCATGAAAAACACAGTGCAAAGGTACAGGTTTTCCATATATCTCCAAACATTTCATGGAAAAAACCGCCTGTGTTTAACATGTTTTATCACTTTGCCGCTTTTATTCCACAAAAAGCACCAATCCTTTAAGATATTCGCCTTCGGGATGGTAAATGTTGACGGGATGGTCGGCAGGCTGATGCAACTGATGAAGGATACGCACCCGACGTTTGCTTTGGGCGGCCGCCGTGAAGACAGCCATGCGGAACTGGTCTTTGGTGACCACCTGCGAACAACTGAACGTGAACAGGATGCCACCGGGACGGATTTTCTCAAATGCCTTGGCGTTAAGCCGCGTGTATCCTTTCAAGGCTTGGCGGAGCGCGTCGCGATGCTTGGCAAAAGCCGGAGGGTCGAGAACGATGAGGTCATAACGCTGCACCATCGCATCCAGATACTTGAAGGCATCCTCGGCATAAGCCTCATGCCGCGTGTCGCCGGGGAAATTCAGTGCCACATTAGCCCGTGTCAAGTCCACGGCCTTGGCCGAACTGTCCACGGAATGCACCAACTCTGCCCCGCCCCTTAAGGCATAGACACTGAAACCACCGGTGTAGCAGAACATGTTCAGGACGCTACGTCCACGGGCATAACGTTCCAGCAGGGCACGGTTGTCACGCTGATCAACAAAGAATCCCGTCTTTTGGCCTTTCAGCCAGTCAATGTGGAACTTCAGCCCGTTCTCCGTGGCCACATTGTCCGTACTGCCGCCCACGATGAACCCGTTTTCTTGTCCCAAATCCGCCTTGAAAGGCAACGTGGTTTCGCTCTTGTAATACACGTTGAACACCTCTCCCCCCGTCACCTTCACCAAAGCGGAGGCTATCTCATGCCGCGCGAGGTGCATGCCCACGCTGTGAGCCTGCATCACGGCCGTGTGCCCATACACGTCCACCACTAATCCCGGCAAGCAGTCGCCCTCGCCATGCACCAACCGGTAGGTGTCACTGTCCTCGCGTCCCGCCACGCCGATACTCCGTCGCAGGCCGTAAGCCACTTCCAACCGCCGCGTCCAATAATCCGCATCAATCTCACGGTCTTCAAAATCCAATACCCTGACGGCGATGGAACCAATCTGCCAATGGCCCACGGCGACGAACCTCCCGTCGGCTGTGAGCACCCGCACGACCTCGCCTTCCTCCGGGTTGCCCTCCACGTGGTGGACGGCCCCTGAGAATATCCAAGGATGGAAGCGCTCCAAGCTCTCTTCCTTCCCCTTTTTCAAATATAAGTCCTTATACATGATGGTATGTGTTTGCATTTACCCAAATTAGACTCCCTCAAGCCTCGGCCGCCGCCCCGTCGCCCGGCTCGGGCACGACGGCGAGCGTGTAGCCATGGTTGGCTTTCAACGATTCCAGTTCGCGATAGAGGCGTATGCAGGCCCACGCGTCGGTGGCCGCATAGAGTTTTTGCCCTTCGGTCAGCACATCGGCCTCCCAGTTGGTCAGTCGCTGCCCCTTGCTGATTTTCTGTCCGAATATGTTGGCATAAAGCTTCTGCAAACTCATGTCCTGAATGCCGAAAGCCTTCACGTAGTCCTGGAGTTCAAGGAACGCATGTGGTTCAAACGCGCCGCGCTTGTGGAGCGAAGCAAAGTCATCGCGCAGGGAAAGCCCCACTTTCATCACCCGCTCGTCCTGCAACAAACGGCGCACACTGTCGGGCACTCCGATGCGGTTCAGGCGGAACAAGAAACAAGTGTCGTCCGTGGAAACCTGCAAAAGAGCCACCTTGTTGACCGCCCCTTTACGAAAAGAAGGACGCGTTTCAGTGTCCACCCCAACCAATGCGCTGTCCATCAAATAGCTCACGGCCTTGTCGGCCTCTGCTTCCGTCTGGATCACAATGATGCGCCCTCCAAACAAAGCACGCGGCAAAGCCGGAATCAGTTTCTTGTCGAATTTATTATATATGGTTTTCATCGTCTTTCAATCATTCCATCCGTCTTCACAACCACATTCTTCCCCTTCATCGTCCTGATGCGGGACATACGCGACCCTGTGGAGCGCACGTAAGGCGTTGGCCAACGTTTGCCCCCAATAAAGGGAAAAAGAATAGCCCACCTCTGCCACAGCCTCATACATGTTTTCGTCCACCCCGACACGGTAGGTCTCCACGAAGTTCTTCAGTGCCTGGTACAGGTCTGCCAAATCCTCCGAAATAGCCTTCATGGCCGGCTCGTCGCTGAAACGCACCTCGTCGTTACAGAAATCCAAATAATCGTCCTTGTCTCCCATGATGCCGGCCAACGTCAGGCGCATGAACTCATAGTCTTGTTCCGATACGAAAGCCTCGGGCAAGAAGTCTTCCGCCCCTTCCACCAAAGGAAGCAAGGAAGCTTTCAGGTAGAGCAAGGGCAATATTTTGAGCACCGTGCCGATGAAATCCTTGCGCTTGCGCCCCTCCGACTGCTCCAGATAGGCACAAAACTCCGCCGCCACCGTGACAAACTCTATCGTGTCACGGGAATACACCACATCTTTCTTTCCGATTGCCTCCATCGCTCGATCCGTTCACTTTTAAAAACCACAAAGTTACGAAAAATTAAGCGAAAAACTAGATAAATTGGGGTTTTTCATTTACTTTTGCAGTCGTTTTCACAGTGAAAAGCCAAGATGAGCAAGAAAAAGACCGCAATAGAAACCACCAAACTAGGCAATAAAATTAAAACAGGAAAAGGGAAGAAACCTGTGGGAAAAGCGGAAGGGAATGTCATGGATGCCGGCGAGGAACCCGTGGGACGCAAGGAAACCTTCCGTTTCTTCTTCGGCCTCCTGCTGCTTGTGCTGGCCCTGTTCACGCTGCTTTCATTCACCTCCTACCTTTTCACCGGTGCCGACGACCAATGCCTCATCGAGGAAGGCACGATGGAAGGGGAGTACACGAACTACGCGGGTGCAGTGGGTGCCTATTGGGCAAACTTTTGGATCAACCATTGCTTTGGCTTCTCGGCCTTTATCATCCCGGTATTCCTGATTGCCGCGGCGATGAAACTGATGCGGGCCTACAAGGTAAGGCTTTGGAAGTGGTTCCTCCACTGCACCGTATTGGTCATCTGGATTTCCGTCACCGCCTCGTTCTGCCTGCAAGAGCTGTTCGAGAACCTGACAGGATGGAATTTCATCAACCCCGGCGGAAACCACGGCATGTTCATCTGCCATTGGCTCAACCAGCGCATCGGCGTCATCGGTACATTCATGACCCTGCTCCTTGTGGCCATAGCTTACCTGGCCTACGTGAGCAACGAAACCATCCAGTGGATCAGGCGGCTCCTGAACCCGGTGGATTACATCAAGTCGAAGATGCCCGCCAAAGAAAAAACGGAAGACATGCCTGAAACCGCCGAAGCACAAGACACCGGAACAGACGACACTGACAATACAGGCCCATTTGAAGAAGAACCTACGGAAGAACAAGCACAAACCATTGAACTCGAAGTGAACCCGTCGCCCGACGGACAGGAAAAGCCCAAAGGCCACGCCGCCGCCCGCCGTGCCGGAGACCCAGAACGCCCGGAGCTGGAACTAGACATCGTGGAAACAAAAAAAGAAGAAGTGGCCGACAAAGACGGAAAGGGTGCCGTGGAACCCTACGACCCGAAGCTGGACTTGGAAAACTACCACTATCCTACGCTGGATTTGCTGGACAAGAGGACCGACGACGCGATGCCCATCGACATGACGGAACAGAACCAGAAAAAAGACAGGATCATCGAAGTGCTCAGGAACTTCGGCGTGGAAATCGTATCCATCACCGCTACGGTCGGCCCTACCGTCACGCTTTATGAAATCACGCAGGCACAGGGAGTGCGCATCTCGCGCATCCGCAACCTGGAAGACGACATCGCCCAAAGCCTCAGTGCCAAGGGCATCCGCATCATCGCCCCGATTCCCGGCAAAGGCACCATCGGCATCGAAGTGCCCAACGACAAGCCGCGCATCGTGTCGATGGAAAGCATCCTGAACAGCCGGAAGTTCCGGGAAACGAGCTACGAACTGCCCATCGCGCTGGGCAAGACCATCACAAACGAAGTCTTCATGGTGGACCTCGCCAAGATGCCCCACCTGCTGGTGGCCGGTGCCACGGGACAAGGTAAGTCTGTCGGCCTGAACGCCATCATCACTTCCTTATTATATAAGAAACATCCGGCGGAACTGAAATTCGTCATGGTCGATCCCAAAAAAGTGGAGTTCAGCATCTACTCTCCCATCGAAAACCACTTCCTGGCCAAAATCGCGGACGAGGACGACGAGCCTATTATCACGGACGTGCAGAAGGTGGTGGCCACACTGAAAAGCCTATGCGCCGAAATGGACACGCGCTACGACCTGCTCAAAAAGGCACGGGTGCGCAACATCAAGGAATACAACGCCAAATTCAAGAACCGCCAACTGAATCCGGAAAACGGGCATCGCTTCATGCCCTACATCGTGGTGGTCATTGACGAGTTCGGCGACCTCATCATGACGGCGGGCAAGGAAGTGGAACTGCCCATCGCCCGCATCGCCCAGTTGGCACGCGCCGTGGGCATCCACATGATCATTGCCACGCAACGCCCCACCACCAACATCATCACCGGCACCATCAAGGCGAACTTCCCCGCCCGCATGGCATTCAAGGTCAGCTCGATGATTGACTCGCGCACCATCTTGGACCAGCCGGGCGCAAACCGCCTCATCGGGCGCGGCGACATGTTGTTCCTCAGCGGCAGCGAACCGGTGCGCGTCCAATGCGCTTTCGTCGATACGCCGGAAGTGGAACGCATCACCAATTATATCGCCCAACAACAGAGCTACCTCGGCCCGTTCGAACTGCCCAAAGTAGAAATGGAAGGTGAAGGCGGCGGAATTGGCGACACTGCAGACATCGGCAGCTGGGACCCCCTGCTCCACCAGGCCGCCCAGCTGGTCGTGGCCACACAACAAGGCTCCACCTCCATGATTCAACGCAAGTTTGCCATCGGCTACAACCGCGCCGGGCGTATCATGGACCAACTGGAGAAAATCGGTGTCGTGGGCGCGGCACAGGGCAGCAAACCGCGCGAAGTGCTTTACGCCGACGAAAGCTCATTGCAAATGAGATTCGACCAAATGGGAATCAAATAACTAAAAGCCTATAATGATGAAAAAAATCCTATGCCTCATGGCACTTTCCCTGTACCTCACCGCCGGACATGCCCAACAGAATGGCGACGCACGGAAGGTGCTGGATGCCACAGCGGCCCAAATCACCGGAAAAGGCGGCGTGAAAGCCGACTTCAAAGCCGACAGCTTCTCTGGCGGCAACCTGCAAGGCAGCGCGTCGGGGACGATGTGCATCCAAGGTGAGAAATTCCAAATGACCACCCCCGACATGATTACATGGTACAACGGGGAGACACAGTGGAGCTACGTGAAAGCCAATGAAGAGGTAAACGTGAGCGTCCCCACGCCAGAAGAACGGCAAAGCATGAACCCCTATGCTTTCGTCAACTTGTATAAAGACGGCTATGACTACACGATAAAGGAGACCACCCTGCGCGGAAAACCCTGCTACGAAGTGACACTGACCGCCAAAGACAAACGGAAAAGCCTGCGCACCATCATCCTCGACATCGACCAACGGACATATGCCCCGATGTGTGTCCGCATGCAACAACGCGACAACGGGAACTGGACGCGCATCGCCATCCACCAGTTCCACACCGGACAGTCCTTCAAGGCTGCGGTCTTCGAATTTAACCCGAAAGACTTTCCCCAAGCCGAAATCATCGACTTGAGATGAGCACCGTGCTAAAAAAAAACTATATACCACTTAAAAAAACATGGAACATATACGCTGTTTGATTATCGGTTCCGGCCCTGCCGGATACACGGCGGCCATCTATGCGGGCCGCGCAAACCTTTCCCCCGTGTTGTACGAAGGCATACAGCCTGGCGGACAGTTGACAATCACCACTGAAGTGGAGAATTTCCCCGGCTATCCGGAAGGAGTGGCCGGCCCCGACCTGATGGAAGACCTGCGCAAGCAGGCTGAACGCTTCGGCACGGACATACGCAGTGCCATCGCCGTGAAAGCCGACCTGGACGAACGTCCCTACAAAATCACATTTGACGATGGCAACACGGTGGAAGCCGACACGGTGATTATCGCCACGGGAGCCACGGCCAAATATCTCGGCCTGGAAGACGAAAAGAAATATGCCGGCATGGGGGTCAGTGCCTGCGCCACCTGCGACGGATTCTTCTACCGCAAAAAGACGGTGGCCGTGGTCGGCGGCGGCGACACAGCCTGCGAGGAAGCATCCTACCTGGCCGGTTTGGCCTCCAAAGTCTATCTGCTGGTACGCAAGCCCTTCCTCCGCGCGTCCAAAATCATGCAGGAACGTGTGTTGGACAACCCGAAAATCGAAGTGCTCTTTGAACACAACGCAGAAGGACTCTATGGCGAAAACGGCGTGGAAGGTGTCCACGTGGTGAAACGAAAGGGCGAAGCCGACGAACAGCATTACGACCTGGCCATCGACGGATTCTTCCTGGCCATCGGACACAAACCCAATTCAGAGATATTCAAGCCGTGGGTCAAAACCGATGAGACTGGCTACATCATTACCGAAGGAGCTTCGCCTTGCACGGGTATCCCTGGCGTGTTTGCCGCAGGCGATGTGGCAGACCCGCACTATCGCCAGGCCATCACTGCCGCCGCAAGCGGATGCAAAGCTGCCATCGAAGCCGAACGGTACTTGTTGGGTAACAAATTGTAATCTCACCAAAACAGCCTACATAAGAGGTATATCCTGCCTTTTCCTACAGGATATGCCTCTTTTCTTTTAGCATGCCCATAGAGTTGCATCGAAATAGAGCTTGATTTCAGAATCTGAAATTCAGGACTTTTCATGCATGGGACACACATTCCATCACACATCCTTACCTTTGCAAGAGCAAAAAGCGATATTTCAGCCCATTACCCAAACAAATCCATCTTTTTTTCATGGAGAAATCCCCCCGCCTACTAATTTGGCCTCCCTTGTTACACGATTTTTAATAAAATGTAGTAACTTTGCAAACCAAAATGCGGATTTAGCGAAGAATCGCACATTAATCACACAGGAAATATGAAAAAATGCTATTTATTTGGAATTGGCCTACTCTTGTTTGTTTCTTCCAACATTGCGTTTGGACAAGACGGAAACGGCCATGCCGGATGGCATAAGATATTCAACGATTCGTTACAAGGCACACGCTCTGATGAAGCATTGCAATATCTAGAAGCAAGACAAAAGTCCGCCACAGAAACAGTCATTGTCGGCCTCATCGACACTGGGATTGACACAACCGCCACGGATCTCCGCCCCGCATTATGGAACAACCCAAAGGAAATTGCAGATGGTAAGGACAACGACCAAAACGGATACGTGGACGACCTGCACGGTTGGAACTTCCTGGGCACAAAAGACGGCACGTTCAACATGGGCAACGCCGGCACGGAAGAATATCGGGAATTCAAACGGCTTTATCCCAAATACAAAAACCTGGATCCGGCACAAGTACAAGACAAGGAAGAATATGCCTATTATCTGAAAATGCGCAAGAAAGCCAACATCGACAGCTACCTCAAGTTCGTGGGCTACACAGGCATCAAAGATGACGCTTACCAGTATATAGACTCAGTGTTGGCAGCCATGCCCGATTTGCAGAAAGACACCCTGACCATCAGCGGGCTAATGTATATCCCTATCGATGAAGCACGTTGGAACAAAGCGTGCGAAACACTGCTCGTTGACCTTTACCAAGCTCCGAAAGGTTCACTATGGAACCAACTGCTTGAGCAACATGACAACGAGTTCGACCTGATGAAAAAACGCATCTATGGCATAGAGCACGACCAAGACAAACGCCTGCTGATGGGCGACGACATGAACAATCCCGAAGACCGTTTTTATGGTAACGCAACCCTGACAACCGAAAATGCACTGCACGGCACATTCAACGCGGGCATCATCGCCGGACAAGGAACGGGCAACCCCGATGCAAAAGGAATCTTTCCTGACGCACGTATTATGGCCATCCGCGCCCTGCCCAACGGAGACGAATATGACAAAGACATTGCCACCGCCATACGGTATGCCGTGGACAACGGAGCCAAAATCATCAACATGAGTTTTGGGAAATACACTTCCCCACAGGCAGACATGGTCAACAAAGCTATCGGATATGCCGCCGAAAAAGACGTGCTGATTATCCAAGCTGCCGGCAACGACCATCTCAACCTTGACTCCGTCACTTGTTTCCCCACAGGAAAAGACGCTACAGGCAAACCATTTCCGAATGTGATAAAAGTAGGGGCTTCGGATGAAGACGGAATTTGTTGCCCATTCTCCAATTACGGGAAACATGAAGTGGATGTTTTCGCTCCCGGAAAAGACATCATCTCCGTTTGTCCCGGCGACCAATACGCAACCTCGCAAGGCACTAGCGTGGCCGCCCCGGTTGTCACAGGAATCGCGGCAATGCTCCGTGCTTATTTCCCGCGACTAAAAGCTGCACAAGTGAAAGAAATCCTGATCAAGAGCGTACGTCCAATGAAAACACCCGGCCTGTCCGCCAGCGGTGGCATCATCGATGCGATGGAAGCTGTCAAACTGGCAAAAAAATATAATCAATGAAACGAATACTGACCTGCATTTTAATCTGCCTGACACCACTTCCCGCTCTCACACAAAAAGCGGACTGGGATTCGGCCGAGAGAGCCTGCGAAGACTCCCTCTCGCGACATCTGAGAGGATTGTTGTTTTATCCCAATTGGATCAAAGGAAGCCACCACTTCTATTATGACATCAACCGCGACGGAACCAACCGCTACTACCTGGTCAATGCGGAAAACGGCGAGAAGAAGGAAATGATCAAAGACAACGACATGTTCGTGCGCCAATACTTGCAAATCACCGGAGACACATTGGATGCGGAAGAGCTCAATGTCTATGGTTTCCATTTCAAGCCCGGCGACTTCGACCGCTTCTACTTGAAAAAGAAAGGCAAAAACATGGTGTATGACATGGAAAGCGGCATCCTGTCGGAAACAACGCCGTTCGAGGAAGAACGCAAAGGGACGCCTGTCTTCCCCAAGTCGTACCACACGAAAGACTCCCTGTTCACCATGCTGGGATGCGGGCACGACCTGTATGTCCGCGACAACAGGACGGGCACCGTCAAAAGAATCACCTTCGACGGCAAGGAGGACGCGGCATACACCTACCGCAACACCCCGGACACCACGACCTGCGCCAACGGATTTTGGCTCGGGCACAAGTTCGTTTACCTGATGCAGGACATGAGCGGAGTGAAAGAGATGAGCCTCATCCATTCGCTGGGCAAGTCGCGCCCCACGACGGAAACCTTCAAAATGCCGATGCCGGGCGACAGCTGTGTGCGACAATACCACCTGTATTGGTATGATGCCGACCAAGGCGAAGGACGGATGCTCCCCATCGGGAAATACCCTGACCAAACCGTAAAGATGGACTTTTTCCGGTCTCCCACGGCTTTGTATATCACGCGCCGAAACCGGAAAGCCGACAAGACCGACCTTTGCCGCATCAACGTGGAAGAAGGCACCGTCACCGAACTGATTTCGGAAGAGTGCAAGCCGCATTTCAACATGACGCTATTCAACTACCAGATTGTGGAGCAAGGTAAATACTTTATATGGTGGTCTGAATGCACGGGACGCGGGAACTACTACCTCTATGACAGAAACGGGAAACTGTTGAACCGCATCACACAAGGCGACAGCTTGGTAGCCGGCCCTATTGTCCACGTCGATACAGTGAAACGTGAAATCATTTTTGCCGGATATGGTTTGGAGAAAGGTATCAATCCCTATTACACCTTTTATTACAAGGCGAAATGGAACGGGAAAAAGCAAGTGTTGCTCACACCGGGAGACGGCAATCACGAGCTTTCACTCTCCGAAGACAAGAAATATGCCATCGACAAGTATTCACGGATGGACATGCCGCCTGTCGTGAGTGTGTTATCGATTGAAAAACCGAAAAACCGCCATGAAGTGGAGCGCACCGATGACACCCCTTTGCGACGGGCAGGCTGGAAAGCCCCCACGCTGGTGAACGTGAAAGCCGCCGATGGGGAAACCGACCTCTACGGGGTGATGTACACTCCCTCGAACCTTGACCCGACAAAGAAATACCCCATCATCAGCAACGTCTATCCCGGCCCGCAAATCGACCAGATTCCGCGCTCTTTCGCCTTGGACGACAATGGCAACCAATCCTTGGCCGAACTGGGATTCGTGGTCATCAACATGCCCTCACGCGGCAGTTCCCCTTGGCGCGGGCGCGACTTCTATTGTTATGGCTACGGCAACCTGCGCGACTACCCGCTGGCCGACGACAAGCACACCATAGAAGAACTGGCCAAACGCTATCCCTTCATCGACCTCGACCGCGTGGGCATTTACGGACACTCGGGAGGTGGATTCCAAACTGCGGCTGCCATGCTGACTTATCCGGATTTCTACAAAGTGGGCGTGGCCGCCTCGGGCAACCACGACAACAACATCTACATACAATGGTGGGGCGAAACGTTCCACGGACTGGAAGAAAAGACCGACTCCACAAGCGGGAAAACCACGTTCTCCGCAAGCATTCCCACCAATGCCGAACTGGCAGGCAAGCTGAAAGGCAAGCTGCTGCTCATCACCGGAGACGTGGATAAAAACGTCCCGCCTTCGTCCACCTACCGGCTGGCCGACGCCCTGATCAAGGCGGGCAAACGTTTCGACATGTTCGTCTTCCCGGGAAAAGACCACGGGCTTACTTCTCCGTACTACACGAACCTGATACGCTACTATTTCGTGGAAAACCTGCTGAAACCGTCGCCCAGGCACATTGACATTATTCACCATAAATAAAAAAGGCTGCAAAAACGATGAAACTTTTGAGAACATTCCTGTTGTGCATGATGTGCGCCCTGGCCATGGGGCTGCACGCCCAACAACGCCCGAAAGGCGATGCCGCCATCTTGGTCAAAGTGACGATAGTGGACTCGGAACAGAATCCTTTGCCCGGCGCCACGGTCAGAGTCGCCGGCAAAGCACAAGGCGTGGTGTCCGACATAGACGGCCACGTGTCGCTATGGGTGGACAAAAACACCGAAATCGAAGTCCGGTATGTCGGCATGAAGCCCGTCCACATGACCGTGACCAAGCCCGTCAGCGGAAAAATCGTGCTGGAAGACGAGAACGCGGAGTTAGACCAGGTGGTCGTCACCGGCTACCAACGCACGACGAAACGCCGCACGACCGGTTCCATCGCCACATTGACTTCCAAAGACCTGAAAGGAAATCCCATGGCCAACCTGGACATGCTGATGCAGGGCAAAGTCGCCGGCATGGATGTCAAAGCCCTGTCCGGCCGTCCGGGAGAAACTGCCAAAATCCGTATCCGCGGCACCAACACCATCACGGGCAACGCAGACCCGCTGTGGGTGATTGACGGAGTGCCCTTGCAGCGCGACATCCCGGCTATCTCCAGCGCACAGATCCGTGCCGGGGACTTCAACGACATCTTCACCAACGGCATCGCAGGCATCAACCCTCATGACATAGAGTCCATCAGCATCCTGAAAGATGCCTCAGCCGCCGCGATTTACGGCTCGCGGGCTGCCGGAGGTGTCATCGTGGTGACGACCAAACGGGGCAAGGAAGGGAAGATGAGCATCAACTACTCGGCCAACGTGTCTGTTGTCAGCGCGCCTCCCCGCGATGCCAATCTGATGAACTCATCCGAGAAACTGGCATGGGAACAAGAGCTGTGGGACGAATTTGCCGCCGAAAAGTTCGCCAACGGGGAGGACTACCCGGTAGTAGGCGTGGTGGGCATGATCCGTTCGGGCTACGGGAAATACGCGGGCATGAGCCGTGCCGAACAAGACGCGGAAATCGCCCGTCTGGGGCAGCATTCAACCGACTGGTTCGAGGAACTGTTCCGCAACTCCGTGTCCCACGACCACTACCTGTCCATGTCCGGAGGTTCGGACAAGAGTACCTACTACGTATCCCTGGGCTACTCCAAGAACAACGGGCTGGTGAAGAAGACCGACTACGAACGCTACAACGCGAGCATCAAATTGGACATGAAACCCAACCGGAGAGTGAAAATCGGACTGAACGCCGACCTCTCCATGCAGGAATCCAATTCGCCATCGATGAACACCGACCCGTTCACTTATGCCTATTTTGCCAACCCGTATGAACGGCCATACAACGATGACGGTTCTTATTCCGCCGACCAGACCTATTACAGCCTGGCGCATGCCAACGGCTCGGTGGCCGCACGCCTGCCGGAAAACGGGTTCAACATCTTCCGCGAAATCAACGAGACCTCGAACGTGGCCAAAAACCTTTCCGCCTCGTTAATCGCCAACATGTCGGTGCGCATCATCGACAACCTGACGTTCGAGGGGCTGGCCTCCTACAACTACGTGACGAACACATCCGACAACATCAACGGCAAGGACACCTATGCCGCATGGCAAGACCGCCCCTTCGATGCCAACGAGATTGCATCCGACCGGACATACAGCTCCATCACGCAGACCTCGGCCTACAACACCAACTACAACCTGCGCGGACAGTTCCACTACTCCAACACGTTTGCCGAAGACCACTACATCAGTGCCTTGGCCGGCACGGAAATCCGCAGTTCCTACTCCAAGAGTATCTTCGAGAAACGTTATGGCTACGACCCCGTGTCCGGCAACTCGGCCATGCCGGTGTTCCCCGAAGACACCCAACTGGAATATGCCGACATGCTGCGCTACGGTTCCATCATGGATGCCCTCTCGGGACAGAGCATTGTGGAAGATGCATTCGCCTCGTTCTACTTCTCGCTGGACTACGTGTTCAAGCAACGCTACATCGCCAGCTTCACCGGGCGCACGGACGGGTCGAACAACTTCGGCAGCGACGAGCAGTTCAACCCCACCGGCTCCATCGGACTGGCCTGGAACATCGACCAAGAAAAGTTCATGAAGCCCATCAAACACATCATCAGCAGCCTGTCGCTGCGCACGGCCTTCGGCTACACGGGCAACATCAACAAGTCCGTCTATCCGCAGTTGGTCATGGACTATTCCACCTCGTTCCGCCGGACTGATGATGACTACTACCGCATCGGATGGCTGAAAAACGCCCCGAATCCTAACCTGCGCTGGGAAAAGACGCGCGACATGAAGGTGTCGCTCGACATCGGCTTCCTGGACGACCGCCTGCGCCTGCAGGGCGAGCTCTACGACCGCCGCACCCGCGATGCCGTGACCAGCGTCTCCGTCCCCTACACCACCGGGTTCTCCGTGCAGAGCTTCAACACGTCGGAACTGCTCAACCAAGGCGCGGAACTGACACTGAACGCCCAAATCGTGAAAACCCGCGACTGGCGGCTCTCGCTCTCGGCCAACATCGCCTACAACCGCAACAAGCTGCTGAGCTATGCCGCGCCCAACCCCAGCCTGTGGGGCAGCTACTACGAGGGCTACCCGCTCGACATGATTATCAGCGGAAAGATACAGGGCATCGACAAGAACCTTGGCATCTACACCTACGAACCACGCCCCGACGCCGTGTTCAATTCGGCTGCCGACCGCGGCCTGGCAGAAAATTACGCCTTCTACCTCGGCACGGCCAACGCGCCGACCAACGGCGGCTACTCCCTCACGCTCTCCTACAAGCAGCTCACGCTAAGCCTGGGCGGCTCGTTCTCCATCAACGGGAAAATCGAGAACAACATCAACTGCCCGGTGAGCTACAGCACTGTGGACAAAAGCGTCGTGGAACCCATCCCCGCGCAGGAGAACGACCTCTACGTAAACCACCTGAACGTGACCAAGGATGCCGTCAACCGCTGGACACCGAACAATCCCATCACCAACGGCCACCCACGCATCATCGATGCCTATGGGGACTACTTGGGACTGGACGACTACATGGTCACCACCAGCGTCATCACCCGGGCTTCCATGCTGGAGGACATCTCCTACTTCAAGCTCGGCTCGCTGATGCTCAGCTACAACTTCGACGGCAATTGGATGAAGAAGGCTCACATCAGCTCGCTCGGCCTGTCGTTCAGCGTCAGCAACCTGTTCATCATCACGGACTACGACGGCATCGACCCGGAAACACCGGGAGCGGTCTATCCCATCCCCCGCACATATTCCATGGGAGTGTCTGTCGGATTCTAACGCATAATAAAGAAAAGGATATGAAAACGAAACATATATTAGCCGGCATCGGCATCGTGCTCTTCACATCGTGTACGGACTACCTGGACATCAAGCCCTACGGACGCACGATTCCCAAAACGGCGGAAGAATTCTCCGCACTGATGCACAACCACCTGAACAACATCGACAGTGGGGAAGACGAGGACATCGTGGGCAACTCATCCGCACTGCTGGAATGGGACGCTGCCTGCGGCGACGATTTCGAGACATGCCTCACGGAAACCTACGGCAACATTCTCCGCAATTATGTGGGGGATATCCTCGGTTCACTCGGCTGCGAGATAACCTACCAGCACCTGTATGAAACCATCCGCGACTGCAACATCGTGCTGGGCGAGATGGAGGAAAGCGGCACGGAAGAGGCCGACAATGTGCGCGCCACGGCCTACGCCCTGCGCGGCGTGTGCTACTACCAGCTGCTCCGCATTTATTGCGAGCCGCCCGTGCCCGGCAACTTCTCCGCCCAACTGGGCGTCCCCCTGGTCATGACCTTCGACATGGAGGAAAAGCCCTTGCGCAGCTCCATGCAACAGACCATCGACCAAATTGAGAGCGACTTGGAAAATTCCTTGGCCTACCACATGGACGAAGAGGTTTACCGCTTCACCGAGGACGTGGTGAAAGGCTATCTGGCACGTCTCTACTTCTGGACCCGGCAATGGAGCATGGCACTCCCGATTGCACAGGAACTGCTCGGCAAATACCCGCTGCTCGAAGGGGAAGCCTACGAGACCATGATGACCACCAGCTACGACCTGGCGGGCAACCAGCTTCTGAAAGCCTACCGCACCGTCTCCACACAAGGCAGCACCGGGCTGGAAAGCAGCTCCACGACCCTGCAATACCGCCCCGTGAGCACCCGCTTCCTGGACGCATTCATCGGGGACGAGAAAAAGACCGACATCCGCTACCGCCTGTGGGTCAACACGAAGCGGCAGTCCGTCAAGACCATCTTCTGCGGGATGCGCAGCGCGGAATTCAAACTGATGGAGGCCGAATGCTACTACCACCTCGGCCAGGAGGACAAGGCACTCCAGTCCATCAACGACCTGCGCCGCCACCGCATCAGCGATTACGTGGATCAGAAGATGGAGGACCTCATGGACGTGTTGCCTTCCGAAATCATCCGCCAGGATGCTGAGGGCAACGCCCTCACGCCCCTGATGGCCACCATCCTGCGCGAACGCCGCAAGGAGCTGTTCCTGGAAGGAGACCGCTTCTTCGAGCAAAAGCGGAACGGCCGGCCGGAATACTGGACGGCAGCCGACGGGCGCAAGTACACCACCCTGAAGTACATGTACACGTATCCCATCCCCATCCACGACATCGAAATCATCCCGGGGCTGGTACAAAATCCCGGATACACGGAAATCGTAAGCAACTAACCCAAAAAGGAGGTACAGACATGAAGAAAAACAAATGTTGTCAATGGGCAGTCGTCGGTTGCCTGATATGGGCAGGATTCACATGCGCGGCATGCGAGGAAATTGACGAAGTGCCGCCACGCAACGAAAACAGCACCAGCAACAAAGTCTATAAAATGCCGGCTCCCGTGCCGCTCACGGCAGACGAAACGAGCGAAATAGACAAAATCAAAGCGGAATATAGAGAGAATACCGTTCAATAACAAGTTTCACTTAAACAAAAAAGCGTATGAAAAAGTTTTTTTATCTAATGATGGCTGCCTTCACGTTCGTGCTCGCAGCTTGTTCCGATGACGACGAAGGGGGCACACAGAACCTCCCGCAGCTGAATTTCGCTGCCGCACGTTACGTGCTGGCCGATGATTCGGTGGACATCGTGCTCAAGGCCGACCAGGCTCCCGCCTCCACAGTGGAAATCCCCGTGACATTCAGCGGGGCGACAGAAGGACAGGACTTCACAGCCTCTTCCACCTCGTTCGTGCTGGAAGCCGGCATGACCGAAGCCACCATCCGGCTGACACGTATCGTTGAAAACATTGCAGACGAGGAAAAAACGCTCACCATTAACTTGGGAACAGTTCCTGCAGGTTACCGCGCCGGCACGATGAACTACACCACCGTACAGCTACTGAGCAACAATTCCGTGTTCATGACCTTCGAAAAAGCCACGGATGTGTTGACCGAGAACGGGAATTATACCATCAGCCTGGGAACCTTGGAAGGATTGCGTTACAAAGTGCCGGCGGCAACCACATTCGAAGTGACCGTCGATGAAACCTCCACAGCCGTGGAAGGCACACACTTCGAATTCCCCAACGGCAAAACCATCACCTTGGATGCCAACGACTACGAAGGGAAAATCGCCGTCAAGTTCCTGAAGAAAGAAGAAGGAAAAGACAAGCTGGTACTCCGTTTGGCTGAAAAATCGGGCTATGCCTTCGGCAGCAACCAAACCATCACGATTGAGCTGATTGGCCGTTATGGAGCGAATGGCACGTGGGCTTTCAAGGAAATCAAAAACTTGGAATATTATGCCACGATGTGGGGCTCGGACACCAGCAAATTCCCGACCGGAACGGCTGAAGACCTCATCACATTCATCGGAGACGAAGAAGGAAACACTTATGAGTTCATCCCCGACTTGCAAGGCGACCTGAAAAACTTCTTCGTAACCTCCTGCACGGCAACCTACAAAGGCGAAGCCGAAAAACTCATTGAGGAAGACAGCGGCATGCGCCCTGTATATGCCAACATGACCGTATTGGAGTTCGGAGAAGTAAACGTCAACTTTTCCGCCACAAATTCCACGCTTCGTGCGGCAGAAGTAAGTTTCCGCACCATCACCGTGGACGATGAGGAAATCCTGGAACTCACTATTGACGACTACGAACCGACAGACTTCCTCACAGATGAATACGGGCTGTTTGGCGACACGGAATCTTTGCCGCTCCGCCTTTACTTCACAAGAGTGAACTAACCCACTTCCTGAATACAGGAAACATCCAGCCCCGGCTACGGTCCCACCCGCAGCCGGGGCTTCTGTTTCAGACAGCCGTCCACAAATATCCATCAAGAAAAAGCGGGAAACGTTTGGCCAAGTGGCACATTTTTGCTAATTTTGCAGCCGATTTAGTCCATTGGGGCTTAAACAAGCGAGGCCACGACGGCATCCGCCCCATGGAGAAAACCCGTTTAATCATAAGAAATGTACGCAATTGTAGAAATTAACGGTCAGCAGTTCAAGGTGGAAGAAGGCAAGAAGTTGTTCGTGCAACGCATCCCTGAAGCCGAAGCACACCAGGCTGTTGAATTTGAGAAAGTCCTGTTGGTTGACAACGAAGGCAATGTGACAGTAGGTGCTCCGACAGTGGAGGGTGCGAAAGTAGTATGCGAAGTGCTCACCCCGCTGGTAAAGGGCGAAAAAGTATTAGTGTTCCACAAGAAAAGAAGAAAAGGTTACCGTAAGCTGAATGGCCACCGCCAGCAGTTCACAGAGTTGACCATCAAACAAGTTATTGCTTAATCCTAAAAGTTAGAAGAAAATGGCACATAAAAAAGGTGTAGGTAGTTCTAAGAACGGCCGCGAATCGGAATCCAAAAGATTAGGCGTAAAGATTTTCGGTGGACAGAAGTGTGTGGCTGGCAACATCATCGTTCGCCAGCGCGGAACGGTTCACTATCCCGGCACGAACGTGGGCATGGGAAAAGACCACACGCTTTACGCCTTGGTTGACGGCGTGGTGACATTCAAGAAATGTTGCTACAGGGGTCGTCACGACAGAAGCCTCGTTTCTGTAGAACCTGTCGCAGAAGCATAAGGCGAGAACGTTGTTTCACTAAAAACTTAACGGGGGAGAGAGCCGCAGCGGTTCTCTCCCCCGTTGAGTTTTTACCATCCTCCCAACACGGCACACACTTCGTCCTGTGACAACGCGCAGCCATAAACCGCCACGCGCCCCAAAGTGCCTGCGTAGCCTCCTATGCGGATTTCACGTCCCTGCAAGCCGACAGGCTCAACGCGCTGGTCAATCAACCCATTGCGATAGGCCGTCAGCATTTTCCCGTCATAAACCAACGTCACAACGAGCCGTTCCAACGGTTCAAGCCAACTGTCGCCATGCGTCCCGGTGGAATGCCGTGCCCAACCATCCGAAGTGTATAGGCGGTTCGTGCTCGCATGCCGTTCCCCTCCCGCTAATATATAAGGATACGCGCGCGCACGGGAAATGCCATACGCCCAATTTCCTCCACGCAATAACGTGCCGCCATATACAGCGGAGTCCAAGGAAAGTTCCAAACAGATTGTGAAACTCTTCCCTTTAGGAAGTGCGACGCTTTCATAATCGCCCGGTTCCATCCGCTTTCCTGCAAAATCAGTTCTATATTTCGGGGCATCCCAACTGCGCGGTTGCGCCTTGCACCAATCCGAACAAATCATCGTGGGATACCCTTTCGGATAATGCCGGTTCACCATCCAATATTGGTAGTCGCCACGCATCCATGCCACCCTCAAAGGCGAATTTTCCGAATCCGGCAGGATAAACGGACGCACGTTGTTCTGCTCGGAATCTTTTGTCAATTGCATTTTCTCGGCCACATTCCCGTCACCATCCAACGTATATTTCCAAATTTCATGCACGGCCTTTCCCTGCGCCCCCTCAGTCGGCAAGGACAAATAAACCGTTTCCGGATGCGCGGGGTCAATAGCCGCACCGCCCCCATAACAATATTCCGTAGGAGATGAGTGGAAAGGCCCTGCGGCCTCGGCCAACAAGCTCTTTCGCCATTCCGTCCCCGTCCATCGCGCATAATAATAAGCATGTTTCCGCTTGGTCTCGTCGATGCGCACCATGGCCACTGCAGGCATGCCGTCTTGGCCGACATGCAGCTGCCACACCCAGTCGCGCATCCCTTCAGGCGCATCCACCACCGTGGCCGGAAAACGTTGCAGGTAGCCGGCCGTCTTGCCGACCTCAAACTTGCCGTCCGCAATGACGGACAATTCTTTTCCGTTTACGTCCATCAACACTGGGGAAACCGACACCCGGCCATCCGCATCGCGCCGGGCTTGCAAATCCACCACGTTAAAATAAAGCCAGTTCGGATATTCATTATCCGGATGCCCTGTGGTGTAAGCCACATAAATCTTGTCTTTCCCGTTGCTACAATACTTGGCATATGGACGTGCCCCTGTGGACTGCACCATCTGGTAAGGCCCCCAATCCACCTCCACGTCATCCAACTCGTCCGGCAAGGTAAAACGGGCAATCGTGGGATGCCATCCCAATCCGCGCCAGCAAAGATAAAAATGCCCAGGGTCGTCGCTCAAGATGAAAGGCGAAGGATAAGTCGTGTTGTGGTTAGTCGCGATACGTTTCTCCTTGCCCAGCATGGTGATATCGCCCGGCTTGCGGGACACGCGGTAATAAAATGCCGCCTCGTCCGTGTGCCGGGAATAGATGATGAGCACCCGCTCGTCTGGCAACACCAGGAACGTGGGATTGTTATGGTCGTCAGGTTGAAAGGCAGAACGGACAAGCACCTCGCTGCGCTCACCCGTCAAGAAATCGACCTGCACGGCACGGATGTTCCCGTGCACGTCAATGTATCCCACGTATGAAGCGTTTATCGTCCCGCTCTCATTTTCATAATGCAACGCCCGAGGGTCGGCAAACCAACACCATGCGCCTTCCGCCGCCAACGGGGCACCCGTGAAATTGCCGGATGCCCTGACTGTCCACGCGCAACAACATAGCCACACGCACCAAAGAAGTTTCATCGTTTTCATGATATCAAAAAATAATTAGGTTAAAGATTGCTTTCCGGCTCAATTGTCCCGCGTGACCAGCACCTTATCGATGCGCGCGCCGTCCATGTCCATGATTTCGAAAGTGAACCCGTTCCATTCCAAAGTGTCGCCGCTGCGAGGGATGCGCTGCAAGCGGTCGAGAATCAGTCCGGCCAAAGTGTGGTATCCCCCCGAAGCCTCATACATGTCGCTGCAATCGAAATAGCACAACAAGTCATAAAGTGAGCACTGTCCATCCACCAGCCAGCCTCCATTATTGGCCCGCTTGATGATTTCCGGCTCGTCTTCTTCGTTGTCGATATTGCCCACCAAGCCTTCGAAGATGTCCTTCAGCGTGACCATCCCCACGAAGTCGCCAAACTCGTCACAAATCAGCGCACGGCTGATTTTCTTCACCTTCATCTGTTCCAGCACCTTGTAAATGCTCATGCCTTCATGAAAATACACCGCGTCACGCGTCAGCTTGGCCAAATCGAAATCCTCGTCACCAAGGCGCATCACCAAATCCTTCAGCCAAACCATGCCTTTCACGTGATCCAAGTCGCCATCGGCCACAGGATAGGATTCATACAGGTCGTTGTTCAACACTTCTTTCACGTCATCTGCCTTCATGGCCGTGTCCAGCCACACCACATCGTTCTTGTGCGTCATGATGGAGCCGATTTTCAGGTCACCCAGCAGGAACACGCGCTGCATGATGTTCTGTTCCACCGGTTCCACAGCACCCTCTTCGGCACCCTCTTTGATGATAGACTTGATTTCCTCTTCCGTCACCTTGCCGTCTTCTTCCCTGATACCCAAAAGATTGAATATAAGTTCAGTGCTCTTCGACAACAACCACACGAAAGGCGAGGCGATAATGGCCAGCACGTTCATCGGGCGCGCCATAAGCTTGGCCACCGACTCCGCCACGCTCAATCCGATGCGCTTGGGCACCAGCTCTCCGAACACAATCGTCAAATAAGTCACTAGCACGACGATGATGGCCTGTGCCAGCACCGCAGCATAGGCCGCCGAGATGCCGCACGACTTCAACAAATCCGTCAAGTCCACGGCAATCTGGTTGCCGGAATAAATACCGGTGAGGATGCCGATGAGCGTGATGCCAATCTGCACCGTGGAAAGAAACTTGTCGGGATTCCCCGAAAGGTCAAGGGCTTTCTGCGCCGCCTTGCTGCCTTTCTTGGCCTCGGTGGACAAGCGCGACTTGCGCGCGGAAATCATTGCCACTTCGGACATGGAAAACATCCCGTTCAATAATATCAAACCAATAATGATAAGAATCTCATTCATATTTTTCTCTTTTTATATTTTACTCACAAAATCGGCCTACACCACCAACGCCATGACCTGAATGCACACAATCAGCAAAACCATGGCGATCGGATAGACCGTGGCGTAAGCCACTCCGGGGATATTGCTGTCCACCATGGAATCGGCGGCGGCCAATCCGGGCGTACTGGTCATTCCGCCCGTAATCGTCCCCAACAAGTCTAAAAGGGAAATCTTAAACACCAAACGGCCAACCAACACCGAAACCAGCATGGGTACCAACGTGATGGCCACTCCCACCCCGAAAAGCAACATGCCGTTGTCTTGGAAGGTGGCAACCAACGTTTTTCCGGCTGATGTCCCGACCTCTGCCAAAAAAAGCAATAACCCCAACTGTCTCAACAAATGATTGGAAGGGCCGGACATGGACCACAGTATCGGCCCGGTTTTCCCCACCGCGCTCAACACCAACGCCACAATCAGCACCCCGCCGGTCAATCCCGGAGAAAAAGACATCCCGTCGCCAAACGACAGGTTCAACTTGCCAAACAAAACGCCCAGCACAATCCCCATCGCAATGGGAAAGAAGTCTGTATCGGAAAGCAGTTTGGCATTATTGCCCAACATGCATGCCAACCCGTTCAAGCCGTCTTTCTCGCCCACCACCGTCAGTTTGTCGCCAAACTTCAAAGCCAAGTCGGGCGAAGGCACCAGGTCGATACCGCTACGGCGCACCCTCGTCACCGTACAACCGAAATTTTGGTGTAGGTTCAGGTCGCCAATTTGTTTACCGACCATAGCCTTGTTCGTCAACAACAGCGACTGTATGTCTTGGCTTTCCACCAACGGCAGTTCCCCGTCCTGCCGTTCGCCCAGCAACACCTCCAACTGCCCGAGTGCCTCCAAGCTTCCTACAGCTTGCACGTAATCACCTTCATTCAGCTGTGTATCGCCCATGGGAATCACAATCCGTGCACCGGATTTCACCCGCGAAAACACGGCACCGGCCATCCGCCCCACATTCAATTGCGCCAAAGTGTGCCCGAAAACCTGCGGGTTCGTCACCCTGAACACGCAAGTCTGCAGTTCAGGATATTTGCTCCGTCTTTCCGTTTCGAGCCTGCGCGCTTCCTGTTCCAAGTCCACACGCAACAGGCGCGGCAACAATTTGACAAACAAGATCACCCCGATAACCCCGAACGGATACGCGATGCCATAGGTGATAGACGCCAAAGGAGACCCCGTGCTGTCTATGGCCGCAGCCAAGCCGGGCGTACTGGTCAACGCACCGGCCATCAGCCCCACTACGGCAGACGTGTCAAGCCGGAAAGCATACTTCGCCCCCACGGCTGTCAACGCGGCAGACAAGACGATTAGCGACGTAATCAAAATCAACGTTTTGCCTTTAGTGCGAAACGAGTCGAAAAAACCGGGGCCGGCCTGTATGCCGATAGTGAAGATAAACAGCACCAATCCGAAATTGCCCAGTTCTTTCGGAATGGAAACGCCAAAATGCCCGAAAAGCAAAGCTATGAAAATGACCGCCGAAACATCAAGAGAAATGCCCCGTACTCTGATGCGCCCCAGCATAAAGCCCAAAGCTACGATAAGGAACAAGGCAAAATAAGAAGAATTCAATAGTTCTGTCCACATAAAAATTCATATCCTCATGGATGTGTGCTGCAAAGATAGGAATAAAAACAACAGTGCCCCAAAAGTTTCACGAAAAACTTTCGGGGCACTGCCCGTATTTCACCCCGCCATCCAGCGGGGACATTCCCATTACTCGTTCAACGACAGCGAAGTCTCATCCTTTCGGGCTTCCTCTACGGCTTTGACCGACACGGCCACGTAGTCAGCAGAAGTCCTGAATACAGGCATGTCCGGCGCCATGACTGTGATGACGATATTTTCCGTCTCACTGTCGTTGGCCAACACAAGATTGCCCTTGTTCACGCCATAGTAGTAAACACCTTTCTTGGCGTCATAACGAGTTTCACCCGGCTGCAGGGAATTGCCCAAAGAAAAACGGATTATCCCGTCCTTCACGGTGCAACGCACAGCACGCGCCACGATAGAATCCTTGGCTTCCACACTGAACCCGTAATCCTCGCTCTGGACAAAACGCACACGCGCCGGAATGTTTACACGGGCTTCGTTGAAAGCCACCGTTACCACTTCGCTTGCATTTGCGGCAGCAGCCATCATGATGGCCCCTACCATCGTCATTAACTTCTTCATCTTTTCAATCTTTTTACCTAAATACTAAATATACGGCCTATGGCCTTCTCTCCTAAAAACATTGCAAAGTTAATGGCGGAGACATGTGCTTGCAAGGAAAAAAGAGTTTTTTTGCGGGTTTGAAGCTTCATTCTTGATTTACGTCAAGAAAAAACACCCGTTTACAGCCTTTTGTTACAAGAAAGTTTCATCTTGTCAAGGAAAACAGGCCGAGGCACACCTTTTCGAAAGCAATCCGCCCATTTTTGAAGATTTTCATTGGCCATAAAGGCAAGACAAAATACATTTTTTCACCCAATTCCTATTCCCGCTCCCTTTTTTTAGTTAACTTTGCAAATCGTAATAAAGGATAATATATATAATATATAGGTATGCTCACATTAAAACTCATTAACGAGAAGACCGAATGGGTCATCAAAGGCTTGGAGAAAAAACATTTCACCGGAGCCAAAGAAGCGATTGACAAGGTGCTGGCCACAGACAAAAAGCGCCGTGAAGCACAGACGCAGTTGGATGTCAACCTCTCGGAAAACAAAAAGCTGGCCGCACAAATCGGCGCGTTGATGAAACAAGGGAAAAAGGAAGAAGCCGAAACCATCAAGACAGAAGTGGCGCAACTAAAAGACAAGAACAAAGCCCTGCAAGAAACCATGGACCAAGCGCAACAGGAACTCACCACCCTGCTTTGCGCCATCCCCAACGTGCCCTACGACATCGTACCCGAAGGTGCGGGAGCGGAAGACAACGTGGTGGTGAAAATGGGCGGCATGGAAACGGCACTGCCCCAAAACGCCCTGCCCCACTGGGAACTGGCAAAAAAATATAACCTTATAGACTTCGACCTCGGCGTGAAAATCACAGGAGCGGGCTTCCCCGTCTATCGCGGCAAAGGCGCGCGGCTGCAACGTGCGCTCATCAACTTCTTCCTCGACGAGGCGCGCAAGTCCGGCTACGAGGAAATCATGCCGCCCACGGTGGTCAACGCGGCTTCGGGCTACGGCACCGGGCAATTGCCCGACAAGGAAGGGCAGATGTACCACTGCAACCTGGACGATTTCTACCTCATCCCCACGGCCGAAGTGCCTGTAACGAACATCTACCGCGACGTGATTCTTGACGAGAAAGACCTTCCCATCAAAAATTGTGCCTACACGGAATGTTTCCGCCGCGAAGCCGGCTCATACGGCAAAGACGTGCGCGGTCTGAACCGCCTGCATGAATTTTCCAAGGTCGAGCTAGTGCGCATTGACAAGCCCGAACACTCCGAACAGTCACACCAGGAAATGCTGGCCCACGTGGAAGGGCTGCTCCAAAAGCTGGAACTCCCCTATCGCATCCTGCGGCTCTGTGGCGGCGACATGAGCTTCACTTCTTCCATCTGCTACGACTTCGAGGTCTATTCCGAAGCACAAAAACGCTGGCTGGAGGTTAGCTCTGTCTCCAACTTCGACACCTACCAGGCCAACCGACTGAAGTGCCGCTACCGCCGCACGGAAGACAAGAAGACGGAACTCTGCCACACGCTCAACGGCTCGGCCTTGGCTTTGCCGCGCATCGTGGCCGCCATTTTGGAAAACAACCAAACGCCCGAAGGCATCCGTGTACCGAAATGCCTCGTGCCTTACTGTGGATTCGAGATGCTGGACGACCAACCCTATTAAACACTTTTAGACGTTCTAACTACCAAAACGAAACGCATCATGAACAAGATTATCAGCAAGTGCCAGTTTTCAGAAAAGGTCTTCAAGTTCGAAATAGAAGCCCCCTTGATTGCCAAGGCCCGCAAGGCCGGACACTTCGTCATCGTGCGCGTAGGTGAAAAAGGCGAACGCATGCCGTTGACCATCGCCGGAGCCGACCCTGTGAAAGGCACTATCACATTGGTGGTGCAGGAAGTGGGACTTTCTTCCACCAAGCTGTGCAACCTCAGCGAAGGCGACTACATCACAGACGTGGTAGGCCCGCTGGGCAAAGCCACCCATATTGAAAACTTCGGCACGGTGGTCTGCGCCGGAGGCGGCGTGGGCGTAGCGCCCATGCTTCCCATCATCGAAGCCCTGAAAGCTGCGGGCAACCGCGTGATTTCCGTCCTGGCCGGACGCACCAAGGAACTGATTATCCTCGAAGACGAGGTGCGCAAACACTCCGACGAAGTCATTATCATGACCGACGACGGCAGCTACGGACAAAAAGGGCTCGTGACCGCCGGCATCGAAAGCGTCATCCTGCGCGAGAAGGTGGACAAGTGTTTCGCCATCGGCCCCGCCATCATGATGAAGTTCTGCTGCCTGCTCACCAAGAAATACGACATCCCCACGGATGTGTCGCTGAACACCATCATGGTCGATGGCACGGGCATGTGCGGCGCATGTCGCATCACCGTGGGCGGAAAGACGCGTTTCGTCTGTGTGGACGGTCCGGAGTTCGACGGCCACCAAGTGGATTTCGACGAAATGCTGAAACGCAGCAGCGCGTTCAAGAAAGAAGAAATAGAGGAGTTTGAACGTTGGGAACAACACGGACACCAGGAACCGACGGACACCACCTGCCAACTTGACAAGACATCAATGCCCGCACCCGATGCTTCGGACATGGACACCACCACCCCGCTCAGCGAACTGACCGACCGCAACGCACCGTGGCGGCAGGAAATCCGCAAGGCCATGAAGCCCAAGGAACGCACGGCCATCCCACGCGTCATCATGCCGGAGCTCGACCCCGTCTATCGCGCCACGACCCGCACGGAAGAGGTGAACATCGGCCTCAGCGCGGAACAGGCCATGACGGAAGCCAAACGTTGCCTGGACTGCGCCAACCCCACTTGCATGCAGGGTTGCCCCGTGAGCATCAACATTCCTTCCTTCATCAAAAACATCGAACGGGGTGAGTTCCTCAACGCCGCCCGCGTACTGAAAAGCACTTCGGCCCTGCCCGCAGTGTGCGGCCGCGTCTGCCCGCAAGAGAAACAATGTGAGAGCCGGTGCATACACCTGAAGATGAACGAACCGGCCGTGGCCATCGGCTATCTGGAACGCTTCGCCGCCGACTTCGAACGCGAAAGCGGACACAGTTCCGTGCCCGAATGCGCCCCGGCCAATGGCATCAAAGTGGCTGCCATCGGTTCTGGCCCCGCCGGACTTTCATTTGCCGGCGACATGGCCAAGCTGGGCTACGACGTGACGGTCTTCGAGGCCCTGCATGAGATTGGGGGCGTATTAAAATATGGCATTCCCGAGTTCCGCCTGCCCAACAAGATTGTCGATGTGGAAATCCAGAATCTGGAGAAGATGGGCGTGAAATTCGAAAAGGATTGCCTCGTGGGCAAGACCATCAGTGTGAAAGAACTGGAAGACAAAGGTTTCAAGGGCATCTTCGTGGGCTCCGGCGCGGGGCTTCCCAACTTCATGGGCATCCCCGGAGAAAACAGCATCAACATCATGTCAAGCAACGAATACCTGACGCGCGTCAACCTGATGGATGCCTCCAACCCCGACACTGACACGCCGATACACATCGGACGCCGGGTGATGGTGGTCGGCGGCGGCAACACGGCCATGGACTCTTGCCGCACGGCCAAACGCCTCGGCGCGGAGCGCGTGGTCATCGTCTATCGCCGTTCGGAAGCAGAAATGCCGGCCCGCATCGAGGAAGTGAAGCATGCCAAGGAGGAAGGCATCGAGTTCCTCACGCTCCACAACCCGATTGAATACATCGCCGACGAAAAAGGTGCCGTGAAACAAGTTGTGCTGCAGAAAATGCAGCTGGGCGAACCGGATGCCAGCGGACGCCGCAGCCCCGAACCCATCCCCGGCGCCACAGAAACACTGGACATCGACATGGCCATCGTGGCCGTGGGCGTGTCGCCCAATCCCATCGTGCCCACGTCCATCCAAGGATTGGAACTGGGACGCAAGAACACCATCGTGGTCAACGAAGGCATGCAGACCAACATCCCCTGCATCTTCGCCGGCGGCGACATCGTGCGCGGAGGCGCCACGGTCATCCTCGCCATGGGCGACGGGCGGCGCGCAGCCAGCAGCATGCACGAATACCTGCAGCAATAAGAAAACACCCCAATCAAGGAATCCCATCCACTGGGATGGGATTCCTATTTTCCCCAAAATAATACCATGAAACATCAACCTTTTATCCACATCCTGTCCGTATGCCTCCTTTTCCTTTCGCACACGGCATCCGGGTACGCACAATCCGAAACCCTCTCGGAAAAACTTATTGTCCAAAAAGCCGTCAACCTCATGGAACAAGGCCGTTACGCCGAAAGCCGGGCTTTACTGGAGAAAATACCTGAAACCGGAACAGCCCACCACATAGCACGCTACGAAACGGCATTCTCCTACATTTTAGAAAAAGACTATCGGAAAGCCCTGAAAGAACTGAAACGAATCAAAGAACCCGGAAGCTTGGAGTGGAAATACTACCAACTTCTCGGCTCTACCTACCACTACTTGGAACAAGAAGACAAAGCCTTGGACACTTTCAACGAGGGATTGGAAGCCTATCCCCGTTCCGGCATGCTCTACTTGGAACGCGGAATGATGAAACAACGCAAACAGCTGCCCAATGAAGCGTTGTCGGATTATGAGAAAGGCATCGAGGCTGAACCCATGTTCCCCTCTAATTATTACCGGGCTTCCCAGCTTTTCGCATTGGGAAGTTCCGAACCCGTATGGGCACTCATGTACGGAGAAATCATGGTCAACCTCATTCCCGACCACCCCCGTGCCGACGAAATCAGCCGTCTTATGTACAACTGCCTGCAGCAGAATGTGACACACAACGACAGTGCTTTCCAAATTAAACTGACCCAAGACAACACCCTCCACGTCAACCCGAAAGACTCCACCCTGTCATTTCCATTCCCGGCCCTTTACCAACTCTATTTCAACCACGCGGCCAGAGCCATCAAGGGCGCTCCCGGAAAATCTATTGACTTCCACACCCTCTGCCGGATACGAGAAAAACAAATACTCCTGCTCAATGCCCAGGACACAGGGGAACATTCCCCAAAAAATGTCCTGTTCGACTATCTGGGCCGGATAATCGAGGCAGGACATTTTGAAGCCTACATGATGTACACTTTCAAAAAGCAAGTGCCGGAACTGTATCGCTCATGGCTTGCAGGACACCAGGAAGAACTGTCTCATCTCAAACACTGGCGGAAAGCCTGTCCCTTATCCATCACGCCGGACAACGCATTCTACCGAAACAAATACGCCTATGTGGATTTCATTATCCCGGCCCATGAGTTCTTCAACCCGGAATAGCGTACAACCGGAACGTGCCATCGGGGTATAAGTTTTCAACCGGGCAGAAAAAAACTATGAATTCCGCAAACGGCCCAAAGTCCGCAGTAATGACAATATCCCCTGAAAGAGGACATTATCCGGATTTCGGCGCGAAAGGAAATGCGCCCTCCTGCGCACATCCTTCCATTGACACAATGACACATTCGGGTGCGCGTTGACATTTTGCTCATTTTCGCCTCCTGAAATTCGCGTATTCGGCCGCCGGGCCGGGACAGCGCGGAAAGAACGCAGCCACACGCGCCATGCGGGAATCAAAATGTTGCGGAATCCCCTCCAAACCTGTCCTTTTGACGGGACACGGGACACTCCCGGCGCAGAAACCTGGCTGGCGGGAAAGCCCGCCGGGGGATTCCGCCGACAAAATGACACGGGAAACGTGTCCGGGAAAAAGTTCCAACGGGAAGGAAAAACGCTCCCGGAGCCGCCGCGAAAAAGTTTCTGTACCGGGATTTTTTCGTCCGAGCCCCGAAATAAAAATTCCGAGCCCCGAAAAAAGAATTCCGGGGCTCGGAATTTCACGTTCCGGCCTCGAAATTTCTCGTCAGAACATCCAAAAAATAAATGATACTGACAAAATCTTGCACAGAAGCCCCGTTTTGTGCAAAAAAATCGCGCAAAAATCTGCTATTTTGGCCGGATCGCGCAAAAGTCGCGTCACGGAAATCATTCAAAACGGAACATTTTGTCTGTTTTTACAAGCATTTCATGACATTCTGATTTTGGGGGTCGTAACGACCCTTTTGTGCGCATGCGGACGGCCATGAAAAACTGTCCCGCCTCGCAGGGGGACGAGCCCCGAAGGGGCGGAGGGGGTCTCACGCCCACGGGAACAACGCCGGACACATCCACGGACAACATAAACGGGTCGAAAAAAAAGGAAAATTCCAATGGCTGCATTGGCAGTTGCAAATTTGCTAATTGGGACAGTTGCGGAATTCATAAAAACTTTCGCCGGACAGTGTCAGAAGATTCACCGCCTCAAAAAGACACTATTCCAAAAAGCATCAAATCTGTCACATACTTCCGAAACACGGATGACCCGTTTTGCCATAGATAAGTTTCGGCGTATTTTTGCGCCTGCTTATGAAGAATGTGACAGTAAAAACAGTATCCACGAAAAGCGAGTTGAGGGACTTCGTAAGGCTTCCCCGACGGATTTACGCGCATTATCCCTGCTACGTCCCCGACATGGAATCAGACGTGCGAGACACGTTCTCCCCTCAAAAAAACGTAGAACTGGAAAGCAGCGACATCCAACCATTCATCGCTTACGCCGACGAAGAGCCCGCAGGACGTATCGTCGGCATCGTCAACCACCGGGCCAACAAGCAATGGCACACCCGCAACGTGCGGTTCGGTTTCCTTGAATTCACCGATGACAACGACGTGTCGCGCGCACTGCTGGAAGCCGTGGAGGAATGGGGCCGCAGGCAGGGCATGACCCGCATACAAGGCCCCATGGGATTTTCCGACCTCGACAAGGAAGGCATGCTCGTGGAGGATTTCGACATGAACGGTTCCATGACCGCACTCTACAATCCGCCTTACTATCCTGTGCATTTGGAACAGTTGGGCTATGAAAAGGAAGTAGATTGGCTGCAGGCACGCATCAACATCCCGCGGGAAGTTCCGGAAAAATATGCCCGCGTGGCCCGCCTGACCCGCGAAATGTTCGGGCTGCACACACGGGGGCTCACCAAAAAGGAGATTTACAGCGGGTACGGACAGAAAATATTCCAGCTGATCAACCTCGCCTACGCCCCCATCTTCGGGTATGCGGAACTTTCTGAGAGGCAAATCGACTTTTATCTCAACCGTTACGTTCCCCTGCTGGACACCAGGATGCTTTCCGTGGTGGAAGACGAGAAAGGCGGACTGGTCGCGGTGGCCATCACGATGCGCAGCCTTGCCCTTGCCCTGCAAAAAAGCCAAGGACGGCTGTTCCCTTTCGGATGGTTTCACCTGCTCCGCGCCCTGACTTGCCAACGGGAAGACAAGGCTGAAATGTTGCTCGTGGCCGTCCATCCCGACTACCAAGGCTTGGGAGTCAACGCGCTGTTTTTCGAAAACCTGATTCCGGTCTATAACCGATTGGGCATCCGCTGGGCCGAAACCGGCCCCCAACTGGAGAGCAACGTCCGGGAACTGTCGCAATGGAAACCGCTGAGTCCGAGATTCGTCAAAAGGAGGCGGTGTTACACGAAAGATTTATACCATACAGACAACAAAGACATACAATGGAAAAAAGAGTAGTAATCACAGGCATGGGCATCTGGTCGTGCCTAGGCACGACGCTGGACGAAGTGCGCGACTCCCTCTACGCCGGACGAAGCGGCATCGTGTATAGCCCAGAGCGCAAGGAAGCCGGATTCCGTTCCGCCCTCTGCGCCGACATCCCCCGCCCCGACCTGAAACCCTTCATCCCACGGGGTCCCCGGCAGTTCATGCCCGAGGAAGCCGGGTATGCCTACATGGCCACCCGGCAGGCGTTGGAGAACGCCCGGCTGGACACCGACTATATCGCCAGCCATGAGATAGGCCTCATCTACGGCAACGACTCCGTGGCAGAAGCCACCATGCGCGCCTTAGACAAATTCCGGGAATATCACGACACGGCGGCCTGCGGGAGCGGAGCCATTTTCCAATCCATGAACTCCACCGTGACGATGAACCTGGCCTGCCTGTTCAGGCTGAGGGGCATCAACCTGACGGCCTCTGCGGCCTGCGCCTCCGGTTCACACGCCATCGGACTTTCCTTTCTCTTGATACAAAACGGGTTGCAGGACTGCATCGTGTGTGGCGGGGCACAAGAAGCCAACATGTATAGCGTGGCGGCCTTCGACGGCATCCAGTCATTCTTCCTCCGCGAAGATGCCCCCGCGAAAGCCTGCCGCCCGTTCGACCGCGACCGCGACGGGCTTGTGCCGGGCGGCGGGGCGGCCACGCTCGTGGTAGAGAGCTACGAACACGCCGTGAAGCGCGGAGCACCCATTTTGGCCGAGATCATCAGTTGGGGATTTTCCGGCAACGGCAACCACATCTCCACCCCGGACATCGACGGCCCCGCCCGCTCATTGGAACTCTGCCTGCAACACGGCGGCATCCGTCCCGAAGAAATTGGCTACATCAACGCACATGCCACTTCGACCCGCATCGGCGATGCCCGCGAAGCGCAAGCCATCGCCCGCTTCTTCGGCAGTTTGCAAACGCCCGTCACGTCCACGAAAAGCCAGACAGGGCATGAGATGTGGATGGCCGGCGCCAGCGAAATCATCTATTCCACGCTGATGATGAAAAACGGATTCATCGCCGGCAGCCTCAATTTCGAACGCCCGGACGAAGACACGGCCTGCATCAACGTGCTGCCCGATCGGCGGGAAACGCATTTCGACATGTTCCTCTCCAACTCTTTCGGATTCGGAGGTACCAATTCCACGCTCATCATCAAAAATCTATAAACTATAACGACAAAAACAAACCCATTATGACACGCGAAGAAATCGTCAAACAAGTGAACAGCCTGCTTGCTGAAGAATTCGAAGTTAACGCCACAAACTTCACCCCGGATGCCAACGTGAAGGAAACGCTCAATCTGGACAGCCTGAGCCTGGTGGACTTGGTCGCCCTCGTGCAACAGACCTACAAAGTGAAGATACCCGCGAGCGACCTGCGCGGCATCCAAACCTTCAACAACCTATATGATTACATCGAATCCCATCTGCCACAGGCATGATTCACGAAGACATACGGACACTGATTCCGCAACGCGCTCCCATGCTGATGGTGGATGCGCTGCTGGACGTGGGGCTTGAAGGCGGACGCACCTGTCTCACCATCCGCCACGGAAACTATTTCCTTGACGAAGACGGGCGGATGGAAGAGGCCGGCATCCTGGAACACATCGCACAATCTGCTTCCGCCGTGGCCGGACACCATGCCGTCGCAGCCGGGGCGGCCTCGCCGCCTGTCGGTTACATCGGGGAAATCAAAAAGTTCAAATGCCACAGACTGCCCCGGGAGGGCGAAACGCTGCACACCACCATCACGCTCGGACCGGAAGCAGGCGGAGTGACTTTGCTGAGGGGCGAAACCCGCACGGGAAATGCCCTCGTGGCCGACACCCAAATGAAGATTTATCTCCCAACGGAATAACCCAAACGACCATGCGACTGGAAAACCACTATTATGAGCTCATCAGCATGCACACGGACGGACAAAGCGGACGGTTCTACATCGCCCTCTGCCCGGATTGCGAGGTCTATCGGGGACACTTCCCGGACAACCCGGTATGCCCGGGAGTGTGCCACATCCAGACAGTAAAGGAACTTACGGAACGGCTGACGGGCTGCCGCTTGCGCATCCGCGCCATCCGCCTGTGCCGCCTGACCGCCGTGGCCACGCCTGCCACTTGCCCGGAACTTCGGGTGGACATCCGTTTGTCGCCTGCGGACAACGGGTTTCACGTGCAAGCCCGCATGGCCGATGCCGAACGGACTTACATGGAGTATCAAGGCGAGATGGAGAAAGACAAACCTGAAACAGAATGAAATACGACGTGCTCATCATCGGTGGCGGACTGGGCGGACTGGAGTGCGGCTACATACTTTCACGTGCCGGACAACGTGTACTCATATTGGAACAAGGACGGCAACCGGGCGGATGCCTGCAAAGTTATTGCCGGAAAGGCATGGAGTTCGACACCGGTTTCCATTATGCCGGCGGGTTGGACGAAGGGCAATCGTTGCATGCCGCCTTCCGCCATCTAGGACTGCTGGAACTCCCTTGGCGACGGCTGGATGCCGACAACTTCGACTGCGTGACCATCGACCGTCACTCCTTCCCGTTCGCACAAGGCCATGATGCTTTCGCCAACCGCCTCGCCGAAGCCTTTCCCGCCGAACGGGCAGCCCTGCACCGGTATGCCGACTTACTGAAACGGTCGGCAAGACTGCAATTCGCGGCATTCAATCCCCAATCATCCGACATGGACTTGATTACGGAACTCATGGAAACCCCGGCCTACAAGTATCTCTATGAGCACTTCAAAGACCCGTTGCTCATCAACGTGCTGAGCGGGGCTTCGCTCAAGATGGAACTCAGGCCGGAATCTCTTCCTTTGTTCGCGTTCCTGCACGGAAACGGTTGTTTCATCGAAAGCAGCTGGCGGCTGAAAGGCAGTGGCTCGTTAATCACCGACTCCTTGGTTCAAGGCATCCGTGCACAAGGCGGGGAGATAGTTTGCCAAAGCGAAGTGCAGGAGCTGGTGGAAAAGGACGGGAAACTGACACAAGCCGTATGCACCAATGGGGAAACCTACGAAAGCCGGCTGTTCGTCAGCGACATCCATCCGGCACAAACTTGCCGCATGGTGCAGAACAGCCAACGGATAAAGCCACTCTATCGCGAACGCATCCAATGCCTGCCACAGACATTCGGCATGTTCACCGTCTCGCTCCGTTTCGCGCCCGGCAGGCTCCGCTACTTCAACCGCAACCACTACATCTACCGGAAACCCGACGTGTGGACATTCCACTTGGACAACCGTCCCGTGAGCGGCGTACTGGCCAGTTGCCGTGTTCCGGAAGACGACAGTGGATATACCCGGCAGGTGGACTTGCTCACCCCGATGAATTGGGAATACTGCAAGGCATGGAAAGACCGCCGGGACAATTCCTACGAAGAAATGAAAAAACAAACAGCCGATGAATGCATCGCCTTGGCAGAAAGCATCCTGCCAGGCCTGGGCGAAGCGGGAACCGCTTACACCAGCACACCGCTGACATGGAACCGCTACACGCTCACCCCTGAAGGCAGTGCCTACGGCCTGCGCAAAGATTGCCGTGCGGCCTTGCAGACCTTCCTCTCACCGCGCACCCCCATCCCCAACCTCTTCCTCACGGGACAGAACGTGGGACTCCATGGACTGCACGGGGTCACGATGACCGCCTTCCAGACCTGCGCCGGAATATTGGGAAAAGATGCCGTATGGAAAATGCTCAACGGGAACTGCAAGGGCGGGAACTAAAAACAGGCACATAAAAAAGAACAATCATGAAATATGCATTAGTCACAGGAGGCAGCCGCGGAATAGGCCGCGCCGTCTGCGTCAAACTGGCCCGAATGGGCTACCACGTCCTCATCAATTACGCAAGCCGTGCAGAAGAAGCCCAAAAAACTTTGGAACTGGTGCGCGAAACGGGACAAGACGGCGAAATCCTGCCATTCGACGTCAGCCGGCACGAAGAAGTATGCGCCGCCATCAACGAATGGGAAAACCGACATCCGGACGAATACATCGAAGTGTTGGTCAACAACGCGGGCATCCGTAGCGACAGCGTACTGGCTTTCATGCCCGACAAGGACTGGCACCGCGTGTTGGAAGTCACCCTCACAGGATTCTACAATGTGACACAAGCCGTACTGCAACCCATGCTGGTACGCAAATACGGACGCATCATCAACATGGCCAGCGTCAGCGGGCTCAAAGGACAACCGGGACAAACCAATTACTCCGCAGCCAAAGGCGGACTCATCGCCGCCACAAAAGCATTGGCCCTCGAAGTGGCCCGCAAGCAGGTGACCGTCAACGCCGTGGCACCCGGATTCATCGAGACCGACATGACCGGCGACTTGGACGAAGCGTCCCTGAAGAACAGCATTCCGCTCCTGCGCTTCGGCCATCCCGAGGAAGTGGCCGAACTCGTGGGATTCCTCGCCTCGCCCCAAGCTGGATACATCACCGGAGAGGTGGTTTCCATCAACGGCGGGCTTCATACATAGGAAAAAACGCACATGAAAAAGACAGAATTGGAAGACATCTGCCGGATGACGGTGCGTTTCAGTGAGATTGACTCCATGCAACGCGCTTGGCACGGCTCATTCGTCACCTATTTGGAAGACGGGCGTGAATCGTTCGGGCGGCATTATCCCGGCATCGGGTACGCCGACATGAGCCGGGCAGGCATCTATGCGGCCATCTATGACCTCCGCATCCGCTACCTGGCCCCGCTCACGCTGGACGACGCGGCAAGGATACACACACGTTATGTTTACCATCCCGGCGCACGAATAGACTTCCTCTATGAGATCTATCGCGAACGGGACAACAGGTTGTGTGCCAAGGCGAACACCACGCAGTTGTTCGTGGACACGGAAGGTGTCCTGCTGGTGGACATACCTGACTTCTTCAAGGAATGGCAAGACAAACATTTGGGAGGCGCACCGCAACCATGAGAAAAAAAATCAACAACCTGCTTTTCTCCATCGGCCTGGCGGCAGTCATCGTCATGCTATGCACATTCGAAGTGAGCTTTGCGGAACTATGGGCATACATCACCCGGGCAGGCTATTGGCTGGCGGCCATCTTGGGATTATGGATCGTGCTCTACCTCATGAATGCATGGGCTTGGCGCGTCATTATCCTCGGGAGCGGGCCGTGCCCCATCAGTTTCTTCCGCCTGCTGAAACTGACCATCTCCGGATTCGCCCTCAACTATGCCACTCCAATCGGACTGCTGGGCGGCGAGCCTTACCGCATCATGGAATTGTCCAAGTACATTGACGTGCGGCGCGCCACTTCTTCTGTCGTACTGTTCGCCATGATGCACATATTCTGCCATTTCTGGTTCTGGGCGACCGGCATTGTGACGTATCTGGCACTGGCCGCTGCGGGCAAAGTCCCGTTGGAAACCGGTACGGTGGTGGTACTGGTGTTCATCGGCCTGTTCTGCTGGGCAGGAATTTACCTGTTCATGAAAGGATACAAGAACGGAATGGCGGTAAGATTCATCCATTGGCTGGGACATTTGCCCGGCCTGAAAAAATGGGGGGCACATTTCATTGCAGCCCACGAAGAAGATTTGGAAAAGATAGACCGGCAAATCACGGAACTGCAAGGACAGAACAAACGTTCCTTCTTCGGCAGCTTCTGCTTGGAATATGTCGGCCGGCTCTGTCAAAGTTTTGAAATTTTCTTCATGCTGCTCCTCTTCGGCATCGACGGGGGCGGTGGTGCAGCGGGCTACCTGCTGACGTTTCTTCATGCGTTCCTCATCCTTGCCTTCACTTCGCTGTTCGCCAACCTGCTCGGATTCATCCCCCTGCAACTGGGCGGACGGGAAGGCGGATTCGCCATTTCCGTGGCACAGCTGGGCATGACCGGCGGCACGGCCATGTTCATCAGCATCATCAGCCGCGTCCGCGAGTTGTTTTGGGCTGCGGCCGGCATCTTGCTCATGAAAGTGGGAAAAGACAACAAGCCACATTAGACCTCGTTCGAAACGACCTTGGAAGACACAAACAAGCATAAAACCGTAAAAAAACGAGTGCAGAATGAAAAAAACTTTGATGCTTTGGCTGGTTCTTTGGTTTTCCGTATGCGCCGCACAAGCACAGCGGACACGAGTGGAAGGCATTGTGAAAGATTCCCTCACGGGGGAAGGCTTGCCATACGCCGCAGTGATATGGGAAAACTCCAATGTCAAGACCGCCACCGACATCAACGGCCGCTTCTCCCTTTCCGTCCCCAACCGGAAAGGGACTTTGCTGATTTCATACATGGGTTATCATACGCGTGAAATCAACCTTTCCCCCCAAGGGCGGCGCATCAGCCTGGACATCCCGATGGCCGATGCCGACATTGCGCTGGACGAAGTCACCGTGAAACCTAAGCGGGAAAGGTATCGCAGGCGGGACAACCCGGCCGTGGAATTCGTGCGCCGGGTCATTGAGTCGCGTGATGCCAACGACCCGAAAGCCCACGACTTCTACAGTTACGACCACTACGAAAAGATACTCTTCGCCAAAAACGATTATACTTTCAAACCCAAGGCTGACGGCAAGAAAGGCCGCTTCGACTTCCTGCAGGAATTTGTGGATACGCTGGATGCCGGCACCACCATCCTTCCCGTATCGGAAAAGGAGAAGATGGAGACCGTATATTTCCGAAAGTCCCCCCAATCGGAGAAACGTGTCGTGAAAGGATACAAGTCTTCCGGCATCGACGAGATATTTTCCAGCGACGGCGTACACCAATTTCTGAGCGAAGTGTTCCGCGAGGTAAACATCTTCCAAAACAACATCCCGCTATTCCTGCAACGTTTTGTCAGCCCGCTTTCCACCATCGGCCCCAGCTACTACAAATATTACCTGCTCGATACGCTCACGGTCGGCGGAAAGCAGTGCGCGGATCTTTCTTTCGTGCCCTTCAACTCGGAGACTTTCGGCTTCACCGGCCATCTGTACGTCACGCTCGACTCCACCTATTTTGTCCAAAAAGCCGTGCTCAGCGTACCGCGGAAAATCAACCTGAACTTCGTCTCGCGGATGGCCATCGAACAGGAGTTCACGCGCACGGCGGACGGCACCCGCCTGCCCGTGAAAGACGACATACAGGTCAACTTCAAGCTCACGGAAAACAGCAAAGGCTTGTATGCCCGCCGCCTGAACATCTATACCCGCCATTCGTTCGAAGTACCCGCGCCCGAGGAAGCCCAAGTGTTCCGGCAAGCCCCCGCATCCGTCACGTTGGACGATGCCTACCGCCAAACGGAAGACTTTTGGGAGGAACATCGTCCGTCGGAAGCCGTCCGCCGCAACCCCAACTCAACGGAAAAACTGATGGAACGGCTGAACTCTGTCCGAGCCTATCGTTGGGGCAAGGAAATCTTCTCCAGCATCGTGGCGGGCTACGTGCCCACCCACCGCAACCGGGAACTCAGCAAGTTCGACTTCGGCCCCGTCAATTCCATCGTCAACCACAACACGCTGGAAGGCATGCGCTTACGCGTCGGCGGAGCCACCACCACGGCACTCAGCCGCCGCTGGTCGTTCGATGGCTATGTGGCCTACGGCGTGAAAGACCGGAAAATGAAATACGACGCGCTGGCGGAATATTCGTTCAACGACCGCAAGGAGTTCCGCAAGGAATTCCCCGTGCACTCGCTCCGCTTCGAATACATGTACGACATCAACAAGCTGGGGCAGAACTACATGTACACCAGCAAGGACAACATGATGCTGATGATTCGCCGCAAGAAAGACCGCAACATCTCTTACCTGCGGCTGGCGGAACTGACCTACACCCGCGAACACTACAACGGTCTCTCCTACAACGCCATCGTGCGCAACCGCCGCGAATACGCCACTCCATACGCCGTGTTCGAACGTTTTGACCCCGACGGGTCGGCACGTCCCGTCGGACATTACGACATGACCCAGTTGGAAATAGGCATCCGCTATGCCTACAAAGAGAAGTTCTACCAGACCCGCAACCTGCGCGTCCCCATCACCTTCGATGCCTGGATTGTCAATGCCAACCACGTCATGGCAAAGAAAGGTTTCCTCGGCACGGATTACGATTACCAGCGCACGGAAATCGGCCTGCAGAAACGGTTCTGGTTCTCCGCCTTCGGCTACCTCGATGTCATTGCCAAGGGCGGGAAGGTGTGGAGCAAAGTCCCCTACCCGCTCCTGCTCCTGCCCAACGCCAACCTGACCTACACCATCCAAAAGGAATCCTACACCAACATGAACGCCCTGGAGTTCATCAACGACGAATACGCGTCGTGGGACATCACTTATTACATGAACGGCAACCTGCTCAACCGCCTCCCGCTCATCCGGAAACTCAAATGGCGCGAAGTGTTCTGCTTCCGCGGGCTGTGGGGGCATCTGACGGACAAGAACAATCCCATGAAGCACCCATCCGAAGGACTGTTCCGCTTCCCCGCCGGCACCCGCACCATGGGACGCACCCCTTACATGGAAGCCAGCGTGGGCATTGAGAATATCTTCAAGTTCCTGCGCATCGACTACGTGTGGCGGATGACCTACCGCGACAATCCCGGCATCCAGCAGCGGGGTGTGCGGATGACCATGTCGCTTTCGTTCTAAAAGGAATGAGATACATCTATTATATATAAGTAAACCGAATCACATGGGAAAAGAAAATTCGAAAAGGATTCAGACTTCAATCCTCAACAACGCAGAAAAGAAAGTTTTGATGTGGCTGGCCGGGAAACAGCCCGCCTGGATGAACTCGGACATCATGACCGGCATCGGCGTATTCGGAGCCGTGCTCTACATGCTAGGCGGCTATTTGTCCAACGCCAACCTCAATTACCTGTGGCTGGCCTCGTTCGGACTGGTGCTCCACTGGTATGGCGACAGCCTGGACGGCACCCTCGCGCGGGTGCGCCACGAGGAACGTCCCGTCTTCGGCTTCTTCATCGACCACACGCTGGATGCCGTGACCACGGCCATGATTTTCATCGGAGCCGGCCTTTCGCCCATTTTCCGCATGGACGTGGCCTTGTTCGCCCTTTCCGGCTATCTGTGCCTCTCGGTCTATACCTACATCCTGACCATCCTGAAAGGCGAGTTCCGCCTGACCTACGGGGGCATGGGCCCCACCGAGTTCCGCCTGCTGCTCATTCTGCTCAACATCGTTTACATGTACACCCCCCTGCAGGACATCCGCATCCAGATGTGCGGTTCCAGCCTGAACGTGTTCGACATCGCCTGCGCCGTCGTCGCCCTGCTTCTTTTCATCGTTTACATCATCCAATTGGCCAAAGATGCCCCCGGTTTCCTGATACAAGACAAAGAAAAAGGCAGCCACGATGCATAACCGGGCATTTATTTTCGTAACTTTGCGCCCGAAAAAAAGCCACACACATGAACGCAGTCTATACCATCCTGCTGCTCATCTGCAGCAACATCTTCATGACCTTGGCTTGGTACGGCCACCTGAAACTTCAACAAACGGGCGTATCGTCCCATTGGCCTCTCATCGGCGTCATCCTGTTCTCTTGGATTATCGCCTTTGCCGAATATTGTTGCCAGGTGCCGGCCAACCGCATCGGCTTCGACGGCAACGGCGGCCCCTTCAACCTGATGCAGCTCAAGGTGATTCAGGAAGTCATCTCACTCATTGTGTTCACAATTATCGCGACGGTGCTGTTCCAGGGGCAGGCTTTGCATTGGAACCATCTCGCAGCCTTTCTCTGCCTCATCCTCGCCGTCTATTTCGTTTTCCTCTGATGCCCGCGCCCACCGAAACCCAACTCTTGGAACGCCGCATCTGGCACCACTTCAGCAAGGGCCTGACGCAATACGGCCTGCTGGAAGAGGGCGACCGCATCCTCATCGGCGTCTCCGGCGGAAAAGATTCGCTAGCCTTGCTGGAGTTCATGGCACGGCGAGCCCGCATCTACCGTCCGCACATCGAACTGACGGCCCTCCATGTACGCATGACGAACATCGCATACGAGAGCGACACGGACTGGTTGGAACGGTTCGCCGCCGCACAAGGTGTGCGCCTCATCGTGCGCGAAACGGGCTTCGACCCTTCCACCGACACGCGCAAAAGCCCTTGCTTCCTCTGTTCCTGGAACCGGCGAAAGACGCTTTTCACCGTGGCGCAAGAACTGGGTTGCAACAAAATCGCGCTAGGACACCATCAGGACGACATCCTGCACACCACGTTGCTCAACCTCGCTTTCCAAGGCCAGTTCTCCACCATGCCCGCCCGCCTGCAGATGCGCAAGTTCCCCATGACGATTATCCGCCCGCTGTGCATGGTACACGAAAGCGACCTCCGCGCCTGGGCCGCGTTGCGGGAATATCCCAAACAGAAGAAACTCTGCCCCTACGAGACGGACTCCCACCGCTCGGACATGAAGCGCATCTT
>CALUFQ010000024.1 GCA_944319925.1 uncultured Paraprevotella sp.
TAGCGGGAAAAAGTGCTTCCAAGCCGCCGTCTGAAAAAAACGGGGCCGGGAAAAAAAATTTCGGGGCTTGGAATTTTTTTTTCGGGGCCGGGAATTTCTTTTTCGGGGCTCGGATTTTTTCGTCCCGGCGGCAAGATTTCGGGGCCGGACTGCCTCAAAAAGTAAAAATCCCCCATAAAACATTGCACAAAGGGGCTGTTTTGTACAAAAATTGCCTGTTTCTTTCTCTATTTTGCCTTGCAAACTCAAAAGTAGCGTCACGGAAATCCACCAAAATTCGGCAAAAAGAAACTTGTTCCGCCTTCTGGGTGGCATTTTGACAGATTTGCGTTTCGTCGGATACCGTCTCAAGTCCAGCTGCGACGGATTTGAAATCTGGTGCAACTAAGGGTGCGGATTCGGAATCGCCAAACTATACGGTGATTCCCACTGAATTTCGGCTGCGTCATTTTGTGACTTTAAGCTGGGAGGTCTTGTAGGTTTCTGAATGTTTTTCTATTTTTGCAACATCCAGTTGGCCCCAAAGTGGGTTGGCGGGAAGGTTATTTGATAAAAGGGCGTTTTCAAGCGTCTATCTCCGGTCTGTCAAATCTCGGAATTTGCACAATCCTACCGGAAGATGGAGCAACGGGAATGTCCGCGTGGTATGTTTATGCAGTGTGCAGTCATCCGCCTGCCAAAGGGCGGGCGATTTGTGCATTGTTTATAATATGTATTGGCGTGGGCTAACTGCGTTGCTTATCTTGGAAGGATGGGCAATGTGAGAGCCTGACAGGCGGGATAAGCAAGAACAGCTCTCACGCTTTTTTATCTAAACCGGAGGCCTTAAATGATATAATTGTTTTATGAACCGCTGGATTAGGGGAGCTTGAAGGCGTAAATTTTGAAATGCGATGAAAAAGAGTTTATTGATTTCGGTGGCTTGCCTGGTGGCAGCAGGGGAATTGCAGGCGCAGGATGGCACAGGAACTGAGGCTGTCGGCGGAGATGCTCCAGTTTTGTCAGTGACGGATATGGCAGAAGTCAAGGTCATGTCTGAGGTGCCGAATTTTATCCCGACGACTTACACAAAAGGTAATCGGATTCTATTCTATACGGTGGCCACGGATTATCCGTTTATGAGTTCTGGAAATGCCATTGAGGGAGATTTTGTCATCTATGATGAGAACTTTGAGGAGATAAAGAGTTTCAACGTTCCAAGTCCGGAATTCACGGCTTATACGATTATCCGGCGGCGGGGAGCAGTGACAGACCCCGGTACTGGAGTCGTGACCTATACAGGGGAGTGGGAAACCGCGCGTGAGGAGTCCATTCCGGGATTATATTCCCCTTGCCAGTCATTGTCGTTGCGTACGGAAGTAGAGGGGCGGAGCATTCTTCAAAGCAATGATGTCCGTTTTGTCTTAACCCAGACTTTGTTCAATGAAGATGAAAAGTTCGAATATCTGTATGAGACCTATGAGGTCAAGGAGAGCCCTTCTGGCAAACGGGAGAATGACAGGGACGGAGACGGCCAAATCGATGAGGTCATAAGCTATTATGGTGTCTATCCGACAGGTTTGGAGATACGGCAGGACGACGGTACCGTTATTTTCCGGCATGACAATGAATATGGTGCTGGAGATGCCATCCTTTATTATGTCGGAGGAAAGACGTTCATGGTGGTGTATGAACAATCATCAGAGACTTACCGATATAAATATACGGTGTATTCTGTAGCTAAGGAAACGAGCGACATCTCCTACGTGAAATCCGTGTCGGGGCGTCTTCGGACTTATCCCAACCCGGTACGCAAAGGCGGGATGGTGACGATAGAGCTACCCGTGGGAGGGACTTCCGGCGTGGAAAGAGATGTGCGTATCACGTCTATGGACGGTCGCACCCTGATGCGTAAGCAAGTGGGAGCTGGCGAGCGTACAATACAAGTGCCTTTGCAGGGTATGGCTTCCGGCGTGTACAATTTTACGCTTACAGAGAATGGTCGTGCAGTGGAGAACAATCGCATTATAGTGCGTTGACTCTTGCGTGGGTAGAAAATAGGATGGGGGTATAGGCCATATAACTCCTGTGCCGGCATAGATTTTTTAGGGAAACGGCATCGCCGTTTCCTTTTTTTGTGTAACTTTGGGGCGTAAAATGCAAAGGGGTGCCCGGAAGGGGCTGAGATTATACCCTTGAACCTGATGCAGCTCGTACTGCCGTAGGGATTGTGGATTACTTTTTTCTCATGGTTGCCCTTGGACGCTTCTTTGTACTTTTGGCTATAATAAATACGGTATGTGAAATGAAAGTATGGGTAAATAACAAGGAAGTGGAGACGGCGGCGGTTTCGTTGGCTTCGTTGGTGGAGGATTTGTCGCTTCCGGCGCAGGGCATCGCCGTGGCGGTGGAGAACCGCATGGTGCCCCGGACGCAGTGGGGGGATTATGTCTTGTCTGAAGGGATGCGTGTGGTAGTCGTCAAGGCTGCCTGCGGTGGATAGTTTGAATCAGTAAATAAGCAGAAAAGGAGAAAATATGGAAAAATTGGTCATAGCGGGGCGCGAGTTCAGCTCCCGCTTGTTTTTGGGTACGGGAAAGTTTAATTCTAACGCGTTGATGGCGAAGGCCATTGAGGCTTCTGGCACAGAAATGGTGACGGTGGCCATGAAGCGCGTGGAACTGGAGGACAAGGAGGACGATTTGTTGACCCACGTGGTGCGTCCCGGCATACAGTTGTTGCCTAACACGTCCGGCGTTCGGAACGCCGAGGAGGCCGTGTTCGCGGCGCAGATGGCCCGCGAGGCTTTCGGGACTAACTGGTTAAAGTTGGAAATCCATCCCGACCCGCGTTATTTGCTGCCCGATTCCACGGAGACACTGAAAGCGACCGAGGAGTTGGTGAAATTGGGATTCGTAGTCCTGCCTTATTGCCAGGCCGACCCCACGCTTTGCAAGCACTTGGAAGAAGCCGGTGCGGCCACGGTGATGCCGCTGGGCGCACCCATCGGGACGAACAAGGGATTGCAGACGCGCGACTTCCTGCGCATCATCATCGAGCAGGCCAACGTGCCCGTTGTGGTGGACGCGGGCATCGGTGCGCCCAGCCATGCCGCCGAGGCGATGGAGATGGGCGCGTCGGCTTGCCTGGTGAACACGGCGATTGCCGTGGCGGGCGACCCTGTGGCGATGGCTGCGGCTTTCAAGCAGGCCGTGGAGGCAGGCCGGATGGCTTACGAGGCCGGACTGGGATTGCAGGCAGAAAGCATGGTGGCGGAAGCCAGCTCGCCGCTGACTGCTTTTTTGAACGAATAAACAGAGGAGACGCGAAATGTTTTCAGAAGAATTAGAGAAAATCTCGTGGGACGAGACCACGGAACGTATCAATGCCAAGACTGATGCCGATGTGCGCCGCGCCTTGGCCAAGGAACACTGCGACGTGGAAGATTTCATGGCCTTGGTGTCGCCGGCCGCCGCACCTTATTTGGAAATCATGGCGCGATTGAGCCGGAAATACACCGAAGAGCGTTTCGGAAAGACCATTTCGATGTTCATCCCGTTGTATCTGACCAATTCCTGCACCAACTCGTGCGTGTATTGCGGGTTTCACATCAGCAACCCCATGCGCCGCACCATCCTGACCGAGGAGGAAATCGTCAACGAATACAAGGCCATCAAGAAGTTGGCACCCTTCGAGAACCTGCTCATGGTGACGGGCGAGAATCCGGCCAAGGCCGGTGTGCCATATTTGGCTCGTGCGCTCGACTTGGCCAAACCTTATTTCAGCAATTTGAAAATCGAAGTGATGCCGCTCAAGGCCGAGGAGTATGCCGAGCTGAAGGGACACGGCATGAACGGGGTCATCTGTTTCCAGGAGACTTACAACAAGGCCCATTACAACATTTATCATCCACGCGGGATGAAGTCGAAGTTCGAATGGCGGCTGAACGGGTTCGACCGCATGGGGCAGGCCGGGGTTCATTCCATCGGGATGGGGGTGCTCATCGGACTGGAAAAGGAGTGGCGCACGGATGTCACGATGATGGCTTGCCATCTGCGTTACCTGCAGAAGCATTATTGGCGCACGAAATACAGTGTGAATTTCCCGCGCATGCGCCCGTCGGAGAACGGTGGCTTCCAGCCGAACGTGGTGATGAGCGACCGCGAGTTGGCGCAGGTGACGTTCGCCATGCGCATCTTCGACCACGACGTGGACATTTCCTATTCCACGCGCGAGTCCGCTGCCTTCCGCGACCACATGGCCACGCTGGGCGTGACGACCATGAGCGCGGAGAGCAAGACGGAGCCGGGCGGTTATTTCACCTATCCACAGGCTTTGGAGCAGTTCCACGTGAGCGACGAGCGGACGGCTGCCGAGGTGGAGGCGGCTTTGCGGCGCGTCGGGCGTGAACCGGTGTGGAAAGACTGGGATGCCAGTTTCGACCTGAAGTCTTATGCTTGAGGCGGACGGGTTACATACGGCGGCTTGTTCCGGCGGGCGTTATGCCCGTCAGGAAATGTTGCCGGAGATCGGCCACGCGGGGCAAGCGAAGCTGCGCCGCGCGAAAGTGATGATAGTGGGCGCGGGCGGCTTGGGGTCGCCTGTCGCCCTTTATCTTGCCGGGGCGGGCGTGGGGACGCTGACGCTGGTGGACGAGGACGTGGTAAGCCTGTCCAACCTGCACCGTCAGGTCCTTTATGCGGAAAGCGAGGTGGGCACGTCCAAGGTGGCGGCGGCGGCGGTTCGATTGCGGTCGCTCAACGGCGAAGTGGACATCCGGACGCATGCCTGCCGGCTGACGCGGGAAAACGCGGAGTCCCTGATAAAGGGGCATGATGTCGTGGTGGATGCTTGCGACAACTATGCCACCCGTTACGTGCTCAGCGATGCGTGTGCCGCGCTCGGCAGACCTTATATATATGGGGCCATTGAGGGCTTCTGCGGGCAGGTGGCGGTGTTGTGCTGCCCGCCGCGCCGTCGCACCTACCGCGACTTGTTCCCCGACGAGGACGCACTGCGCGGCATGACTCCTTTCAAAGGTGTGGTGGGAATGACGGCCGCCGTCGTGGGGAGTGTGCAGGCGCATGAAGTGATGAAGCTGTTGTGCGGTTACGGGGATGTGTTGGCCGGCCGGCTGTGGACGATAGACTTGCGCACGATGGAGTCGTATGTGTTGGATATATGAGAAACCAAAATAGAAGGAATATGAAAAAGATTTGCATGTTGGCGTGTGCCTGGTTCGTGGGCATGGCGGTGTCGGCATCGGCGGCTGTGGTGGACACACTTCAAGTGATGAGTGAGAAAATGGGACGTACGGTGAACGTCTTGGTCGTGTCGCCTGACCAGGTTAGGGGTGAGGGCGCACCAGTGGTGTATCTGTTGAACGGCCACAGCGGTGATGAGAGGTCATGGTTGGGGCTGAAGCCTGAAATCCGGGATTATGCCGACCGCGACAACCTGATATTTGTGTGCCCGGACGGGGAGGACAGTTGGTATTGGGACAGCCCGTTGGACAAAGACAAACAGTTTGAGACGTTTGTCAGCCGCGAGCTGGTGGCTTATGTCGATAGCCATTACCGCACGTTGCCACGACGCGAGAAGCGGGCCATTACGGGCTATAGCATGGGCGGACACGGGGCGATGTGGCTGGCCATACGCCACAAGGATGTGTTCGGGGCTGCCGGGAGCATGAGCGGCGGGGTGGACATCCGTCCGTTTCCCGATAATTGGAACATGAAAGACCGCATAGGAGCTCGTGACGGCGGGGCTTGCAATTGGGATGACTACACGGCCATTAACCAAATTGAAAGATTGCGGAACGGTGACCTCCAATTGCTTATAGACTGTGGCTATGACGACTTTTTCTTTGCCGTCAACAATGCTTTTCACGAGGAATTGTTGAAGCATGGCATCATGCACGACTATATCGTGCGTCCCGGTGCGCACACAGGCGAGTATTGGAACAATTCCATTGATTACCACCTTCTGTTCTTCCTGAAGTATTTTGAAAGTCCGCAGCCCCGTTGAGGCGGCGGACTTTCGTTATAGGCAGTTTGTATCACTTAATGGGAAGTTCCTGTAGGGGTGAACAGGTCGGTGGACAGATAACGTTCGCCGGTGTCGGGAAGAAGCGCGACAATCGTTTTACCTTCGTTCTCCGTTCGGCGGGCAATCTGCAAGGCGGCTTGCAGCGCGGCCCCCGAGGAGATGCCGGCCAATAGGCCTTCGTGGCTGGCCAGTATCCGTGCACCTTGGAACGCTTCTTCGTCCGTCACGCGGATGATTTCGTCCGTCAGGCTGCGGTCGAAATTGGCGGGGACAAAGCCTGCGCCGATGCCTTGGATTTGATGCACCCCGGCTTTTCCGCCGGATAGCACAGGCGAACCGGCAGGTTCCACGGCCACGGCTTTTATCTGCGGGTTGTGGGTTTTCAGTCCTTTGGCCGTGCCGCTCAGGGTGCCTCCCGTGCCTACGGTGGCCACGAAGAAGTCCACGTGCCCCTCCGTGTCTTGCCAAATCTCTTCGGCTGTGGTGCGGACATGGGCGGCGGGGTTGGCCGGGTTGTCGAATTGCTGTGGGATGAACGAGCCGAGGTGTGCCGCTTGCAGTGCTTCCGCCTTGCGGATGGCACCGGCCATGCCTTCGCTTCCTGGCGTGAGCACGAGGGTGGCTCCCAGGGCTTGCAACAGCTTGCGGCGTTCTAGGCTCATGGTTTCCGGCATGGTCAGCACGAGCGGGTAGCCTTTGAGCGAGGCAATCCATGCCAGTCCGATTCCGGTGTTCCCACTGGTTGGCTCGATGATGAGGCTGCCGGGCTTGAGGCGGCCTTCTTGTTCGGCCGTTTCAATCATGCTGAGCGCCGCGCGGTCTTTCACGCTTCCGCCGGGGTTGAAACTTTCTATCTTGACGATGACCTTGGCTTTCAGTTTTTCGGCTTTTGCGATGCGCCGCACTTCCAGCAACGGCGTGTGTCCGATAAGCTCCGTCAGCGATGAGTAGATTCTTTGTTTTGTCATATCATCCCTCCTTTTATGGGCAAAGTTATAAGAATTGCAACAATTCAGCAAGAAAATATGGCGATTTGGAAAGATTTGGCTATCTTCGCCAGCGATAAACCAATTCAAGAAGGAGGATAAAAATGTTGATGACGACTACGGCTCTTGTGGAGGGCAAGCACGTGACGAAATATTATGGAGTGGTGACCGGAGAGGCCATTATCGGCGCAAATGCCATACGGGACATTTTTGCCAGTGTCCGCGACTTTTTCGGCGGACGTTCCGGTTCATACGAAGAGGTGTTGCGCAAGGCGAAAGACACGGCCATGCGGGAAATGGTGCAAGAAGCGGAACGCCTCGGCGCGAATGCCGTGATAGGCATTGACCTGGACTATGAGACGGTGGGCGGAAGCGGCAGCATGTTGATGGTGACTTGCAGCGGGACAGCCGTGAGCCTGGAGTGAGTTTCTTAGTTGAAGAGATAAATGCAGGCGTTCAGGTAAGTTCCCCAAAGCAGCCATGCAGCGTATGGCATGAAGCAGATGGAGGCGATTTTGTCTTTCTTGAACGTAGTGAAGATGTAGTCCAGCACGACAGCATCCAGCGCGAGGATAATGCCAAGTCCCCACAAGGGCTCGCGAAGGGTGAAGAAGGCGATGCTCCAACTGAAGTTCAGCCCCAGTTGCACCCACCATTCTTTGATGTTTGTTTTCAGCCCTTTGTCCCAGATGCGTCCCATGGAGATGCCGATGAGGACGTAGAGGATGCTCCACACGATGGGGAAGGCGGCATCGGGCGGCGTGAGCCGTGGCTTGAACAGGAAGGGATACCATTCTATGAGAGCATCTTTTTGGAAAAAGGACGCGGCGGCCCCCACTAACAAACAAATCAGGATGGGAAGCAGGTAACGGGTCGGACGATTCATAAGCATATTTCTTTTCTTTTGATTCTTTTGTAGTTGGAAGGTTTGCCAAAGCAAAAAGTCAGGAGATGACGCGGTCGCCCCTTTCGCGGGCAAGGGCGCGTTCGACCTCTTTCATTTCCTTATAACGGGTCATGACCTCCATGTATTCTTCTTTGTTGGAGAGGATTTCGGGCTGGCGCAGTTTCAGGAGGATTTGTTGCAGTTCTTCGTCCACGACTGCCAGTTTGAAGTCGGACATCAGGTGCGGGACCAAGTCCGTCAGGCGTTCCTCGTCGCTGGTGATTTTTTTGTATTTCGAGTGGTATTTGCTTAATTGGTATTTGTCATCGCACAGTTCGAATGCCAGTTGGGCCACGGTGTTTTCGGGATGGTTCAGGAAATAGTGTTCGGCGGAAAAACCGCTGTCGTGGACATGCGCCAAAGCTTCCTGCAGGATTCGTTTGTGCAAGTCGGTGTGGAAGGAAAGGCCGTCTTCTTCCAAGGCATAGTGGATGTATTCGGCCACGCTCAGGGGGATGTCTTCGCCTTGCTCGTCTTCCGTGTGGCAGATGATTTTCTCCCCGTAGCGGATGAGGACTTGCATGAGCAGGATTTCTTTTTGGTAGAACACCATGTTTTTGCCCGCCGCCCCGGGGATGCTGCCGGGGGCAATAGCCATCGGTGTGGTATCCGGCTCTTGTTCCGTATCGGGAACTACGGGTGGTGTTTCGGGCTGTGTGTCGTTTCCTGTCTGGGCTGTTTCGACGCCCGCGTTGTCGTTTGCTTGTGCTTGCGGCGTGGCGGCGGATGTGGTGCCTGTCGTCTGTTGGTTTCGCCGCATTTCGTTCTCCCGTTGTTTTTGTTTTTCTTCTTTCGTTTTCGTGATGGCTTTCGCGATGGCAGCCACGAGCGTACGTTCGTTCATGCCCAGCATGCCGGCGCTTTCCTTGGTATAGACGGAGCGGGTGATTTCGTCCGGGATGACGGAGATGCTGTGCACGATACTGTTGATGAGCCGCGACAGCTTGATGGGGTCGCCTTGCGCTTCGTGGAGCAGCAAGTCGGTCTTGTACTTGATGAAATCAACCTGGTGTTCGTTCAGGTAAGCCTGGTATTCCGTGGCGTTGTGCTTGCGGGCAAAACTGTCGGGGTCGTCCCCGTCGGGGAGGAGCAGCAACTTGACGTTCATGCCCTCGGCGAGCAGCATGTCGATACCACGTTCGGAAGCCTTGATGCCGGCGGCATCGCCGTCGTAGAGCACGGTGATGTTGTCCGTGAAGCGGTGTATCATGCGGATTTGTTCCGTCGTGAGGGCTGTGCCGGAAGAAGAGACCACGTTTTCGACCCCCATTTGGTGCATGGAAATCACGTCGGTGTAGCCTTCCACAAGGAAGCACAGGTCGTGGCGGACAATGGCCTGTTTGGCCAGGAAGAGTCCGTAGAGTTCTTTCTTTTTGGAGTAGATGGCCGATTCCGGGGAGTTTTGGTATTTGACGTTTACGCCTTTTGTGGCTGCGTCCAGCACCCGTCCACCGAAAGCCACGACTTTCCCGCTCAGGGTATGCACGGGAAAGATGACCCGTCCGCTGAACCGGTCATAGAGCTGGCCGCTGTCGCGTTTGAGGCACAGGCCGGTCGCGAGCAGGTATTCTTCCTTGTAGCCTTTGGCTTTGGCCGCCTGTGCCAATGCGTCCCGTTGTGTGGGGCAGTAGCCCAGTTGGAATTTTTTGATGATGTCATCCCGGAAACCGCGCGAACGGAAGTAAGCCATGCCGATGGCGCGGCCGTCCACGGTGTTGTAGAGTTGGTCTTGGAAAAAACTGTTGGCCCATTCGTTGACGATGAACATGCTCTCGCGTTCGCTTCGTGCCTGTTTCTCTTCGTCGGACAATTCGCGTTCCTTGATTTCGATGTTGTATTTCTTGGCCAGGTAGCGCAGGGCATCAGGGAAGGACAATTGCTCATGTTCCATGATGAAATGCACGGCATTGCCGCCTTTCCCGCAGGCGAAACATTTGCAAAGTCCTTTTGATGGTGATACAACGAACGATGGGGTGCGGTCGTCATGAAAGGGGCACAGTCCCTTGTAGTTGGCGCCTGAGCGGCGCAACGTCACGAAGTCGGACACGACATCCACGATTTGTGCCGCGTCCATGATGCGTTCCACGGTGGCCCTGTCTATCATCCCCGTTATTCTCCTATGATGGTGGCCGTGACGTGGCGTTCGCCGCCGTAGTCGCGGAACTCGCAAAGGTAAATGCCCTGCCATGTCCCCAAATCCAGTTTGTGGTTGGAGATGGGGATACAGAGGCTGACGCCCGTGATGCCGCATTTGGCATGGGCCGGCATGTCGTCCGCGCCTTCCAGCACGTGGTCATAGTAAGGTTCGTTTTCCTTGATCAGCCGGTCATAGATTTTGGCCATGTCCGAGCGCACGTCCGGGTCGGCGTTTTCGTTGATGGAAAGGGCGCAGCTCGTGTGTTTGACAAACAGGTTGAGCAATCCCGTCCGGGGGAGCTCGGGCAGATGTCCCAGCACTTCGCCGGTAACGAGGTGGAATCCCCTGCGCCTTGCTTTCAGCGTGAATTTTACTTGTGCAATCATCGTGGGCTCAGGCTTGGTGGATGGTCAGTTGCGGGAACGGGAAGTCGATGCCCTGCTTGTTGAACTCGTCATAAATCTTCTTGTTCATCTCGAAATACACGTTCCAATATTCCGCGTTGGGCACCCATACGCGGATGGTGACGTTCACGCTGCTGGCATCAAGTGCCTGCAGGGCGATGACGGGCGCGGGAGTCTGCAGGATGCGGCTGTCTGCGGCAATCAGTCCTTCCACGATGCGTTTCACCTTGTCGATGTCTTCCCCGTAGTCCACGCCCACGGTCCAGTCCACGCGGCGTGTTTCCATGCGGCTGTAATTCGTGATGACCCCGCTGCTCATGGCACCGTTGGGGATATAGACCACCTTGTTGTCGGCCGTGGTGACGATCGTGTGCATGATTTGTATGGCGGTCACGCTGCCAGACGTGCCTTGGGCTTCAATCCAGTCGCCTACTTTGTAGGGCTTGAAGAAGAGGATGATTAATCCGCCCGCAAAGTTCTGCAGGTTGCCGGAAAGTGCCATGCCGATGGCCACGCCGGCCGAAGCCAGCAGGGCAGCGAACGAAGTGGTGCTGACGCCCAATGCGCCCACCACGGAGATGATGAGCAGCACGTTCAGCAGGATGTTCACCATGCTTTTCAGGAACGTCTGGATGCTGATTTCCACCTTGCGGCGCGACAGCATGTTGGCCAGCACTTTTTGAATCAGGGAGATGAGGAACCGCCCCACGATATAGACCACAACGGCCATGAGGATGTTTTTCCCCGCGCTGATGCTTAATTCCACCAGTTTGTCTATGATGAGGTCTGCATGTCCGGATTTGATGACCGATTCGACGGTCTCGATTTCTTTGGCCACGTTTACGCTGTCTTTCGCGATTTGTAAGAACTGTATCATCGTTTGAGTTGAAAAGTGATTTGTTTGCTGGATAGATGTTTGCAAAGTTAGGGAAAATCCATGGAAAAACCGCTGAAATTCGGCAGAAATGCGAACAAGCCTTGAAAACGAAGATATACTGAAGTTGTCCAATAAGTATATCTTCGTTTGGGAACATATCAAAATGAAGAAATTGAGTGACGCGAAGTTTCTCGTAGATGAATGTCCGCAGTCAAAGCCGGCAGGAATGAACTGTCCCGTCTCGCAGGGGGACGAGCCCCGAAGGGGCGGAGGGGGTCTTACGCCCACGGGAACAACACCGGACGCATCTGCGGATAACATAAACGGGTCGGAAAAAGAGGAAAGTCACTCTTGTGCATGGGAAACCCCTCCGGCCCTGCGGGCCACCTCCCCTACAAGGCGGAGGAGTTTTGCCTCCGGACGGACAAACCTTTGTTGCGATGGATCTCAAATCTGTCGCAGCATATCAGAGGGGTAGCATGAAACCGTTTCCCCACTGAATTTCTACTGACCCGGTTTAATGACCGTTGAGTTTGCCATGCGGGGGTGTATCAAAACCTGCGAGAAGGAACTGCTTCCCTACAAGGCGGAGCAGTTCCTTCTCGCAAGTTTTGATACACTCTCTTTCAGTTATCTTGCTTTGCCAAGTCAGTATATCTTCGTTTGAAGAGTGGGATTCTTGCAATGTGCAGGCTCCAAAACACACCATGAAGTTGCTGTTTCGGAGCGAACCGGCAAAAAAAGGCCGGACTCAATGGAGAATCCGGCTTGATATTGTTTGTTGTGGGTGGCTATGATTACATCCTGCGTTTGTAGTCCACCATCTTGATGGCATCAATGGCGCATTCGTCGCCTTTGTTACCCAAGATGCCGCCTGCACGGTCTTGCGCCTGTTGCAGGTTGTTGCAGGTGAGCAGGCCGTAGATGACGGGGATGTCGCCCTGCGCGTTCAGTTCGGCCAAGCCTTGGGTGGTGCCTTGGCAGATGTAGTCGAAGTGGGGCGTGTCGCCGCGGATGACGCATCCGATGGCGATGACGGCATCCACTTTCCCGCTTTTTGCCATTTGGCTGGCTCCGAAGATAAGTTCGAAGCTTCCGGGGACACTGCGTACGATGATGTCTTCTTCCTTCACGCCTTGCTTCAGCAGGGTGTCGTGTGCGCCTTGGAGCAAGGTGCCGGTGATGTTATGATTCCATTCGCTGACCACGATGCCGAAACGCATGCCTGCGGCAGTGGGGACGGCAGAGGGGTCGTAGTCGGAAAGATTGTGCAATGCTGTAGCCATTTTCGTGCCTGTTCCTTTCTCGCGGGCGGGGTTATTCGCTCACGCGTTCAATGTATTTGTCGATTTCGGCATACTGCATGGAATTCACGTACTTCGACTTGACTTCCTTGTAGCATTCCAAAGCCTTGTCCTTCTGTCCTTGCGACTCGAAGATTTCGCCGGCCTGGATGAGGTAGATGGGGCTGAGGCTGTTGTTGTCGGCCTTCTTCGCGGCTTCCATCAGTGTGGCGGTAGCCTGGTCCAATTGATCCAGTTCCGCATAGCAGTTGCCCAATGCACCGAGCGCGGCGGGCGACACCATCTCGTCGCCGCAGTCTTTGAAGTTCTTCAGGTAGTTCACGGCTTCCTGGAACTTGCCCATCTTTGCATAGCTCAGCCCGGCATAGAGTTGCGCCAGGTTGCCGGCTTTTGTGCTGCCATATTCGTTGGCGATGCTGAGGAATCCGGGGAAGCCTTGCCCGTCGCCGTTCAGTGCCTTTTCGTAGTTGTCCGTGGCGAAGTATTGTTGGCCTTTGAATATCATTTCATTGGCTTTTTCCTTGCGGGGCGTGAGCACGAAGCTGCGATAGAGGAAATATCCGGCAACCAGTACCACAATGACAAGGAAGGTGTACATGATGGGCTTTTTGTATTTCTCGATGAAAGCCTCGGACGAAATCAAGGTCTGCTCCACATTGAGCGAATCATGATGTGTTGTTTTGTTTGTCATTTTATTTGGTGAATTTTATTGTTATTTCCACGTGTTTTCCCTCCTGCCATCGGGCTGTCAGGGGTAAAGCGGAGCAAAAGTAGCGATTTTCTCCCGTTTGATGAAATTTATGGGCTATTATTTTCAGGATATGGGCTATAAACCTTATTTTTGCAGCCTGATAGAAGGATGGAGAGAGGATGATACTGAAGAAGATTTCCGTGTTGAACTATAAGAACATCGCGCAGGCCGACCTGGCCTTTTCGCCGAAGATGAATTGTTTCATCGGGCGGAACGGGGAGGGGAAGACCAACCTGCTCGATGCCATCTGTTTCCTTTCGTTTTGCAAGAGCGTGACCAATCCCGTGGATAGCCAGAACATCCGCCACGGTGAAGAGTTTTTTGTTTTGCAAGGCGCATACGAGCACGAGACGGGCGATCCGGAAGAGATTTATTGCGGGCTCAAGCGCGGACAGAAGAAGCGTTTCCGCCGCAACAAGAAGGACTACAAGCGGTTGTCGGAACACATCGGGCTGGTGCCGTTGGTGATGGTGTCGCCCGCCGACGCGGCATTGGTTGACGGCGGAAGCGAAGAACGGCGGAGGTTCATGGACATGGTCATCGTGCAGTATGACCGGGATTATCTCGAAGCCCTTTCGCGCTATAACAAGGCATTGCAACAACGTAACGCGTTGCTGAAACAGGAAGAAGAACCGGACGAGGAATTGATGGCTCTGTGGGAAGAAGCCATGGCGCGAGAGGGAACGACGATTTATGAGAAGCGGCGGGCATACGTGGAGGAGTTCATCCCCGTGTTCCGCGACTTTTACGGTCACATTTCCGGCGGGAAGGAAGAGGCCGGGTTGCGTTATGTGTCGCATGGCCAGCGGGGCGACTTGTTGGAGGTCATCCGGCGCGACAGGGCCAAAGACCGCATTATGGGTTATTCGCTCCATGGCATCCACAAGGATGACCTGGAAATGACATTGGGCGGATACCCGCTCCGCCGCGAAGGGTCGCAGGGGCAGAACAAGACTTATCTCATCGCCTTGAAATTGGCGCAATTCGATTTCCTCCGGCGGACGGGAAGCCGCACGGCTCCTTTGTTGTTACTTGACGACATCTTCGACAAGCTGGATGCCGGTCGGGTGGAACAGATTGTGCGGCTCGTGTCGGGGGAACGTTTCGGGCAGATTTTCGTCACCGACACCAACCGCGACCACTTGGATCGCATCCTGGAGAAGACGGAAGGCGAATATAAACTGTTCTACGTGGAGCAAGGGGAGTTCAGGGAATGAGGCGGAACAAGACGGAATGCATCGGAGACCTCGTGCGGCAGTATTTGCGGCAGGAGGGGTTGGAGACTCCGCTGAACGAGGTGCGCATGGTGGAAGCGTGGACAGAGGTGATGGGACAGGCCGTGGCGCGTTACACGGGCGACGTGTTTGTGAAAAACCAGGTGCTCTACGTACGGCTGAAATCGCCCGCGCTCAAAGCCAACCTGATGATGGGGCGCGAGGGGCTGGTGCGCAGGCTGAATGACTACGTGGGTGCGCAGGTCATTGTGAAAATCGTGTTTTGCTGAGAAGCCAGAAGGGCGAAGATGGCTTCGGCGGCCTGAAACGCCCAAAGCCTGAAACGCCCAGTTCCAGCCGGGAACACCTAGTTCCAAGCACCTGAAGCAGGAACTGTTCCTAATCTTGGGGATTTAACAACTGACGAATATTTGTTTGTAATCGAATGTCTTGCTTCCTGTCACTTGCCCGTGCGGAGAAAAAACTCCTCCGCCTTGTAGGGGAGGTGGCTCGAAGAGCCGGAGGGGTTTCCCACCCACGTGTCATTCCGCAAGGCAAACAAAAGGGGCGTTACGCCCCCGCAGGGGAAACAGGACGACTATTATGGCCACCGCACGGCGAACAGAAGGGGCGTTACGCCCCCGTGGGTGTGAGACCCCCTCCGCCCCTTCGGGGCTTGTCCCCCTGCGAGGCGGGACAGTTCTTCCTGCCAGCTTCGACTGCCGACATTCAGAAGTTTGTAAAGGCAGGAACTCTGTATCAATCAATTCCTCAATTCGTTTTTCCAGATGATGTTAAATCCCCAAGAATGCGGGCTGTTCCCTGAAGCATCTGGTTTCAAGCGCAGGCATGCGGCATGTATTTTCAGATAACCTCGTCCATGGGGATGTCGTGGGCTTCCGTGGGCACATGGTCCACCCGCTGGAAGTCGAAGCATATACCTATCATATAAATAGGATATTCGCGCAACCGTGCCAACAGGCGGTCGTAGAACCCGGCTCCGCGTCCCAGGCGGTTGCCTTGCGCGTCGAAAGCCACGCCGGGAATGACGGCAAGGTCGATGGAAGCATAGTCGGTGAACAGTTCGCCTGTGGATTCCTGTATGCCGAAGGGGCCGCTTTCCAGTCCGTCACCGGGCGCATAACGGTGCAGCTCGATGTCCTTTCCTTTGACGGAGGGGAGCAGGATGTTTTTCCGCAGGCTCCAGTACCGGACGAAGTCGGACGTGTCAACTTCATCGGGCAGGGAATGGTAGAGCAGCACGGTGCGGGCTGCCGTGAAGCGGGGATGCACTGCCAGTCGCCGCAGGATGGGTCCCGAGAGATCCAAGCGCGCGGCGGGGGCGGTGGTATGTTTCTGTTGGGCCATCATGGCCCGTAGTTCTTTTTTATTCATGTCGTTCATTTGTTTTTGCCGGTTTCAGGGATGGAGTCCTGAGGGGCTTGCGGGAACGATTTGCCTTCCTTTAGCAAGGTGATGGCGTGTTCCACAGTCGGGTCGTCGCTGTTGATGTATTCATAGAATTGGCTGGTGTCCTTCACATTGTTGATAATGTTACCGTAAATCACCCGTTTGAACAGGTGGCGCGACTTGTAGAGCATCAGGTTGCGGCGGCGAAGCCCGCGTTGGTTGGCGAAGTCCGCAAACTTGCCCACTACGTTTTGGCGGTCAAGGTAGCGCACGATTTCTTCGTTCGAGTCCATCTCGTTCAGCTCTTTGCGGTGCTCGTCGGTGAATCGGAAAGCATATTGGTGTACCAAGCCGCTCAGCATGGCTTCGCGGTAGTAGGAGGTCACCTCCGACGTGTCTTCGGGAATGAAGATGTCCGGCATGATGCCTCCGCTGCCATAGACGGTGCGTCCCAGCCGTGTCTTATATTGCGGGCCGCTCTGCTTGATGCTGTCGGCCGAGAAGAATTCCCCGCGTTCGTAGCGTTCCAGCAGGTCGTTTTCGTATTCCTCGCCGTGCCCTTTCTCGTAGGGCTTTTGGATGCAACGTCCTGAAGGTGTGTAATAGCGGGCGATGGTGAGGCGTATCAAGCTGCCGTCGCGGAACTCAATGGGTTGTTGCACTAGTCCTTTGCCGAAGGTGCGGCGTCCGATGACGGTGCCGCGGTCATTGTCCTGGATGGCTCCGGCGAAGATTTCGCTGGCCGATGCGGATGTCTCGTCCACCAGGACTACTAGCGGGAGGCTTTGGAATGCCCCGCGCCCGTCGCTGACGTATTCTTCGCGGGGCGACTTCCGTCCTTCTGTGTAGAGTATCAGGCGGTTCTTGGGCAGGAAGATGTTGGCCATTTGTATGGCCGTCTGCATGATGCCTCCGACATTCCCGCGCAGGTCAATCACCAGGTTTTTGAAACCTTTTTGGTTCAGCTCGGCCAGCGACACGAGGAGTTCCGGATAAGTTGTTTCACTGAAGCTGTTGATTTTGACATAGCCGGTTTCCGGGGTCAGCATATAAGTGGCTTCGATGCTGTGGACGGGGATGTCTCCACGCGTGACCGTGTAGAACAGCGTTTTTTCCTCGCCCATTCGCCGGATTCCCAAGCGCACGTTGGTGCCTTTCTCGCCTTTCATGAGTTTTTGGCAGTCTTCGGCCGTGACGTCTTTACCCGTGATGGGTTTGCCGTCCACGCTGATGATGCGGTCGCCGGCCAGCAGTCCGACTTTTTCCGACGGGCCGCCTTTGATGACGCTGATGATGCGGGCCGTGTCGTCCTGCATGGTGAAAGACACGCCGATTCCGGAGAAACTGCCCCGCAGGCTTTCTTCCGAGGCTTCGGCCATTTTTGCGCTGAGGTAGGCCGAATGCGGGTCAAGTTCCGCCAGGATGCGGGGCATGGCGCTTTCCACGAGGTCGGTCATGTTGACGGTGTCCACATATTTGTCGTCGATGATGCGCAAAAGGTCGTTCACCTTGTTGCTGCTGGTGTTGATGATGTTCAGCCGGTTGCCCGCGAAGTGGTTGGCATAGAACGTGCCGATGAGGATGCCGGCCACGAGGCAGAGAGCCAGCAGGAGCGGGGTGAATCGTGAGGAATTATTTTGGCTCATATCGTTTGTTTTTTATGGTTCTTGGGTGTCGTCCAAAGGGAGGTGGTGCACCTCGATGCCTGCCCGGCGCAGCAGTTCGATGCCATCGGTCAGGCGGTAGTGGCGGGCGTAGAACACGCGCCGTATGCCGGCTTGGATGATGAGCTTGGAGCATTCGATGCAGGGGGCATCGGTGACGTAGAGAGTGGCTCCTTCGCTGTTGTTGCCCGAACGCGCGATTTTGGTGATGGCGTTGGCTTCGGCGTGGAGCACGTAGGGCTTGGTCAGGTGGTTTTCGTCCTCGCATACGTTCTCGAATCCGGCGGGTGTCCCGTTGTAGCCGTCGGAAATGATCATTTTGTCTTTCACGATGAGGGCACCCACCTTGCGGCGTTCGCAATAGCTGTTTTCCGCCCAGATTTGGGCCATGCGCAGGTAGCGCAAGTCCAGTTCGTGCTGTTTCTCTTCTGCGGTTTTCATTGTCTGTTTTCTCGTTTTGGGTGTATGCCGTTTCTTTCCAACAAGGCATCGATGGTCGGTGCCTGTCCGCGGAAACGTTTGTAGAGTGTCATGGGAGGTTCCGTTCCCCCGCGCGACAGGATGTTGTCGCGGAAACTTTGTGCCACTTCCTGGCTGAAGATGCCTTTCTGCTTGAAGAGCGAGAAGGCATCGGCGTCCAGCACTTCCGCCCATTTGTAACTGTAATAGCCTGCGGCGTACCCCCCCGACATGATGTGCCCGAACTGCACACTCATGCACGTGCCTTCGGGCTGCGGGAGCAACTGGGCGGCCGCCCATGCTTTTTTCTCGAATGCCTCGACGTCTTCGTCGAAAGGTTGTTCCAAGGTGTAATAGGCCATGTCAAGGAGGCCGTAGCCGACTTGGCGCAGGCAGGCGTAAGCCACGTTGAAGTTGCGGCTTGCCACTATCCGGTCGATGAGCTCGTCCGGCAGCGGTTCGCCCGTTTGGTAATGGAAAGCAAAGGTGTGTAGGAATTCGCGTTCCACAGCGAAGTTTTCCATGATTTGCGAGGGCAGTTCCACGAAATCCCAATACACGCTTGTGCCGCTCAGGCTCTTGAAGCGTGTGTTGGCGAAGATGCCGTGGAGGGCATGCCCGAATTCGTGGAGGAAAGTTTCCACCTCGCCCAGTGTGAGCAGGGCGGGACGGCTTTCGGTGGGCTTGGTCAGGTTCATGGTCACGGAAACGTGCGGCCGGTGGTTCGTGCCGTCGTCGTCAATCCATTGGTCTTTGTACGAAGTCATCCAGGCTCCGCTTTGTTTGCCTTTGCGGGGGTGGAAGTCGGCGTAGAGCACGGCCAGGAAAGCACCGTCTTTGTCGAATACCTCATAGGCCGTCACGTCGGGGTGATAGACCGGTATGTCCGGGTTTTCCTTGAACGTGATGCCGTAGAGCCGTGTGGCCAGCCCGAACACGCCTTGTTTCACGCGGGCCAGTTCGAAATAGGGGCGTAGCATTTCCCCGTCAATGTGGTATTTCTCCAGTTGCAGCTTGTGGGCATAGTAGCCGAAGTCCCAAGGTTGCAGGACGAAATCCGCCCCTTCGCGGTTGCGGGCGGCGGCTTCCACGGCCTTCACCTCTTCGCGGGCGGTGGGGAGGTAGGCTTGCAGCAGGTCGTCGAGCAGTTGATAGACGTTCTGGCTGTTTTCCGCCATGCGCTTTTGCAGCACGAAGTCGGCAAACGTGCGGCTTCCCAACAGTTGTGCGCGTTCGCGCCGCAGGTTGACGATGCGTTTGACGATTTCCGTGTTGTCGTATTCGCTCCCACGGGTGCAGATGGTGTTTTTGGCCATGTACATTTTTTTGCGCAGTTCCCGGTTGTCCGCGTAGGTCATGAACGGGTTGTAGCTCGGCGCGTGGAGCGTGAAGAGCCATCCTTCGAGTCCCTTTTCCTTGGCGGCCGTGGCGGCGGCGTCGAGTGCCGTTTCCGGCAGTCCGGACAAGTCCTCTTCCCGCGTGAGGTGGAGCTGGAAGGCGTTGGTGGCTTTCAGGTTGTTTTGTGAGAACTGCAGGGTCAGTTGGCTGAGTTCCTTGCTGATGGCGCGGAGTTTTTCCTTGCCTTCTTCAGGGAGTGCAGCCCCGTTGCGGATGAAGCCGTCGTATTCCTTGTCCAGGAGCATTTGTTCCTCCGGTGTCAGTTCGCGGTGGTGCTCATGCACGGCCTTGACCCGCGCGAAAAGTTTTTCGTTGAGCAGGATGTTGTTGGCGTGTTCCGTCAGGATGGGCGACATTTTCTGTGCCAACGCGTCCATCTCGTCGTTCGTTTCCGCGCTCAGCAGGTTGAAGAACACTTCGCTCACCCGTCCCAGCAGGTTGTCGGGCACGTCGAAAGCGATGGTATTGTCGAAAGTCGGGGCTTCCGGATTATTGATGATGGTGTCCGTCAGTTCGTCGTCTTGCCGGATGCCTTCCATGAAGGCCGGTTCGTAGTCTTCCAGGCGGATGTCGCCGAAGGGAACGGTGTCGTGCGGTGTCCCGTAGGGCACGTTGAAAAAAGGATTTTTCCTTTCCTGTGTGGCGTGTGTTGCAATGGATTCCATGATGCGTTTGTGGTTTTTAGGTGTGTCGGGACTGGATGAGTTTCTCCAGGGCCGGGACAATGATTTTTTTTCGTTTAAGCAGGATGAGGCCTTTTTGTTGCAGGCTGTTCAAGGCCGCGGAAACATTCATGCGCGGCTCGTTGATTTGCCGTCCGAGGTAATCCATGCTGATTTCCAGTACCTTTTCCCCTGCGGGATAGACGCTGTGGGTGTGGATGAAGTCCACGATGCGTTTTTCCGTGTTGCCGTCCATGTTGTGCCACAGCCACCGTCCTTGGCGATAGACGTAGGTGGAGAGCAGGTTGATGATGTTCAGCCGGAACACCTCGAAGCGGCTGAAAAGCCGGGTCACCCCGTCCTTGGGGATGATCAATGCCTGCAGGGAGGTTTGCGCCACGAACGTGTGGGTGTAGTGTGGGCTGATGCCGTACAGGGCTTCCGGCTGAAGGGCCACGGGCGACTGCAACCGTTCATACACGGTGAAGCGGTTGTTGTCAGAGAGGGTGTGCATCCGCACGGTGCCCCGTATGGTCAGGATGAGTTGGCGGCACGGGCTGTCTTGTGAGGCCAGCGTTTCTCCTTCTTTGTATTCCGCGATGGAGTGGGGAATCGAAGAAGAAAACTGTGCCAGCTCGTTTTTCCCGATGCCTTGGAACAGCGGAAGGTCGGTCAACAGGTCTAGACTGAAACTTTCCATGTCCGTTTGTCTTAGCGTGTGACCAAGGTTTCCACGCCTGGGGTCATATAGGTCTTGTTTTCGCCCTTTTCATCCGCGTAGATGAAGTAGGCTTGGATTTCAGGATGCGCGTCCAGCACTTTTTTTGACCCTTCGAGCCCCAACACCATGAAAGCCGTGGCGTAGGCATCGGCCGTGGCGCAGTCTTTGGCCAGCACTGTCGAAGAGAGGATGGAATGCTGCACGGGGTAGCCGCTGTGCGGGTCGATGGTGTGTGCATACTTCTTTCCGTCGCGGTAGTAGAAGTTCCGGTAATTCCCCGACGTGGCGACGGCGGCATCGGTCAGGTGCAGGATGGTCTGTACGCCGCCCGCCGTGCCCAGCGAGTCTTCCACCGGCTTGTTGATGCCCACTTTCCACTTCTCGCCTTTGGGATTGACGCCCTTCACCACGATTTCTCCGCCGATTTCCACCATGTAGTTGGTGATGCCTTTGCGGTCGAAAGTCTGCGCGATCACGTCGCTGCCATATCCTTTGGCAATGGCGCTGCAGTCGAGGATGACGCGCGGGTCTTGTTTGACGATTTGTCCGTTGACGAGGTCTATTTTCCGGAATCCCACGAATTGCAGCAGGCTGTCAATCATTTCGTGGGAGATGTTTTTTTCATTCTTGAAACCGAATCCCCAGGCGTTGACCAGCGGGGCTACGGTGATGTCGAACGCGCCTTGCGTGTATCCGCTGATTTCCTTTGCCAGGCGGAACACGTGGGTGAACATGCTGTCCGGCGTGACTTCTTCGTTGCGGTTGATGCGCGAAATCACGGAAGCCGTGTTGAACGGCGAGAGCGAGGCGTCAACCTTCCGCAGTTCGCTTTCTATTTCGTGTTGCAGGCTGGAGTCGCATTGGTAAGTCACGTGGTAGAACGTGCCGAAGACGGCACCTTCTTCCTGTTGGTAAGGCGTGGCCTGCCTGTTGGTGCGGATGACATAAATGGTGCCGATGACCAAGAGGAGGAGGAAGGGCAGTTGCCAGCGCAGTTTTTTTCTTTTATTGTCCATGATGGGTGTCAGCTTAAATGTTCTATGATGATTTTCACTCCGATGCCGATGAGGATGAGGCCGCCGACGGGGGCGGTGTGGAACGGGATTTTACGTCCGGCCAGGATTCCTGCCGCCAGTCCTGCGACGGTGAGCAGCGACGACAGAAGGGCAATCACGCCGGCCGGCATGGCGATGGAAGCCCATGTCCCAAGGCCCATGAAGGCCATGGAGACGCCCACGGCCATGGCGTCGATGCTGGTGGCCACGGCGAGGGTGAGGATGACTTTGTAGTCGAAAGGATTGAACTTGTGTTCTTCTTCCTTGCGGAAGCCTTCGCGGATCATTTGGAAACCGATGAAAGCCAGCAGCCCGAAGGCTATCCAATGGTCAATGGGTTCAAGGATGCGGCTGAAGAGCGAACTGACAAACCACCCCCCGACAACCATTCCCCCTTGGAACAGGCCGAACAGGAGCACCATGGCCAGCATGGGGCGGGCCACCACGCGCTTGGCGATGGTGCCCGACGTGAGGCTCACCGTGAAACAGTCCATGGCGAGTGCCAGTCCCAACAATATGGCTTCTGTGAGGTGCATGCTAAATGTCGAAGATGATGTTGAATGTACCGCCGAGACTGGAGTTCCCGTATTTCCCGAAGCCGGGGACATACCACGGCCGCCCTTGCGGCGCGTCCTTGTGGCTGATGCGGATTTTGTAGCGCACGTTCCATCCGAGCCTGAAAATTCCCCAAATCTTGGCTTCAATGCCGAACACGACCTCGCCCCAGTGCGCGTTGGCGGAAAGCCCGTTGTAATCGAACGGGACTTCCACGTCCCACACGGGGTCGGTGAAATTCTCCGCGCTGATGTCGTACCTGAAAGAGGTGAAGGCGTAGCGCACCCCTAGGTAGTACCGGTTGCCGGTTTGCCATTTCCGGGTGTTGAAATTATAGTCCAGGCCGATGCGGAAGTAAGGCGCATGGGTTTGGAAGCGGTTGCCGGTTTCCACGCCTTGGTTGTCGCTTTCCCCGTAACCCAGTTCGAACACGGGGAAATAGCGTTCCTTGAAGTTCAGGCGCGCGGCCACCTCCATTTGCGAGTAGTCCGAGCCAAGCATTTTCATGGCGACACCCACGACATCGCCCGACACGGCCACGCCGCCAAACACCGGCGGCTCCTTTTCCGCCTGGTCTTCCACCGCTTCCTTGGCCTCCTCCTCTTGTGTGGTCTGTTCCTCTTGCGCATGGAGGGGAAAGGCCAGGAGCAGGCTAATAGCTGTTGCGGAAATATATCTTGAAATTCTCGGATACATTATAGTTGATGTTCGGGTTTACGGTTTGTACGGAGTCGATGAGCCTGTGGGTGCAGCGTACGCCCGTCACATGATGGAACATGGAGGCGGGGCAGGTGGGAGATTCGTAATGGGGGATGTTTTCTTTCTCAATCCATATCGTGTCCCTGCGCGTCCGGCTCAGCGTGTTGGTGAAGTGGAAGATGAGGGTGTCCACCGCCGCGCTGTAGCTGACCGGGAGTTCCACACCGCTGGCGTTCACCATCCGGTTGAGCAACACGGAATCGGTGCCCGCCGCCGTGATGGTCAGCGTGTCCAGGATGCTGACTTGGCTTTCGCCCTCGTCGGTGATGGCATAGAATCCATAGGTGCTGTAAACGACATTGTTGAGCGGGCAGTCCGTTGTCTCGCATCCGGCAGCGATGATGGCCAAGGCTGCGGCCGTGGCAGTGGCGAGTGCGGCATGCCGGGTCAGTCTTTTCCTCATATTTCCTTCTCGATTTGGTAATTGTTGCGTTCGGGGGAACTGCGGCTGATGAGCTCGCCCAAGAACCCGGTGAGGAAGAGCTGGGTGCCCAGCAGCATGGCGGTCAGTGCGATGAAGAAATAGGGGGAGTCCGTGATGAGCCGGTAGGGGTTGCCGCAGGCCATGTCGTGCAATTTGTTCGCCCCGATGACGCATACGGCGACAAAGCCGAGGAAGAACATGATGGAGCCGAGGAAGCCGAAGATGTGCATGGGCTTCACGCCGAACTTGGAGAGAAACCACAATGAGATGAGGTCCAGGTAACCGTTGAAGAAGCGGTTCAGGCCGCCGAATTTGGTCTTCCCGTATTTGCGCGCTTGGTGGTGCACCACCTTTTCACCGATTTTGTCGAATCCGGCGTTTTTGGCCAGGTAGGGGATGTAGCGGTGCATCTCGCCATAGACTTCGATGCTTTTCACCACATCCTTGCGGTAAGCCTTCAGGCCGCAGTTGAAGTCGTGCAGGTTCTTGATGCCGCTCACGCGCCGCGCCGTGGCGTTGAAGAGTTTCGTGGGGATGGTTTTCGACAGCGGGTCATAGCGTTTCTGCTTGTAGCCCGACACGAGGTCGAATCCGTCCACCGTGATCATGCGGTAGAGGGCGGGTATTTCGTCCGGAGAATCTTGCAGGTCGGCATCCATGGTGATGACCACGTCGCCCTCGGCGCGTTTGAAACCGCAGTAGAGGGCCGGGCTTTTGCCATAATTCCGGCGGAACTTGATGCCTTTCACGCAGCTGTGTTTTTCCTGCAGTTCTTCTATGATTTGCCAGGAATGGTCCGTGCTGCCGTCATTGACGAAAATGACTTCGTACGTGAATCCGTTGGCATTCATCACGCGCTCTATCCATGCGTAGAGTTCCTGCAAGGATTCCTCTTCGTTGTAGAGGGGGATTACGACTGAAATATCCATGTTTTCTTATTGGTTTTGGCTTGGGGATGCGGGCGTCTTCCCGCTTTTTCCGATCCACGAGGCCGGAAAGGCGAAGATGAAGCTCGACATGAGGTTATAAATCAGAAATTCGAAAGTCAGTTGGATGGGCGAGATGCTTTGCAACAGGCCGACGACCTCATTGCCCACTTGGGTCACGTCCTCGCCCGGCATCATGCTCTGCATCATGGCCACGGCTTCCGGCTGTTGCAGGATGGAGGCGTAGGTGTCCACCAGCAGGCCGTTGTCGATGTAACGGAAATAGATGAACTGGGCCACGGCCATCAGCAGGGAGGCGTACATGAAAACCAGTGTCGCCATCCACCAGGTTTGCCAAAAGCGCAGGGGGGCCACTTCGTGCCTGAATTTGCGGATGAGGTAACCTGCCGCAGCGATGGACAGAATGCCCACCAGCAGCGAGAGGTTGCCCATCAGGGGTTGGGTAAGCCCGATGATAAACAGGGAGAAGCTGGCAATCCAGATCAGCCCCACGATGAGGCCGTACTGGGCGGCGTAGGCCCGTTGTTGTTTATAGCTTGTGATGTCCATGTCGTGATATTGATGTTAAAAAGTCATATCGTGCAAAATTACGAAAAAAAAGGCAGTGGGGCGACAGTTTTTGGGATTTTTTGTGCGATGGGGACAGAGAATGCTTTTGCAGGAATGAAAAAAGAAAGGGCTAAAGTTTGGCCGGGAAAGAAAAAGTTCCTACCTTTGCAGCCACAAACGGGAAAGTCCTGCACGGCCAGCTCCCTTCGAATCCCCCAGGGCTTGATCGCAGCAAGGGTAGTTGGTTGTAGCGGCGCGATGCAGTAAGCTTTCCCACCCGCCTCTTTAGCTCAGTTGGCCAGAGCACGTGATTTGTAATCTCGGGGTCGTTGGTTCGAATCCGACAAGAGGCTCGAAGACAGGGTGAAGGCGAAACGGAAGGGTTTCGCCTTTTTATTTTTTGGAAAGTCAATGACGGAGGGTAAGTATTACAATCGGGCGATGGAGGCGCGGCTCGGAATGTTTTTCGAGGCGATGGACTGGGACGGGCTGACCGCTTATCTGGGCGGGTTGTCCCACAAGGATTTCCGCATGGCGGGCGACATCATCGGCGAACGGCTGTTGCCGCAGGTCGCGCCGCCCGTGTTTTGGGGTGCCTTCCATGCCTTGTTGGCTTTTCATGCCAAGGCTTTTCTGGGGACGATGCTCAAGTCGGCGCCGGTGCGCAGGCAGACGGTGGGGTTCACGCTCCGCGACGGTGGTTTCCTGCTGGTGGCGGATTTCCTGAACCTGCAGGGGACGGCTTTGGACCGCAGCAAATTCATCGTGGCCATGTTGCGTTTGTTTGGCGAGGACGTGGCGGAGCTGGAGCATCTTTTCCAATGCCTGCACGTGGAAGACGGGCAGGGGCGGATGGATTATCTGTTGCAGGGCGATGGCATGGCATGTGCCTACTTGCTTTTCCGTGCCATGCGCCATGCCGAACACGACCACGAGCTTTTGGCGCGTTGTTGCCGCCTGCTGATGAAGAAAGGCGACAGGCTTTCGTTCAATTTGGCCAGCTTGGCCAAGGTCTATTTTGATTTGCCGCAGGTGAAGGGCACGTTTTCCTTGCGTGTCAGCCCCTACCAGCTTGGGCGTTTGGAGTCGTCCTACGCGGATTTCAAGAAGATGATGTCTTTGGTGTAAGTTGGGCGTTCCGTTGCTTGTCCGTCCGGAGGCAAAACTCTTTGTTGCGATGAATCTCGAATCTGTCGCAGCATATCAGCGGGGTAGCATGAAACCGTTCTTCCCCCCTGAATTTCGACTGAGCCCCCTTTCAGGCGGGACAGTTTTTTCATGGCGCACAAACAGCCATTATCGCCAAAAAAATCCCCGGAAGTCAGGGCGACTTCCGGGGATTTCAATTTTGATTTGTTTATTTTGTTTGCTCTTCCTTTTTGCATCCGGCAAAAATCAGGTCAATGACATCTGCCTTTTTGAAGAATTTCTTGGCGAACGCCTGCACGTCCTTCGTGGTGATGGACGCGATGAGGTTCTCGCGGTTCTTCGGGTCGTTGGAATCCACACCAGTCCGGTAGTAGTTGTAGAGCACCGTCATCCAGTAACTGTTATGCGGCTTGCTCTGTTCAAGCTCCTTCAAGGTGTTCTTGACCACTTTGTCCAGTTCCTCCTGCGTCACGCCTTCTTCGAGGATGTTGTCCACCTCCTTGTAGAGGAGCGGCTTCAGTTCGGTAGCCTTTTCGGGGTCGCATTCAAACGTCATGTACATGCTGTAGCTGTTATACGGCTCGCGCGAAGCACTGCCGCTTACGCCCACGCCGTATGTGCCTCCGGCTTCCTCGCGGATGGTCTTGGTGTAACGCGTGGTGAGGATGTTGCCGAGAATGCTGATGATGTAGGCATCTTTCAGGTCATACTTCATTTCCTTGTTGAAGATGACCGCCACGGTGCTCTTGGGCGTTTCCATCGGCACGTTGATGACTTTCTCCGTCCGTCCTTTGGGGCTGCGCACGTTGCGGTCCACCCATTTCTCATGTCGGTAGAGCGACGGGATGGCTCCGATGTATTTCTCTGTCATGGCCTTGGCCGTGTCCTTCCCGATGTTGCCCACGATGAAGAAGGTGAAGTCGCTAGCGTCGCAGATGCGGTCGCGGTATGCCTTTTCGATGCGGTCGATGGTCAGCTTGTCCACATATTCGTCGTTGAACAGCTGCAGGCGCGGACTGTAGTTCGACACGATGCGCGACATGGAGTCGCGGATGACGGTCTGCGGTTGCCCGGCGAGCAGTTTGGCATAGATGTGGTTACGCTCGATGAGCACCTTGTGGGTCAGCGTGTCGAAACGCGGAGCCGTGAAACGGAGGTAGAGCAGTTGCATCATCGTCTCGAAGTCCTTGGGTGTGGAGCTTCCGCCGACGGTTTCATACAGGGTGCTGATGTCCACCTTGCAGCTGGCCCTCTTGCCGGTGAGCAGCTTGTCCAGCTGTACGTCGCTGTAGTCCCCCAGGCCATAGCTGGACGCGAAGTCGCCGGCCGAGGATGCGGCGGGCAGGAAGTCGATGTCGGTGTAGAGCGATGTGCCGCCCGGGCTGTAGGCCATGAGGGATACGGCATCCTTTTCGAACTCGGCTTTGCGATAAATCACTTTTGCCCCGTTGCTCAGGGTCCATTCTTCGGCTCCGAACTGCGGGAGTTCCTTCACGGCAGTGATGCTTCCGCCTTGCGGTTCGTTTTCAATGAGCTTGCCTTCCACGTGGTTGTCCTCGTATGCGGCCACGGTCGTTTTCTCCATTTCGTCCACGATGGCCCGTGCTTCCTGTTCTGTCAGGTGGGTGACCCCTTCGCTCGGCCCGCTGACGATGATGGTGCGGTTATCGGCTTTCCACCATCTCCGTGCCTGGGCGGCCACTTCTTCCGGCGTGATGGTCGGAAGGATCTCTTTCACGGCTTCGGCGTAGTCCGTGACGTCAACGATGCCTTCGTTTTCAAGGAAGTGCGATTGCATTTCCTCGGCATACGAGTCATTGGTGGTCTTGTCTTTATCCTTCACGGCCGATTCCAGCATGGTCAGGAAATTGGCTTTCACCCGTTCCAGTTCCGAGGCGGTGAAGCCGTGCTGATAGACTTGCTCGTGGGCTTCCAGTGCGCCGCGCAGGGCTGCGGCTTCCTCGTTGGGCTTGGCCGTGGCCATGATGTAGTAGCCATAATACCCGCGTGCCACGCTATAGAGTCCGACGGACGCGCTCACGTAGGGTGCTTTGCCGCTTTGCACGAGTTCGCCGATGCGGGCGGACATCATGCTCTTGTAGAAGCTGATCAAGAGGCTGTTCTTGATGTCCTCGTAAGTGGTGTAGCCCTTGCCGTCGTATTCCTTCTCACGGAAGATGCGCACGACCTGCACGTTGGACGAGGTGGCTTCCTTGTCCGTGGCCAGGCAGAAGTAGGTCTCTTCGTGCGAGGGAATGTCGAAGAAAGGACGCGGCGTGGGATTTTCCACGGCGGGGATGGACGAGAACACGTCTTTGATTTTCTGTTCCATCTTCTTGAGGTCGAAGTCGCCCACCACGACGATGGCTTCCAAGTCCGTGCGGTACCACTGGTGGTAGAAGTTGCGCAGTGTCTCGGGCTTGAACGTGCGGATGACGGCCGTGTCGCCGATCACGTCGCGTTCGGCATACATGGAACCCTTGTAGAGCACGGCGGCCTGTTGGTTGTACAGGCGGGTGGAACTCTTGTCGCGGCTGCGCCATTCTTCGGTGATTACGCCGCGTTCCGAGTCAATGTCCTTGGGGTCGAGGGTCAGGTAATACGACCAGTCGTGCAGGATGAGCAGGCAGGTGTCGGTCAGTGTCTCGTCGGCCATGGGCACGTCGCTGATGTTATACACCGTTTCGTTCTGCGTGGTGTAGGCATTCAGGTTGCCACCGAAGGAGACACCGTGGCGTTCCAGCGTGGAAATCATGCTGTTGCCAGGGAAGTTCTTACTGCCGTTGAAGGCCATGTGTTCCAGGAAGTGGGCCAGGCCGTCTTGGTCGTCGTTCTCGAGCAGCGCACCGGCATTGCGGATGATGAAGAAGCTGGCGCGATCCTTGGGCTCTTCGTTGTGGCGTAAATAATAGGTAATCCCGTTAGGGAGTTTCCCCACATGGACGTTGGGGTCTGCCGGAAGCTTTTTGTTCCAGTCTATGGGCTGTGCGTAGCCCACAAGGCTGATGAAAAGCAAAGCCAGCAAAAGGACTTTTTGTTTCATTTTGTGTATCATTAAAAAATAGAAATAATGTTATTTTTGCGTATTGTCTTTTTCGCGGATTTCCACCCTCCGGATTTTCCCGCTGATGGTTTTGGGCAGCTCGTCCACAAACTCTATGACGCGGGGGTATTTGTAGGGGGCGGTCACTTGCTTCACGTGGTTTTGCAGGGTCTTGGCCAGGTTTTCCTTGTCCACGTCCCGGTAGTCTTTGGCCAGCACGATGGTGGCTTTCACCACCTGCCCGCGGATTTCGTCCGGCACACCGGTGATGGCGCATTCCAGCACGGCGGGATGGGTCATCAGCGCGCTTTCCACCTCGAAGGGGCCAATGCGGTAGCCCGAACTTTTGATTACGTCGTCCACACGACCGACGAACCAGTAGTATCCGTCTTCGTCGCGCCAGGCCACGTCGCCCGTGTGATAAATGCCGTCGTGCCACACTTCGTGGGTCAGTCCCGGGTTGCGGTAGTATTCCTTGAATAGTCCTAGCGGCTTGCCTTTCGACGTGCGGATGACGATTTGGCCTTGCTCGTTCGGTGCGGCGGGAGTCCCGTCGTTTTTCAGCAAATCCACCTCATATTCGGGGTTGGGCACACCCATCGAGCCGGGTTTCGGCTCCATCCACGGGAAGGTGGCGATGGTCAGTGTCGTCTCCGTCTGCCCGAAACCTTCCATGAGCTTGATTCCCGTCAGTTTATAAAAGGTGTCAAACACCGAGGGGTTGAGGGCTTCGCCCGCGATGGTGCAGTATTGCAGCGAAGAGAGGTCGAATTGCGACAAGTCTTCGTGGATGATGAAGCGGAAGATGGTGGGCGGCCCGCAGAGTGAAGTGATGTGGTAGTCCTGTATCATCTTCAGGATGTCCGCCGCGTGGAATTTCTCGAAGTCATAGACGAACACCGTCGCGCCGGCTATCCATTGCCCGTAGAGCTTGCCCCACACGGCTTTCCCCCATCCCGTGTCGGCCACGGTCAGGTGGAGGCTGTCTTTGTGCAGGTTGTGCCAATAGCATCCCGTGACGATGTGTCCCAACGGGTAAGTGAAGTCGTGGGCCACCATTTTGGGCTCGCCGGTAGTCCCCGAGGTGAAGTACATCAGTGAGATGTCATCGTTCGAGTTCGGATGTTCCGGCCGCACAAACGGCTCGGCCCCCAACACGCCTTTTTGGAAATCCTCGAATCCGTTGGGTACGATAGGGCCTGCGGAAATCAGGTACTTGATGGACGGGGAGTAGGGGAGCGCGTCTTTCACGTGTTTGAGGATGACTTCTTCCCCGGCGCAGACGATGGCCTTGATGTCGGCCGCGTTGTTCCGATAGACGATGTCCTTGCCCGTCAGCAGATGGGTGGCAGGGATGGCCACGGCACCGATTTTATGCAGGGCGATGATGGAGAACCAGAACTCATACCGCCGTTTCAGGATAAGCATCACCATGTCGCCGTGGCCGATGCCCAACGATTGGAAATAAGAGGCAGTGCGGTCGGTGTAGTCTTTGAGTTCGGCGAAGGTGAAATCGTGGTGTACGCCGTGGTCGTTGGTCCAGCAAAGTGCGATCTTGTTTGGTGCTTCGGCAGCCCAAGCGTCCACCACGTCATATCCGAAATTGAAATTTTCCGGCACTTTTACGTGGAAGTGCTTCACGAAGTCTTCTTGCGACGTAAAAGTAGTTTGACTTAGAAATCTTTCCAACATAATCCTTGTCTTAAAAGCCTGCAAAGTTACGCTTTGCACTTAATTGGGTACAAAGGTAACAAATAATGTCTTATTTTGCATCGGCAAGTGTGGAAAAATGCTAGCATGGCAGGCTTTTCCGGTTTCCGGGGAGGCATTCCCCGCTCGTAATCCCCGGGAAGCGTGGAAGGAAAAAAGAAAAAGAGGGTGTATCAAAATAAACTCCTCCGCCTTGTAGGGGAGGTGGCGCGAAGCGCCGGAGGGGTCTCACGTCCACAAAGACATAGTTTATGAGTGTGCCCGTGGGGGTGAAACCCCTCAGGCCCGTTGGGCCAGCTCCCCTACAAGGCGGAGCAGTTGCTTCTCGCAGGTTTTGATACACCCTCTTTCTAATCGAGGTCCACCACCGTGATGCCCGCCCCGCCGAACTGCACGTGTTCGTCGCGGCAACTTTTCACGCCGGGGACGGTTTGCAGGTATTGCCGGATGAGGGTGCGCAGGATGCCGGAGCCCGTGCCGTGCAGGATGCGCACACGCGGAATGCCCAGCAGGATGGCGTCGTCGATGAAGTAAGTCACGGCGTTGATGGCTTCGTCGCCCCGCATGCCCCGCACGTCGATGTCCTGTTTGAAGTTCAGCTTTTTGTCATACACGGCATCTTGGGTCTGTTTGCTGAGATACGTGGCGGTTTGTATCTGCGCCTTGGGTTCGGGTGCGGCGGCACGTTCCAGCCGTTCGGTCTTCACGTTGGTGCGCATCATGCCGAAGGTGACGATGGCGTTAGCCCCATTTATCTCTTCTATCCGTCCCACTGTCGTTTGCCCTTTGAGCCGCACCGTGTCGCCTGCCTGCAGGGGCTGTTCGGCCTGTCGTGCCGCGCGGGCGCCTTCGGCCAGCGGGTCGGTTTTCCCTTTTTGTTGTGCGGCCTTTTTCTCCTTGCGTTCGGCCTGCCTTTTCCGGCGTTCCTCCAACTGTTGCATCTTGCGGGCGATTTTCTCGTCCTCCTGCGCCTTGTCAAACGCTTCCACGGAGGTCTTGAAATCCTCCAGTTCCCGCCTTGCGCCTCGCGTCTTTTCTTTTTCGGCCTGTGCTTCGCGGATGGCCTGGATGGTATGTTCGATTTTGGCGTTCGAGGCTTTCAGCAGTTGTTCGGCCTCTTCTTTTGCCTTTTGCAGGATTTCTTTCCGTTCGCGTTGCAGCTCGTTGATTTCCGTTTCATAGCGGGCAATGGTCTTCTCCATTTCCTTTTCCCGCTGGTGGATGGTCTGCCGTTTGGTTTCCCAGTAGCGTTTGTCGCGCACGATGTCCTGCAGGTATTTGTCCGCGTTGATGTATTCCTTGCCCACGATGTCCGAGGCATCGGCAATCACGTCTTCAGGCAGCCCTATCTTGCGGGCGATTTCCACGGCGAAGGAGCTGCCGGGGTTGCCGATTTGCAGTTGGAAGAGGGCCTGCATGTGCTGCCGGTCGTAGAGCATGGCACCGTTGACCACCCCTTCGTGGTCTTCGGCAAAATGCTTCAGGTTCTGGTAGTGGGTCGTGATGATGCCGAACGCCTTTTTCTGGTTGAAGCGTTTCAGCACGGCCTCGGCGATGGCGCCGCCGATTTGCGGTTCCGTGCCGCCGCCGAACTCGTCGATGAGCAGCAGGCTGTTGCCGCCGCACGACTTCATCATGTTCTTCATGTTCAGCAGGTGGCTGGAGTAGGTGCTCAGGTCGTCTTCGATGCTTTGTTCGTCGCCGATGTCGATGAAGATGCTGCCGAAGATGCCCGTGCGCGAGTTTTCGCCGACGGGGACGGGCAGCCCGCATTGGAGCATGTATTGGATGAGGCCCACAGTCTTCAGGCACACGGACTTTCCGCCCGCGTTCGGGCCAGAGATGACGAGGATGCGCCGGCGGCTGTCCAGCTCGATGTCGAGCGGCACCACTTTCTTGCCGTGGCGCGCCAGCGAGAGTTGCAGCAGCGGGTGGCAGGCCATGGTCCAGTCGATGAGCGGCTTGCCTTTGATGTCGGGGGGGATGGCGTTGAACTGCCGGGCCAGGCAGGCTTTGGCACGGATGAAGTCTATTTCGGCCAGGAACTCGTAGGATTGCAGGATTTCCTCGTAAGAGGGGCGCACCTCGGCCGTGAACACCTGCAGGATGCGGATGATTTCCCGCCGTTCCTCGCCTTCCAGTTCCCGCACGCGGTTGTTGGCCTCCACCACTTCCGTGGGTTCGATGAACACGGTGCGGCCCGTGGCCGACTCGTCGTGCACGATGCCTTTGATTTTCCGTTTCAGGGCCGGGGCGACGGGGATGACCAGCCGTCCGTCGCGCATGGTGGGTGCCACGTCCTTATCGACCACCCCGCTCTGTTGGGCATTGCGCAGGATGCTGTGCAACGTGCGCGAGATGCTGCTTTCCGTGGCGGCCAGTTCCTGGCGGATGCGGGCCAGCTCCGGCGAGGCGGAGTCTTTGATTTTCCCGTACTTGTCAAGTATCGTGTCGATGCGCCGCACGAGTTGGGGGAAGGTCGCCACCCCTTCGGCCAGCCGGTGCAGGGCGGGGTATTCGCCCTGGTATGCTTCCGTTTCATCCCCAGCCTCTTCTTCGTCTTTTTCCTTGTCCAGGAAACTGATGATGTCGATGATGGTCGTCAGGGAGCGTTTCAGGTCGAACAGTTCCGTTTCGTCCAGGTAAGTGCCTTCGATGCGGATGCGCCGGATGGCCGGTCGCACGTCGTAGAAGTCCTGTTCGGGGAAATCCTGCCCGCTGTCCATGATGCGCAGAAACTCCCGTGTGTGTTCCTGCAGTTCGCGCAGGGGTGCGATGTCGGTGAGGAAGCGCATTTGTTCCACGCGTTCCCGTCCGAGAGGGCTGAGGCAGTGCCCGCCCAATATGGTGCGGATTTCGTCGAATCCGATTTTCTGTTCGAAGTTTTGTGGATAAATCATGTCCTTTCCAAAGTTTGCGGGTGCAAAGTTAAGAAAAAATGGGGCATTTGGTTTAATCAGCCTGATAGGTATTTTGCCTAATTCGAACACTTTCCATGAACTTTTGGAAAGCCTTTATGAAGAATCAGGTCAGTTCGTATGCGCAAACTTGCTTACTTTGCATTTTCAAAACAGTTGAGGTAAGAGGTAAAGAGAATGAAAGAAGACGTTTGGTTGATTAATGGAGACTTTGGCGTGTCGCGCGAGCATAAGGTGCTTGTTGATGATGGTATCTTGATGTTGAAGTCGTTGCCATCCGATGCACGTTCGGAATCGTCCAAGCCGCGCAAGATGGAATGGGTGGTGGTGTGTGTGCTCTCCAGCGGAAGTGCCGGCTGTGTCATCAATGGGGAAGAATGCACCTTGCATGCCTATGACATGCTTTTGGCTTTGCCCGGAACGGTATTGTGGAACAGGGAACGGTCGGCCGATTTGCTGATGGACAGCCTGTGCATCTCCCGGAAAATGTTGCAAGAGGCGTTGCCTTTTTCCATGTATAACTGGGACGTGATGGCTTTCGTGGCCACGCATCCGGTGTTCAGCCTTTCGGAAGAGGAATACGCCCGTTTTTCTTTGTTCTACTCCCTTATGTTCGACAAGCTGAAACACCAGGACGAGGCGTTTTACAAAGAATCCATGCGGTGCCTGCTGAAGGCTTTCCTTTATGACTTTTCCAATGTCATCGCCCGTTTCATGCCGTCGCAAGGAAGTGTGCACTACTCGCAGGGGACGAACTTGTTCAAGCGGTTTCTCGACATGCTTGCTTCCACTCACCCCAAGCCCCGTACCGTGACGTTTTATGCGGAAAAACTGAATGTCACGCCCAAATACCTGTCTGCCGTGTGCAAGAATGCGTCCGGCTACACCGCTTCGGATTTGATACACAAGGCCGTGACGAAGGAAATCGCCGACCTCTTGTCGTATTCGGACAAGAGCATCAAGGAGATTATGGTGGAGATGGATTTCCCTTCGCTTTCTTTCTTCGGCAAGTATGTGAAGAAACATTTCGGCATGGGGCCGAAGGAGTTCCGCGCCAAGCGGTCAACCTGATTGTGCCCTTCCGCTTGGTGCACAAAACGGCCATTTTTGCTGCGGGGGACAGATAGTATGTTGGGGGGGATTTGTAATCCCCCGCAATGGAGTATCAGGATTTGTAATCCGCAAAAAACATACCTATTAAATATGGGCATTGTATTGTGTCTTTAGAAAGCCTTTTAGGGCTTGCGGATTCGGAAATCCGCCCCTCGTTTTGCGCCGGATTACAAATCCGTCGCAGCGGAACCGCCCGCATGGCGAACGAAAGGGGCGTTACGCCCCCCTTAACCTAACACCACGTCGAGCACCATCATCAGCGCGAACCCTGCGGCAAAGCCGATGGTGCCCAGGTTGGAATGCTTCCCTTGCGAGGCTTCGGGAATCAGTTCTTCCACGACGACATAAATCATCGCCCCTGCGGAGAAGGCCAACAAGTAGGGCAGGATGGGCGTCACATACGAAGCCAGCAAGATGGTCAGCACGGCACCCACAGGTTCCACGATGCCGCTCAATGTCCCGATGGCAAAAGCGCGGAGGCGGCTGTTGCCTTCGGCCCTGAGGGGCATTGACACGATGGCACCTTCCGGGAAATTTTGGATGGCGATGCCCAACGAGAGGGCGATGGCACCCGCCATGGAGAGGACACCGCCTTCGCCTGCCGCTGCGGCCAGGGCCACGCCCACGGCCATGCCTTCGGGCAGGTTGTGCAGGGTGACGGCCAATGCCATCATGCCGGTGCGCGAGAGGCGGCTGTGCGGCCCTTCGGGAGAAGAGCTGCCCAAGTGGAGGTGGGGAATCACGTGGTCCATCAGGAGCAGGAAGCCGATGCCGGCCAGGAAACCGCACACGGCGGGAATGACCCGTGCGGCTTCCGTGTCTGTCCCGCCCATCTCCATGGCGGGGATAAGCAGCGACCACACAGAGGCGGCCACCATGACTCCCGAAGCGAAGCCCAGCAGGATTTTCTGTACCAAGGCAGGTATCTGCCGTTTCATCAGGAACACGCAGGCTGCACCTAGCGTCGTGCCTGCAAGAGGTAACAGCAGGCCTATCGTCAGTCCGTTCATGGTTGTGTCAGTTTGTCATTTGCCAGGCTAAGATACAAAAAAAGCGGGAAACAGCCAATTCGGCAATGGACAATTGGGCCAATGGGCTTCCCCTTCCAAATTCCTTAAAAAAGACTAATGCCAAGACGAATGCCGCCTTTTGGCGCGTATTCTAGAAAAAAATAACGGAATTATGCAAGGAAGATTTTTTGGAATGTTGTGCTTGTGCGGGGGGCTGCTGGGGCTTTCGTCGTGTATGCACGTGGAGGAAAAAAGGGCGGAGGCGAAGATTGTGACGGCTTCCGTGCCCAAGGAAATGTATTACAGGTACCACAACGATGATTTCACCGTGCGTGTGCGTCCCGTCGGGGAAAAGGAGTGGACGGACTTGTATGAATATAAGGTGAAGGTCGATATGGATACCAATTCCGAGGCCACGATGGTGCAGTTTGATTTCTCCGGCGAGGTGGAGGTCTGTGTGCAGCTGAACAACGGCACACTGCGCGAGGCGGTGGTGCACCCGCTTTCGCGCGGCATACGCCCGCAGGTGGAAGGCAACAGTCTGACGTTCCGCCTGGACAAACCGCAGAAACTGTCGGTGGAGTGCAATGGCGACCGCCTGCATAACCTGCACCTGTTTGCCAACGCCTTGGAAACGGATGTCCCGAAGGAGGGCGACCCCGGCGTGATGTATTTCGGGCCGGGCATGCATGAGCCTACGGATGCGGCGACACGGACATTCCGTGTGCCGTCCCACACCACGGTCTATCTGGCACCGGGTGCCGTCTTGCGCGGGGCGTTGAACTGCGACAGCACGGAAGGGGTGCGCATCTGCGGGCGCGGCATGATCTTGGAAGCGTTTCACGGCGTGTCGGCCAATTGGGTGAAGGATTTGACGGTGGAAGACATTGCCGTGGTGAATCCCCGCTACAACACCATGACGGCGGCGGTGGCCGAGGGCGTGACGGTGCGTGGCCTGAAGTCGTTCAGCTACCAAGGCTGGGGCGACGGGCTTGATTTCTATTGTTGCCGCAATGTGCGGGTGGACGACGTGTTCCTGCGCAATTCCGACGATTGCATCGCCATCTATTCCCACCGTTGGGATTTCTATGGTGACACGGACAGCATCCTGGTGACCAATTCCACGCTGTGGGCGGATATCGCGCATGCCATCAACATCGGGACGCATGGCAACACGGCGACCGAGGGCGAGACCATCGAGCACGTGACGTTCCGCAACATCGACGTGTTGGAACACGACGAGGATGACCGCGACTACCAAGGCGTGATGACCATCAACGCGGGCGACCATAACCTGGTGCGCCACGTGACGTTCGACAGCATAAGGGTGGAACACATTCAGGAAGGCCAGCTTTTCCACTTACGGGTGATGAACCTGCCACGTTACTGCACCGGCCCTGGCCGCCACGTGGAACACATCACGTTCCGTAACATCTCCTATGCCGGAGGCAACGAGAATCCGTCGGTCGTGCAAGGTTATTCGCCCGAAGGCATGGTGCGCGACGTGACATTCGAGAACGTGGTCATCGGCGGACGGCGCGCAACCTGCTTGGAAGACCTGCACTTGAAGGTGGGTGATTTCGTGGAAGGAATCCGCGTGGTCAATTAGGCCGCAGGCTGACTTTATGCGGAGAATCGGAAAACTCCTCCGCCTTGCAGGGGAGGTGGCCCGCAGGGCCGGAGGGGTTTCCCCTGCACAAGAGTAACCTATTTTCTCAGCGTCATGCTTTCCCGTGCCTATCCGCATGGCGGAGAAAGGGTCGTTACGACCCCGTGGGTGGTTTGTCATAGGGTGATTTCCCCGGCCAGGTTGGTAGCCATGAGACGCCGCACCTCTTCGGGTGTCAGTTGGTGTCCGAGGAGGAACATCAGTTTGGTGAGTGCGCACTCGGGGGTGCTGTCATAGCCGCTGATGACACCGGCTTCGAGGAGCTGACGCCCCGTCTCGTAGCGTTCCATCTCCACGCTGCCCGACTGGCACTGCGTGATGTTGATGATGACCACGCCGCGCCGTGTCGCCTCCTTGATGAGTTGGATGAGCCAGGGCTTCTGCGGGGCGTTGCCCGAGCCGAAGGTCTTCATGACCACGGCCTTCAGTCCGGGGGTGCGGAACACCGAGGAGATGATGCCTTCCTGGATGCCCGGGAAGAGGGTGAGCACCACGACGTTCGTGTCGAACAGGTAGTGCGCCTTGAGCGGCCGCGAGGGGTCGGGACGGCGGATGCGTTCCGGTTTGAACTTGATGTCGATGCCGCTATGTCCCAAGCAGGGGTAGTTGAACGACTTGAAGGCGTTGAACTTCTCCGCGTTGATTTTGGTGGTGCGGTTGCCGCGCATCAGGTCCCTTTCGAAATAGATGCACACCTCGGGCACGGCGGCGCGGCCGTCGGCATCCTTTGCGGCTGCGATTTCGATGGCCGTGATGAGGTTCTCCTTCCCGTCCGTGCGGAGCATGCCCATGGGGAGTTGCGAGCCGGTAAGGATGACCGGTTTGCCCAGGTTCTCGAGCATGAAGCTCATGGCCGAGGCCGTGTAGGCCATGGTGTCCGTGCCGTGGAGGATGACGAAACCGTCGTATTGGTCATAATTCCGTTCCACGATGCGCACCAGCCGTGCCCAATGGTAAGGCTCCATGTCCGACGAGTCAATGGGCGGGTCGAAGGAATAGGTGTTGATGTGGCAGTTGAAGCGTTTCAGTTCGGGCACGAACGTCAGCAGGTGGTCGAAGTTGAAGCTTTCCAAAGCCCCTGTTTCGGGATTTTCAATCATGCCGATGGTGCCGCCGGTGTAAATCAGTAAGATGGAAGGGGCGCGATGTGTCGTCATTCCTTGATGTTTTAGTGCGTTCAGGATGCAAAATTAACAAAAAAGCGTTTATGCCACTCCTTCCCGCCTTTTGTTTTCTTGCTTTGCCAGCTTCAGAGGGTGGGTTACAGGATTTGCAAAACTCCTCCGCCTTGTAGGGGAGGTGGCCCGCAGGGCCGGAGGGGTTTCCCGTGCACAAGAGTAACTTATTTTTCTCAGCGTCATGCTTTCCCGTGCCTATCCGCATGGCGAACGAAAGGGTCGTTACGACCCCCGCATGGCGAACGGAAGGGTCGTTACGACCCCCGCATGGCGAACGGAAGGGGCGTTACGCCCCCCTCAGAACGGCCACCACCGTTTTTGGGGAGTGCGGGGGGCTTGTTCCTCCATCTCCTCTGTCAAGATTTGCGCGAGCGACTTCCTCTCGTTGATGATGCGGTAAATCGTGCCCCAATCCGGCAGGCCGCCCAGGTTGCGGTCATCGATGAAAAGGTCAACTTTCAGCTTGCGGCTGTAGTGTCGGTTTTTCTCCGTGTCTTCTTCGGGGAAGTCTTTGTTCACGGCATAAAATTCCACGCCGCGCCGGCGGCACCATTCCACGGCCTCGTCCAGCAAGCGGCCTTCGCGCACGGTCCACAGGATGAGTTGGTGGCGGTCCTTGATGAGTTGTTTCAGCGTTTCGACAGCAAAGGGAAGCTCGCGCCCGATGTCCGGATAGCGGTGTTCCACGATGGTGCCGTCGAAATCCACGGCTATGACCATATCCTTTATATTATAATGATTATCCGGCAAAGGTACGAAAAAAATGCGTTGCGGGAGGCTGGAAACGTTAAAAATGGCGGTCATTGTGATTTTTTCCAAAAAAAATATTTTTTGGTTCGGAAAATAAGTGTATTTTTGCTCTCACATAGAATTGTGAACTATTTATCGTTTTATTAACTTAATTTCTGGCAGAATGAAAAACAGATTACTAGCAGTCATGGCTTTATGCTGTGCGACATCGGTTACGTCCCCCTTGTGGGCGCAGACCGAGTGGGCTGATCCTGTCGTGAAAATCTCCACACCCAATTTGGAGCAACATGAGGGGATTCAGCAGTTCTACATCTACCATCCCGCTACGGGGCAGTTCGTGACCAACGGGAACGAAGCGGGCACACAGTTGAGCGTGGGAACCACCGGGCAGATGATTACGTTGGAATGGGGCGCAGAACGTCCGCCTTTGTATAATTCATCGGTGACGGTGACGGGCGAAGGCTGGAAGCTGAACATGTTGCAGGGTCCGACCAATAGCGGTTTCCATGAAATCTTTGTGCGCGACGCGACAAGTGCTTTCGTGGATGCCAATGCCCAAGGGCACATGTTGTGGCAAATCCAGCCCCAAGGCGACCAGCTCTACCGCATCAAGATTGTGGACCAGGACACCAGCTTCGGCTTGGAGTCGGGCAACACGGTGACGATGAACGGCGTATGGGGTGTCATTGAGACTAGCACCGTCATCTATCCTTTCGCCGATCTGAACGGAGATCAATATGCCGGCGCGGAGATGGATTGGCAGTTCGTCACTCCCGAAGATTATGATGCCTATCAGGCACGCCTAGATTTGAAACCTATGTTGGAAGAAGCACGGGATTTGGGATTCGACGACGAGTTGGACGAATACACTGCGCTGTATAACAACCAGTCCGCCACGTCCGAAGACTTGGAAGCGGCTATTGCCGGATTGCCGATGGACATCATCCTGTGGCAGACCGGCGGGGCGAGCGAGACCTCTCCGGCCAATTTCACTCCGATTGTCGCGAATGCCGATTTCGCGGACAATGGCAACGGGTGGACGCTTACCAACATGAACAACGACCAGCACCGTGATCCGGCCGACCTCTATGAGGATCCCGAGGATGCCACCCACTTCTTGAACTATTTCTTGGAGGCATGGGTCGGCAGCGGCTCTGCGGAAAACCCGGCCAGCGTGGACGAGGGGCGCACGGTGCGTGCCGAACAAGCGTTGACAGGTTTGCCCGCAGGTGTTTACCGCCTTACGGCCGATTGTTTCGGTGTCATGCAGGCTACGGTGAGCACTTCTGCGGCGAATGGTCGCGGGGTCTATCTCTTTGCCGGTGCCAAGGGGCTGGAGATGATTGCCGACGCACACACGCTGGAATTCTATGGCGACAACAACGACCGTCCGGTGCCGCGTCCGGTGTCGGTGGAATTTTATTCCCCGGATGGCACCATGACAATCGGTTTCAAGGCCGAGAACTCAAACTGTAACTGGGTGGGCTTCGACAACGTGAAGCTGGAATACTTGGGAGAAGGCTCGGGCGACATGACCATGGGCACCATGTTGCAAACGGTCGTGGACAATTTTGAAACGCAGATACAAGGCTACAGGGATAATAACTTGGTATGGTCCGCAGCGGGTGAACAGCGTGCGAGCGAGCTGCTCGAGACGGCCAAGGCTGCAATCACCGTTCCGGAGAGCGACGACTCCTTGGCTTCCTTGGGCAATGCCTTGCAGGCTGAAATGGTTGCCCTGCAGGCTGACGTGGACGCTTACACGAGGCTGAACACTTTCCTTAACGAGGACGCGATGGAATATTTCAACGGAGAATACGGCAGTTATGCTTTGGAGGCATTGAACAACTACCTTCTGGGGTTGACCGACGAGTTGGGTAACTTGGCTTTCGACCCCGCTGACATCGACAGCGTGGAAATCATTGCCGACAGCCTCTACCAGGTGGGCGTTGAACTGGCTATCACCCAAGAAGGTGCCACGGCCGTGACCGGAATGGGTGTCAACATGGACTTCACGGGAAGTGCCAATGGCTGGACCAAGACGGGGGCCAGCAAACTGGGTTATGGTAACAATACGGGCGAGGTGTTCCGTCAGAATCCAGACGGGGGCTTCGAGGTTTACCAGGAAATCACGGGGCTGCCTTCAGGTTCTTATAAGGTGACCGCGCAGGCATTCTATCGTCCTGCAGGCTATGCTGACGCGTCCAAGACCTTCGATGCCGCAGACCCGCAGGCCGATGTGACGGCTTATTTGGATGTCAACGGCGCACGGACGAAAATTCACAGCTTGTTTGAAGTGACGTTCGACAGCAGCGAGGGCATGGCGGGTCGTTTCGCTACCATTTCGGACAGCGGCACGGAGTTGGACGGCAAGCTCGTGGCCGACGACTTGGCTTCCGCAGAGGCCGTGCTGACGGCTGGCGACCGCACGAACTATGAGGTGTCGGTTACCGGTTATGTGGGCGAGGACGGTGTGCTCCGTTTCGGTATCATCGCCGATGCGACTTCTTTGTCCAGCAGCTGGTGCCTGTTCGACAACTTCCGTGTGGAATACATGCCGGGTGACATGACGGGTATGGAGTTTGCCTTGCAGTCGAAGCGAAGCCAGGCTGAGGCCATGATGACTGCTGACATATTCTACACAGACGAATCCGAGACTGCTCTTTTGACCGCAATACAAAATGCGACCAATGCTTTGGATGGCGGGTTGACGGATGAAACCTTTGTCGCAGCCAACAACGGGCTTGACGAGGCAATCACTTTGGCTACGGAGACCGATGAGACCGTGAAGTCGGTGGAAACTTGGTTTAACGAATATGATGAAGTGTTGGCGGCTATTGAAGCCGGGGATGACAAGAACAATTATGACCCGGAAAAGGTTGCAGATCTCGAAGGTGCCGTGGCTGCCCAAACAGACTATGTGGACAAGTATGAGATTTATGCTGATTTGGCCGAAGTCAACCAGGCTATCCTCGACATGAACAATGCTTACGGCGCAATGGTGCAGTCTCTATTCGACTTCGCGAATGTTTCCAAGGAAGATTCGACGGATGTATCTATGTTGTTGCGTAACCCGCGCTTGCAGAAAGTGGTGAGCGGAGTGGATCAATCGTCTCATGAATATTGGGAGCATAATCCTGCTTTGACCAACGAAAATGCTACGGCGGATTCTTTGTTCGAATACTTTAACACGAAGGAATTCGATTTCCATCAGACTGTATATAACTTGCCGCAAGGATATTACTCTTTGTTTGTATCCAGCTTCTACCGTTACGGTGACATGACACCTGCCGGCGTGGCTCGTCGCGACGGGGAGGAGCAATTGTTCGCGCAGGTTTATGCAACTACGGAAGAAAAGGATTATTTCACGCCGATTGTTTCCATCTACGAGCATGTGATGGATGCGAAGTTCACGTCTTCGAGTGCCGTGCTGCCGGACAGCCTCTTCACGTACATGGAGCCGCAGGCTTACTATTGCGTGGCTAATGCGGTGGATGACGCCAACGTGGCCTTTAACTTCGGCTTCTATCGCAACGAAGTATCCTTCTATGTGAAGGAAGGTGGTTCCGTACAGCTGGGTATCCGCAAAGCCGATGGTGTGACCAACGACTGGTGTCCGTTTGATGACTTCTCATTGATTTACTGGGGCGACGGTGATGAAAATGCTCCGACCGCAGTGGACGATGTGATTTCCGAAAATGCGGCTATCGTGTTGGCTACCGAATGGTACACCATTGACGGCATGCGGGTTGCAGAACCCAAGAAGGGTGGTATTTACATTCGCGTGAACAAGATGAGCGACGGTTCGAAGAAAGCCATGAAGGTAATGGTGAAATAAGTTTTATCATATTTTTTAATAGGTTCATTTAATGTGGGGGAAGTCGATGTGAATCGCCTTCCCCTTTTTCTGTTGCGTGGGATTTGTAACTCCACTCTTGCTGTGGAGGATTTGTAGGGACAGTAGAGATTTAGTGGTGATTTACTAAATTCTGCGCGGGACGTAACGCCCCTTCTGTTCTCCATGCGGCGGCCATAATGGCCGTTTTGTTCTCCATGCGGATGGCCCAACTGTCCCGCCTTGCAGGGGGACGAGCCCCGAAGGGGCGGAGGGGGTCTTACGCCCACGTGAACAACACCGGACGCATCTGCGGATAACATAAACGGGTCGGAAAAAGAGGAAAGTCACTCTTGTGCATGGGAAACCCCTCCGGCCCTTCGGGCCACCTCCCCTACAAGGCGGAGGAGTTTTGCAGCCGACCCCTGCATTGTTGATTAACAAACTAAAAAACGGGATATCACCAAAAACTGCCGCATGGGAAAAACTGTCCCGCCTCGCAGGCTACCCATTATACACATCTTTTTAACATTTGCACATTACTGAAACACAATTATTTGCTTGTGTGTTTAAAGA